>NZ_JAUORY010000005.1:0-281658 GCF_030548145.1 Aliiglaciecola sp. 2_MG-2023
GGAGTGGTAGTTCAGTTGGTTAGAATACCGGCCTGTCACGCCGGGGGTCGCGGGTTCGAGTCCCGTCCACTCCGCCATTTAAAACAACACTAGACATCTAGTTACAATCACATCTAAGCACAATTAAACCTAAGAACAATCCTTTCTAATATTAAATCCGTTTTAGTCTCAAATCCTTTTAGCAACAACATTACTTACCAGTCTGTTAGTTAAATTATTTGCTGCTTGATAATAACTTCTTCTTTGCTTTTAAGTATTTTGCCTTGTGTAATAGCTGTTTCAACACAAATCATGGTTTCATAGCTATCCGGCTGCATGTCTTTCATCCTTAGGCAGTTATCTTTCCAAGGGTTCCAAACTACAATACTGTCGTGTCCTGTTGAACGTACGCTGATATGATGGCCATTGTTGATTTCAACCAATACCGCTGGATGTAAATGGACACGATCGGTTTCTTCTTTTATTCGGTAGGTTTCTGGTGTTTCAAATTGTTCATAGTTTTGAGTTTTGTCTAAATAGGGACCGCTTAATCCGGCTAGCGTTACCCCATCAATATCGTTCACACTAAAATACGTATGTAGTGCACACCCAAGATGAATATCTTCAGCGTCCATGTTGCGTGTAATCAATTCTAGCACCAAGGTTTTACCCACAGTAACCTTGAGTTTTAAAGTGGTTTTAAATGCCCATCCAGGCCCTTGTGTGGATTTGGGCGTCAATACCAATTGTGTACCCTGGTCATTTTCTTCGGCTGAGTCCAAAGACCAAATTTGGTTGCGGACAAATCCATGAGCGGGCAGGTCATCTCTATTTTGTTTATGCCCATCGCCAAACCAAGGCCAGCATACTGGAATCCCACCTCGTATTGCTGTTTTGTTATCAAATATCGCAGCGTCGCTGACCCAAAGTCTGTCTATATTATCTGTTTTGGGAATGTAACTTAGAATATGCCCACCAAATAAAGAAATTGTCGCTTTCGCAAAATCATTGTTGATTTCCAATATATCGTTCTCACCTCTTTTACTGGTCGAGATACTAGATGGTGTGTTCATACTCAAATACCTATTTTAAACATTGTAATTATTAATACCCTTGGGATGGGTAATAATATGATCTATAAGAATTATTAACTAAAGTAGATTGGAATAACATAAAAAAAGCGACCATAAGGTCGCTTTATTACGTTTAAAAATTTTATTAAACTTATTTACTGATGTGAGCCACTAAATCAAGCACTTTATTGGAGTAGCCAATTTCATTGTCGTACCATGAAACGACTTTTACAAAAGTGTCGGTTAGAGCAATACCGGCTTTAGCATCAAAAATAGATGTTCTAACATCGCCAATAAAGTCTTGCGATACCACTGCATCTTCGGTGTAACCTAAAATTCCGGCTAGTTCACCTTCAGAAGCTTCTTTCATTGCGGCACAAATTTCATCGTAAGTAGCTGGCTTTTCTAAATTAACTGTCAAATCAACTACTGAAACATCAGCCACTGGTACTCTAAATGCCATTCCGGTTAATTTACCGTTCAATGCAGGAATTACTTTCCCCACTGCTTTAGCAGCACCAGTTGAAGATGGGATAATATTTTGACTTGCACCACGTCCGCCACGCCAATCTTTGTGCGATGGACCGTCTACCGTTTTTTGCGTAGCTGTTGTTGCGTGAACAGTGGTCATTAGACCGTCAACAATACCAAACTTATCATTCAGTACTTTTGCTAATGGCGCTAAACAATTGGTTGTACAAGAGGCGTTAGAAACAATGTCCTGACCTGCGTATGTCTCATGATTAACACCCATAACAAACATAGGAGTCGCATCTTTAGACGGTGCAGAAAAGACCACTTTTTTAGCGCCGGCTTGTATATGTTTACGTCCAGTTTCATCGGTAAGGAATAAACCTGTACATTCCACTACCACATCAACATCCGCTTCATTCCATTTAAGGTCAGCAGGATCACGCTCTGAAGTTACACGTACTGTATTGCCATTTACGACTAGATGACCGTCAACTACTTCAACAGTGCCATTAAATTTTCCGTGCGTAGAATCATACTGAAGCATATAAGCCATATAATCAGGATCTAGAAGATCATTTATTGCTACAACTTCAATATCAGAGCGTTCGCATGCAGCTCTAAATACAAACCGTCCAATTCGGCCAAAGCCATTAATTCCAATTTTGATTGCCATGAAGGTTCCTCAATTTCACATTTGGTTGTAAGATAATTACAAAAATTATGGATCATAATTGCCTATAAGGCAAAAAAAACCCTGAAATTTGTTGTTTTATTACGATATATTCACTGCAAACGTATTCAATAACGATTTATTAACATTATGACGGATAATGTAGACACCATCATAACAGAGTCTGTGGGGTAAAATTAGTACCTTGTTGGTCTGTTAACTTCATATAGACTTGAGAAACGAAGTTCTATTTAATAGTCTTTGAAGATCAATGAATAGGGATTTAATCAAGCATGATGGTGAGTCTTTAAATTCGCTACTTAGGTAGTAAATGAAAAAATTGACAATATATCAACGCACATTTACCACTTATTAAGTAAAATTTCAGTTTTATATGAGACGAGGCTATTCTTAAAACTCGTCAAAGTACTATATTAATAGGACACAAAGCGGCATGACTTCTCCTCTTATCGACAAGCTTGTAGATATAAAAGGTGTAGAATCGAACTACATTGATGCATGGGGCAAACCCGAAATAGTTAAACAACAAAGTAAACGCAAATTATTGAGCGCCATGGGTTACCAAGTTGATGACGAGGAATCGTTAATCGCTCAGGTAGAAACAGAGTTTCAACAAATTTGGATGTCTCCACTTAATCCAGTTCAAGTAAATCGTGATACGGATGAGTTATTTATTACGGTTAGGCTTCCAATAGAATTAGTTAATGATGACTTTGTCATCGCCATCGATTGTGAAGACAAAAGTACATTACAACAAAAGTTTGTACCTATAGATGGTGATTTAATCAACGCGACTATTATTGAAGATATAGAGTTTCAAGAATACCTAATTAAACTAAATCATTCTTTACCACTAGGTTACCATCAACTCAAACTGTTGGCGGATGACGGTGATCAGATTGCAGCAATGCGAATGATAATGGCACCTTCTTCTTGTTATCATCCTCAATCGATTCTAGATGGCCGCAAAGTCTGGGGGTTAAGCGTACAGCTTTACTGCCTTCGAAGCGAAAATAACTGGGGCGTTGGAGACTTCTCTGATTTGGCTCAATTGATTGCGTCTGCTGCTAAAAACGGTGCACAGTTTATTGGTTTGAATCCTATTCATGCACTTTATCCAGCAAATCCAGATGCGTGCAGCCCTTATGGACCTTCTTCCAGACGTTGGCTTAATTTTATATATCTAGATGTGACAGCTATTGATGGTTATAACTGTCCAGATGTACAAGAATTGGTGAATAATGCAGAATTTCAATCGCGCCTAGATCATGTGCGCAGTTTGGAATATGTGGATTACGAAGCGGTCACTCAATTAAAATTAGGTGCCCTTGAGCGTGTATTTGATAATCAAAATAGCCACTTTTTAAGTAAAAATACTAAGCAGAATAAAGCCTTTAAACAGTTTGTGAAAGAGGGGGGGGATAGTCTGCAAATGTTAGCCACATATGATGCTTTGCAAGAGCACTTGGCTAACCAAGGAAAACCCTCTTGGGGATGGCCTGTTTTTCCCAAAGAATATGCTGATTTTCAGTCGCCAGCGGTATCTAAATTTGTTAAAAAGAATGCAAAACGTGTCAAATTTTACTTGTTTTTGCAATGGCAAGCCGCGCTGCAACTAGAAGCAGCTAATCAAGTCGCAACACAAAATAACATGTCTATTGGTATTTATCGTGATTTGGCTGTTGGTGTGAGTGAAGGCAGCGCAGAGATATGGGGAAATAAAGATTTGTATTGCACAGATGCTAGCGTAGGCGCGCCGCCTGATGTGCTTGGTCCGTTAGGACAAAACTGGGGCTTGCCTCCAATGGATCCAGAGAAACTCTATCATCAGCAATATCAACCTATTATTGATTTGTTTGATTCAAATATGAGGTCTGCCGGAGCGTTAAGAATTGATCACGTGATGGCGTTACTTCGTTTGTGGTGGGTAGCAAAAGGTGACAATGCAAAAGATGGCGGCTATGTTTATTATCCTGTAGATGATTTATTAGGTATCTTAGCCCTTGAAAGCCAGCGTCATCAAAGTTTAGTCATTGGTGAGGACTTAGGAACCGTACCTGAAGAAATCCGCAGTAAATTAGCTGATAACGGTGTTTACTCTTACCGTGTGTTCTTTTTTGAACAAGCTAAAGACGGCGGTTTTTATTCTCCATCAGATTATCCGGTTCAATCTATGTCAACATTAACCACCCATGATATGCCAACGTTGTCGGGATATTGGCATTGTCACGATTTAGAACTTGGCAAAGAACTGGGGTTGTATCCTACTGAGGAAATATTGTCGGGGCTGTATACCAGTAGACACAGTAATAAGCAGCAAATCTTGAATAGTCTGCATGGACATCATGCCATTCCCGAATGGATGGATCGTCAAGTAGATCATCTTGGTATGAGCAAAGAGTTAAACTATGACATGCAGGTGCATATGGCAACTGGGTCTAGCGCATTACTCAGTTTGCAACTTGAAGACTGGTTACAAATGGATAAACCTGTCAACATACCTGGTACTTTCAAAGAATATCCAAACTGGAAGCGCAAACTAAATCAGGATTTAGAGCAAATATTCTCTGATCCCGATATTGTGCTTTTAGCGAAAAAGCTAACGAAGGCTAGAGACAACGCAAAGTAATTCTGTAATTATACTTTACTTAAACGGTTAAGGTTCTATATTTTGAACTGACGTTAACCCATAAGGCGAATCAATGTTAATAGAAGAAGAATTAAAGCAAGCTAATTGTACTGAACCATTTGAATTTTTAGGTAAAAAAACCATTGAAGAAATAACCCAATTTAATGTTTGGTTACCCGGAGCAAAAAATGTCAGTGTGTTTGACTTAGATTCTGGAAAAAACGTTGGCAAGCTAAAGCGAAAAAACAAAACAGATTTGTTTTGTGGTCAGTTTAAAAAGGTCAAAGAAGATTTGGTTTATGGTTTGAAAGTGGAAACTAAAGAAACTACCTATGACCTTATAGACCCTTATCAGTTTCAAGAACAAGCATTCCATGCGGTGCACTATGTTGATCATGCCCCTGAAAATGTGTATCAGCAATTGGGGGCACAGTTAATATCTTTAGACGTTGGACTGGATAAAAAAATAGAGGCAACTCGATTTGCGGTCTTTGCGCCTAACGCTAAGGCTGTATCTGTTATTGGTGATTTTAACTATTGGAATGGCAGTTGCCATCCGATGCAAAAAACGTCAATGGGTTATTGGGTTTTAATTATTCCAGGTTTATCTGCCGGCCAACGATATAAATATCAAATTAAAGATGCGAATGGCAATCAACTGCCTCACAAAGCTGATCCTGTGGGTTTTAGTGCTGAACAGTATCCATCTCACGCATCAATTATATTTAATCAAAATGATTATCAATGGAATGACGCTGAATGGATAGAGCAATCAAAAGCAGATAAATACTTACAGCCAATGAGTATTTATGAGGTGCATCTAGGTTCCTGGAAGCGACCAACTGATCCAGATAAAACCTATTTAAGTTACCGCGAATTGGTCGATGACCTTATCCCTTATGTGAAAGACATGGGATATACTCATCTGGAAGTATTGCCGATTTCTGAGTTTCCGTTCGATGGCTCTTGGGGATATCAACCTGTAGGCTTGTTTTCACCCACTAGTCGATTTGGCGATCCCGACGACTTTAAATTTTTCGTAGATAAATGCCATCAAAATGGTATTGGCATTATAATCGATTGGGTACCGGCGCATTTCCCCGAAGATGGTCACGGATTAGCTCGTTTCGATGGTACTCATGTTTACGAGTACGAAGATCCGCGTAAAGGCTGGCATCCAGATTGGAACTCTTGTATCTATGACTTTGGTAAAGATACTGTGCGTCAATTTTTGGTGGCCAACGCATTGTTTTGGATAGAACATTTCCACATTGATGGACTGCGTGTAGATGCTGTAGCATCTATGTTGTACTTGGATTATTCCCGTAAAGATGGTGAATGGATCCCCAATGTTGATGGCGGAAACGAAAATTACGAAGCGATCAGCTTTTTGCAATGGATGAATAAAGCCGTTTATGAGAAGTTCCCTCGGGCAATGACCATCGCCGAAGAGTCGACTTCGTTTCCTAAAGTGTCTAAACCCGTATTCGAAGGTGGTTTAGGTTTTGGATTTAAATGGAACATGGGGTGGATGCACGATTCGTTGCATTACATCAGTAAAGACCCTTCCTACCGACGTTATCATCATGGTGAAATAACCTTCAGCATGGTTTATTCCTTTAGTGAGAGCTTTGTTCTACCTATCTCCCACGATGAAGTGGTGCATGGTAAAGGGGCATTACTTAGAAAGATGCCTGGTGACGAATGGCAGCAAGCCGCCAATCTGAGATGCTATGCTGGCTTTATGTATGCACACCCAGGTAAAAAATTGAATTTTATGGGCAATGAAATTGGGCAAAGTTCTGAATGGAATCATGACGCTTCATTACAATGGGATTTGCTTAATTTTGATAAACACAAAGGCATTCAATCTTTGTATCGAGATCTAAACAACATATATCGCACTTATCCTGCGCTATATGAAAGTGATCATGATCCTGATGGGTTTGCATGGATCGATCATGGGAATGCTGAGCAATCTATGCTTTCGTTATTGAGAAAGTCTAAAAATGGACAGCAAACGGTGATTGCGGTTAGTAACTTTACGCCAGTACCAAGGGATGAATTTAGAGTAGGGGTTCCTGAAGAAGGTGAATACCATTTAATACTTAATTCTGACGACAAAAAATATTGGGGTAGTGGTTACAAGGTACTTAAAAATGTACAATCTGAAGCGGTAAAATGGAATAATCAACCTTATTCTATTTGTATTAATATGCCTCCTTTGGCTACATTGATGTTACAAATAACAGAGTGAAAATTTGGCTAATTCAAAACAACATGGTTTTTCAGTAACCGAAGGTGAATGCCTTCCTTTAGGTGCGACTTTAACAGAAACGGGCTGTAATTTTGCAGTCCACAGTCCAAATGCTCAACAAGTGTTGCTTTGTCTTTTTAAGCAAGACACTGAAGAACCAATAGAATATTTTGAATTGAAAGCAAAAACTGGTGAAGTATGGCATGGCCATATTGAAGGTGTTTCAGCCGGCCAGTTATATGGCTATCGCACCCAAGGCGAGAACAAACCCTGTAATGGTAACTGTTTCCATCCAGAAAAATTATTGATCGACCCTTACGCAAAGCAATTAAATCGCGCGCTACATTGGAACCGCAAAAAGTATGAAGGTGATAGCGCTTTAATGATGCCAAAGTGCGTGGTTGTCGCTGAAAATAATCCGCCTTTAACCGACGACCATCAAAGACCTCGCACTCCGTTAAGCGAAACTATCATATACGAAGCCCATGTTAAGGGCCTGACAAAACTCCATCCCGATGTTCCTGAAAACCTCAGAGGCACGTATCTTGGTGCTTGCCAACCAGCAATTATTCAGCATTTAAAAGAGTTGGGGGTGACGGCTGTACAATTTTTACCCGTTATGGCGTTTATGCCAGAGCCTTATATCACTGAAAAAGGACTGACAAATTATTGGGGTTACAACCCAATTAATTATTTCTGCCCTGAGATGCGCTATGCCATTGATGACCCTATTGCTGAATTCAAAACCTTAGTGGAAAAATACCATGAAGCGGGATTAGAGGTTATTTTGGACGTGGTATTTAACCACACCGCGGAAGGGGGCTTTGATGGCCAAGTATTGTCGTTTAAGGGATTTGATAATGCGTCTTTTTATCTGTTTGAGAAAGATGAACACGATCTTAGGAATTTCGAGCATTACGTCAATTATTCTGGATGCGGCAATAGTGTCAATACGGCTTCACCTTATGTCATGAAGATGGCGATGGATGCATTGCGGTATTGGGTTAGTTATATGGGCGTGGATGGCTTTAGATTTGATTTGGCCGCTGGGTTAGGGCGAGATCCTTATGAATTTTCAAGCACTTCAGGCTTTTTAACGACACTGCGTCAAGATCCTATTTTGGCTGGCGTTAAGTTGATAGCAGAACCCTGGGATATTGGCCATGGTGGCTACCGTTTGGGAGAGTTTCCTGCTAACTGGCAAGAAGTTAACGACAAGTTCAGAGATACGGTTAAAGGTTTTTGGCGTGGTGATGTCGGTTTAACCGGAGAATTTGCAACCCGCTTATTAGGATCCAGAGATATATTCCCAAAAGGTCGGCGCTCAATTCATTCGTCAGTGAATAATGTGACTTATCATGACGGATTTACGTTACATGATTTAGTTTGTTATTCGAGTCGGCATAACGAAGCCAATTTAGAAGATAACCGAGATGGTCATGGGCATAACTTGTCTGCTAATTACGGTGTTGAGGGGCCAACGAAGGACGAAAATATCAATGCATTGCGCGAAAAACAAAAGCGTAATTTATTCGCGACCTTAATACTTTCCCAAGGCATTCCCCATGTGTTAGGTGGCGATGAGCTGAGTCGAACACAACAAGGGAATAATAATGCCTACTGTCAGGATAACGAGGTAAATTGGTCACAGTGGCAATTAAACGAGTCACAACAAGACTTTTTGGCATTCTGTAAACAAGTGATTGCATTGCGAAAAAGCAGCATCATTTTAACCGACTTGTCTTTAAAGGATGACGAGTACAATCTTCATCACAACGTTGATGAAGTGAATTGGTATCGACCCGATGGTGAAAATAAATTGGATTCGGATTGGCAAGATCCCCATAAACAATCTTTTGCGGTTGAATTGAAAGGATGCCCCAAACATACAGACGAACATTTGTTATTAATTTTTAATACCTACGATCATGATGTTCGTTTTCAACTACCAAGCGGAATTTGGACGTTAGAACTTGATACACGATACAAGAAGCCGTCGTTACAACCTAAAACCAAAATATCGAATGTATTCCTGCAAGCCTATCGAAGTGTTACTGTATTTAAACGAAGCTGTAATTAATCAGTATTAAATTCTACTTTGGAGATTTCGATGAAATTAACCGATGAGCAATGGCGTGAAAAGTTAACCGAAGAAGAATATAGAGTATGCCGACAAAAAGGCACTGAAAGACCCTTTACTGGGGAATTGCTGCATAATAAAGATACTGGGGACTACACCTGTACTTGTTGTGGCAGTATTCTTTTTTCATCTGAAGATAAATTTGATTCAGGTTGTGGTTGGCCGTCTTTTTCCGCACACACTAAACATGACAATGTGGCGTTCCATGAAGACAATTCATTGGGTATGCAACGAATTGAAATAGTGTGCAAAAATTGTGAAGCTCACCTAGGACATGTTTTCCCCGATGGCCCAGCACCTACAGGCCAACGTTATTGCGTCAATTCAATTTCCGTTAAGTTTTCACCTGAAAAAGCGGAATAAATCGCAGTTTTTTAAAATAGTTAGAAATAATTTTTGTAATATTTTTACAGGAATTCCTAGCTAATTTCCTGCATAAGGCGTTGTTCTCCTTCATAACGGAAATTTATGAGGTAAAATTACATTCAATACCTGCTTTCATTACTATTTTGTCTAAAAATTGAAACTTTATACCAGTTTGGTGATATGCATAACTACCTTTAGAATACCCGCGTTTTTTGATGCTATTAACAAATTAGGGTAGTAAAGAATGAATCAGCAGTTTGAACAGGAACTCATGGGCAGTTGGCAAGAGCGTCAAGAATACGCTGAATTGATGCAGCCTGTACTTGGTAAATTATATCGTGACAGCGCTGTTGAAATCTCGATTTTTGGAAGACCTATGTTAGGTGCCAGCGCTATCGACATTATAAAATCTCACCGTAAAGTTAGACGTCATACAGGTGATAAACTTCGACTAAGAGAAAGTTGGCCAATTCTAGAAGAAATGAGCAAGCTTCAATTAGCACCTGCACACATTGATTTAGGTAAATTAGCTTACGCATATCATCACGATGATAAATTTAAAGATATGGACATCAAGTCCTACTTAGATGAACAGCTAGTTACTATTGCAGGAAAGCAAGATAATCACCCAGTTCAAGACGTGGTTTTATACGGCTTCGGTCGAATTGGAAGACTGTTGGCTCGATTGCTTATTGAGCGTCAAGGTAAAAACAATAAGTTACGCCTAAAAGCCATTGTCGTTCGTGGCGGAAAAGACGGTGATTTAGAAAAGCGTGCCAGCTTACTACGCAGAGATTCTGTTCATGGTCCATTTAGTGGCAGCATAACAGTTGACCACGAACGCAATGCTATAAAGGCGAATGGTTCATTTATTCAAGTTATTTACGCAGACTCCCCAGACAGTGTTGATTACACTCAATTTGGTATAAAAGATGCCATTGTCATTGATAATACGGGTATTTGGCGTGACCGCGACGGTTTAGGTCTACACCTAAAAGCGAAAGGCACTAAAAAGGCTATTTTGACCGCACCAGGAAAAGGCGACGTTAAAAATATTGTTTACGGTGTAAACCATAGTGATATTACCAGCGACGATACTATTCTGTCGGCCGCTAGTTGTACAACTAACGCTATTACACCAGTATTAAAAGCCTTAGATGAGCAGTTTGGTATTGAAAACGGTCATGTTGAAACGGTTCACTCATTTACCAATGACCAAAACCTAATCGATAATTTCCACAAAGCAGAGCGACGTGGTCGCAGTGCCGCATTAAATATGGTTATTACGGAAACAGGCGCAGCAAAAGCCGTATCCAAAGCCTATCCGAAGTTAGAAGGTAAATTAACCGGCAACGCGATACGTGTACCAACGCCAAATGTATCTCTAGCTATTTTGAATTTAAATTTGAATAAGTCGACAGATAAAGAGGAAATGAATAATTTCTTGCGCGACCTTTCATTGTTTTCTTCATTGCAACACCAGGTAGATTTTACTTCATCTATTGAAATTGTATCTACTGACTTAGTTGGTTCACGAGCAGCATCAGTGGTTGATTCGCAAGCCACTATCGTTGCAGGTAATCGTGCTACCTTATATGTTTGGTATGATAATGAGTTTGGATATAGTTGTCAGGTTATGCGCGTAGTGCAAGCTATGGCAGGTTTAACTTACCCAACAATTCCAGCTTAAAAAATTAAATACACAGATTTGCCGTTTTGGTCAGAAAGTCCATTTGATTAGGGCGGCAAGCTGTTTTACTCGATATCCCCGCGCGAAATACTTCTCTTTTAGTTATTTATATTTATGAGCCAATTTGATTTTTTTATCTAAATTAGTGGTTCAGCCTAACCCATTTTTTATCAGATTATGATAGATTGATGTCGGTTAAAATATCAGTGAGTCTGAATGTGAATATAAGCAGCAATTTTGATTCTGGCAATATCGTCGTAATCAACGGAGAAAATCCAAAACAAATCGAATTACAAATAAGAAATGACAACCAGTCTGAATTTTATCAATGGTTTCATTTTAAATTAGATTCCACTCCCTTTTTAGAGCATAAGATTAAAATTAGTGACTTGGCTAAATCTGCCTATCCTGAAGGGTGGGAAGGTTATCAAGCTGTAGCGTCTTACGACCGACAGGAATGGTTTAGAGTCGACAGTGTCTTTGATGGTGACAATCTAACTATTTCCTTCACCCCAGAGCATAAACACACTTACTTTGCTTACTTTGCACCCTACAGTTACGAACGACATTTAGATTTATTAGCTAACGCCCAAGTGAATGACGATTGTCAATTGCACCATTTAGGTGAAACATTGGATGGTCGCGACATGTCAGTGTTAGAAATAGGGCAAGCCGAAGAAGAAAAACCCGTAGTTTGGATAACAGCAAGACAACATCCCGGCGAAACCATGGCTGAATGGTTAATTGAAGGGCTATTAACGCGTCTTTTCGATCCTGATGACGGAGTGGCCAGAAGATTGCTAGACAAAGCAATATTTTACGTTGTGCCTAACATGAACCCAGACGGTTCCGTTCGTGGTCATTTGCGCACTAATGCAGTTGGCACAAACCTGAATAGAGAATGGCAATCTCCTAGTTTAGAAAAAAGCCCTGAAGTCTTTTTGGTTATGCAGAAAATGCGTGAGACAGGGGTAGATCTGTTTTTAGATATTCATGGAGACGAATCGTTACCTTATAATTTTGTCGCCGGTGCTGAAGGAAATCCCGGCTACAGTAAAAGAATCGAAAAGTTAGAAAATGCGTTTAAGTCAGCTTTTTTAACGGTCACACCGGAATTCCAAGATGAGTTTGGTTACGACAAAGATGCACCTGGTGAAGGTAATATGACAGTGGCGACTAATGCGGTTGGACAATTATATGATTGTTTAGCTTATACCTTGGAAATGCCATTTAAAGATAATGCGCTTTTGCCAGATGCGGCTTATGGCTGGTCTCCAGAAAGATGCAAACAGTTAGGTGAAGATTTACTCGTAGTCGTGAATGCTGTGATTGATGATTTACGTTAGTGAAATAAAACACAATTAGAAACTTGTATTAAACACGATATAACAATAAAAAAAGGGGAGTCGTTTGGAAGTTTTTCATGATTTTTTAAAGCTATTAGATAGTTTTTTAGGGGGCAATGCTCTGTTTCCATTTATCTTGTTGGGAACAGGTCTGTTTTTTACAATTTTTCTAGGTTTTCCGCAAATACGTTATTTTAAGCATGCGTGGAAAGTGGTTACCGGTAAGTTTGATAGTGATGATTCTCCCGGTGATACCAGTCATTTTAGAGCCTTAACTACAGCTTTATCCGGTACTGTCGGTACCGGAAATATTAGTGGTGTAGCATTTGCTATTTTCCTCGGTGGACCAGCAGCATTGTTTTGGATGTGGGCGACTGCATTTTTTGGTATGACTACCAAATTTGTTGAAGTGACCCTTTCTCATAAATATCGCGAAAAAACCGAAGATGGCACTATGGCTGGAGGCCCCATGTATTACATGGATAAACGTCTCAATATGAAGTGGTTAGCGGTGGCATTTGCGATTGCAACGGTAATCAGTTCTTTCGGTACAGGTAATTTACCGCAAAGTAATGGTATTGCCACTAGTATTGAAGAGACCTTCGGCTTTGAACCTTGGATTGTTGGTAGTGTACTAGGGATTCTACTTGCGTTAGTCATCTTAGGTGGAATTCAACGTATAGCAGCGGTTACATCTAAAATTGTGCCTTTTATGGCGCTGATTTATTTAATCGGAGCTTTAGCCGTAATCTTCGCCAATTTAGAAAATATCGGACCTTCATTTACGTCAATATTCTCAGATTTGTTTACCGGTTCAGCAGCAACGGGAGGCTTCTTAGGCGCTTCTATTGCGTATGCATTTAACCGAGGTGTGAATCGTGGTTTATTCTCCAATGAAGCGGGTCAAGGTTCAGCTCCCATCGCTCACGCGGCAGCAAAAACCAAAGAGCCTGTGTCTGAAGGTATGGTTTCAATATTAGAGCCGTTTATCGATACTATCGTTATTTGTACTTTGACCGGTCTCGTTATTTTATCTTCTGGTGTTTGGAAAGATAAACATATCAACCAATTCGAACGCTCCAGTTTAGAAATAGTCGCAGGTAGTTACTCTGAGGAAGATCCACAAGACAGAGAAAACTTGTACCACTATTTAAATAATATCGGTAGTTCAAGCGTTGAAAAATACAATGGTGATATTCAAGTTGTATCTGGCAAAGCGGTGAGTAGTGGTTTTACGATTATTCATGCTCGTTCTTTGGCTGAAGATGTGATGTTTACCGTGGGTGGAAACGAAGATTTATTCACCGGCTCAGTCAAAATAGTGGATGGCAGCATTGTAAAAGAAAACTTGATTTTAACCGGGAAATCTTTGGTACACTCGGCGCGTTTAACCACTATTGCATTTACTAAAGGCTTTTTCGGTGATTTTGGCCAATACATAGTTTCTGTTGGACTATTGTTGTTTGCCTTTTCGACTGCCATCGCGTGGTCTTATTATGGTGATAGGGCAATGACTTATTTACTCGGGCCGCGCTCAGTAATGCCATACCGAGTGGTTTATGTTGCCGGTTTTGTTTGGGCTTCATTTTCAGACACTGAGTTAGTTTGGACATTGGCAAGTGTCGCTATCGTTGTCATGACTTTACCGAACTTGTTTGGTATTTTAATGCTCAGTAAAGAGATGAAAAGTTCGGTTAAGGATTATTGGGAAAGATTTAATAAAGAAAATAAATCCTGATTTAGTAAAATATAAGCAATAATCGATTTGTGTAGCGTTGACGGAGGTAAAACTACCGTCAACGTTTTGTATTTGGAGTATAAATATGGCACTGATAGACTGCCCTTCGTGCAATAAGAAAATTTCCGATAAAGCGGATACTTGTTCCCATTGTGATTTTCCGGTGGGCGATGCATCTGCTGAAGATCTGTTACGAAAAAAGAATTTAAACAAATTTAAGAAACAACACAGTATTCAAAATCAGTCTTTGCTGGCGATGTTGATGTTTGTGGCTGGCTTTGGTTTTATGTATTGGGGTGGGGCGCAACCCGGTGACCTGCAACATACTATGGCGATTGCCGTTTCCGTTACTGGTTTTGTTTGGTACGTGGTCAATCGAATTCGATTAATTTTTATAAAGCGAGCTAATTAGTGAGTATAGATGCGTTAGTGTCGTCAATGACAAAAGATACCTATGAAAAGCTGCTACAAGCAGTGGAAACGGGAAAATGGCTTGATGGTTTGCCCTTGACAGAAAGCCAACGAGAGAGCAGCATGCAAGCGGTTATGATGTATCAGGTTAAAGTTTTAAAACTTGATCAACATATGACGTTAAATGCTGATGGCCAAATTAATCATAAAAGCCGTCAACAACTTAAAGAGCAGTTTGCTCCACAAAGCAGCATAGCACGGTTCAAGCAGGATGATTTTTAAACACTTTTTTCGACCCAAATATCAGGATCCTAATCCGCAAGTTAGAATCCAAGCAATTGCAAACTTAATCCCAGAAGAATCTCAACATAAGACTCAATTACACGAGCTCGCCTTTAATGACGAAGATCCAAATGTAAGTTTGGCTGCTTTAACGCGACTAAATAGTTTCGCGCTGTGGTGTAAAATGGCTGAAACAGCCAAGTCTGAACGGGTTAAGAAACGGGCACAGATCACAGTGGAAAATGCTTTGTTTGAACAAGGTGATTTGTTGATCACCGATCAGGAAAGACAAAGATTTATTGCTGAATGCAAAAGTAATTCATTGTTGGAAAAGCTGCTGCAATTACCATCGGTTAAAAATGATGAGTCTGGTTTATTGCTCAAGGTATTAAACAAGCTAAATAAGCCCCATGTCACCAAACAACAATTTATCAATAGCAATAATGAAAAGGTACAACTGAGTTTATTGGCATTGATAGATGATGAGGCTACTCTAAATAAAGCGTTAAAAAGAACGGCTTTTAGTGGAGTAAAAGACGCGATTACCAGTAAGCTTCAAAAAATCGAAGAAGCAAAACTCAAGCCCTTAGAAATTGAGAAAGACGCAAAATTAGTACTGTCTCGTTTATTGGCGTTAAAAGATAAATCTGACTATGCATTAATCAAACAACAAAACCGAGAACTGACGGATTCATTTACTGCTCTGCAACAAGATTTTGCTTGTTTAAAAGACGAAACAAAAGAGCAATTAAATACGCGCTTCGACGAAATTAGCCACAAAATCACCGGCTTAATTCAACAATTAGCACCCAAGTTCGAAGCAGCAGAGCAATTTAAAGCGCTTAATGCACAGCTAGAAAAAATTGCACAAAAAGTGGATTTAATTTTAGCTGAAGCGAATAAAGAGTTGTCACAAGATGTGGAAAAGGTAACTCTTGGGGCTGTGGAAGCTTATGAACATGCGTTGCAAGATTGTCAGCAACAATTAACTATAATATTTCCTGAACTATCTCACGATATTGCACTAAAACGAATTTGGGAATCTATTTCTTCACAAATTATTCAATGCCGTTCAACCTTAGAACGTTTGCCTGAATTTAAAAAAGCGGTGACTCTTGGTAAAGAGTTTATTGAGCAATTTAAACGTCTCAAGCCGCCTACAGATATAAGCCAGATTAGTGCCTCTAAAGAGTATTTAACTGAGCAAACATCATATTGGAAAGCGTTGTCTGCGCCTTACGGTTCAGGTTGGCCTAAGGAACTTGAAGTTGAGTGGCAGGATTGCCGTAAAGCGTTTAACGCGGGATTAAAAAAGCTTTTAGATGATGTTAAACAGAACGAAAATCGCTGTAAAGCCAAGTTAAGAGCCATCGACGGACTGATTTCCCAAGGTAAATATAATGCTGCAATGGGCTTGTATGAAAAAGTCACAAGTTGGTATGAGCAACTTCCTGAACGCAATCAACATTTTGTTAGCCGTCAACTCCAAGCAATTAAAGAACAAGTTGAAAATCTAAAAGATTGGCAGCAGTACATTGCTCAACCTCGTAAACCTGCAGTGCTCAAAGAAGCCGAAACTATTGCTTTGCATCCATTGCCTGTTGAACAACAAGTCGCGGAGGTTAAACGCCTAAGAAGTGCTTGGAATAGTCTCGGCAATACAGACTCAGAGGCGGACACTATTCTTAACAAAGCCTTTGATATGGCGATTGAAAAAGCATTTGAACCTTGCCGCATACATTTCGCTGAGATGGAGTCTCAACGCAAAGACAATGAACTGCAAAAGTTAGCATTAATCGAGCGCTGCAAATTATTGCAAACTGAAGAGAAATCAGTCAGTGCAATAGCGGAAGAAGTCAGTCAAATTCAACAGCAGTGGAAGTGTATTGGTAAAGTGGATTATAAGATTTTAGATACAATCAATGAGGCATATTCAAATGCACTCAAACCACTAAAAACGCAAATTCAGCAATTCCACCATGACAACGCAGAATCTAAGCAAATGCTAATTAGCAAAGCGCAGGTGTTGCTTACCCATGAAGATATTAATGAAGCAATTGAGCAAGCCAAAAAGCTGCAACATCAGTGGAAAGAAATCGGTAATGCTGGTCGCAAACAAGACGCTTTATTATGGAAACAATTTAGACATGTTAATGACCAGTTATTTGCAAAACGCAATGACATTCAAAACAACAATAAACAAGCATTGCAAAAAGGCATTGAAGAAGCTGAAGTTGCTTTGCAGGTGATTCAACAAGGAGCAGATGGTGCCGACAGTTTATCTGCTATTGAGAAAGTAATTGAACAATTGCAGCAATTTAAAGCCAGTCTTGATGATAATGAACAGGTCTTAAAGTCGCTTAGCAGTAAATTAATCAAAATTGAGAAACAACTCGCCAGCAAAAAACGATCGGTGACTAGTGATAAGCAGCGCCGAATGTTAGATACCGTATTCGAATTGTTAGGCGGCTCAATCAGTGAGCAAGAAACTAAAGACTTAGTAGAGCAGTTACCCCAAGCATGGAGACAAGCTTACCTTAGTGATAAAGTGACTGATTTTAACCGTAACCAAATTGCAGTTTTGTTGGAGATTCTTGGATCTGAAGAAAGTCCAAAAGAGGATTATCAATTGCGTAAAAATCTGCAGTTACAAATGATGACCGATAAGTTACAACACGGTGAACAGCTAGATAAAGACACATTACTATTACAGTTTATTCAACAAGGGAAATTAGCTGCAGAGGCGAGTGATAAAGATCGGCAGTTACTCGAACGGGTAAAATCTCACTTTATCAATTAATTAAATGCAAAAATTGGCCGGTGAATTAACTTAATTCACCGCGCAAATTTGTTATTAATTGACGTTTTATTTCTTCCACTGGAAGCTCTTTACTGAGCAGATAATGTAGTTTCGCTAATGCTGCTTCTGGTGTCATATCATGTCCAGACACCACTCCAACTTCACGCAATACATGACCGTTTGCATAGCCACTCATGTTCACTTTACCACTAAAACATTGTGTGCAATTTAGTACAATAATATTGTTCTGCTGGGCTTCTTTGAGTTGTGCTAACAACGCCGGGTTTTGCGGTGCATTACCGACACCATAACTCAATAAAATTAACGCTTTGACTGGTTGCTGTAAGGTGTTTCTAATGACTTCTGCACTGATCCCCGGATACAAGGTTACTACACCTATGGGTTGTGCATTTACAGGGCTGACCTTCATTACTTTTTGGCTGTCTTGGCTGATTTTCCCAGCAATAAGTTCGATATCGATTCCCGCTCTAAGTAGTTCTGGATAATTTGGTGAGCCAAAAGCGTCAAAACCATCAGCGTCAACTTTGCGACTACGATTTCCACGAAACAGACGGTTATTGAAATATAATGATACTTCGGAAATAGGGTAGTTAGCCGCGATGTAAAGGGCATTTAACAGGTTTACTTGACCGTCTGAACGCAATTCAGCAAGGGGAATTTGCGAGCCTGTCACAATCACTGGTTTACCTAAGTCTTCTAACATGAAGGATAGCGCTGAAGCCGTATATGCCATCGTATCAGTACCATGCAAGATAATAAAACCATCATAGTCGGCATAGTTAGCACTGATATCATCGGCGATGTTTTGCCAATCATGGGGGCTCATGTCTGAAGAATCGATTAGACTTTGATACTCCTGAATCGTAAATTCGGGCATCTCAGGGCGATGAAATTCAGGCATATTATTAAGGGTCTCGGTCAAAAAACCAGAGACTGGAACATAACCATGGGATGAAGGGCGCATACCAATTGTGCCGCCAGTATAGGCCACGTAAATTCGTTTTTTAGTGTGAGTCATTATTTTTTATGTCTATTAATGCAATGCCGACATTCTAACCTGAAATATTCTCTTATTGACGATATATTGTTGTAATTTCACTGAGTATTTACAAAAATGATGATAACGAGTTAACTATCTAAAGAGGGTAGTTTTTCAAAAGCAAAGGACAAATTTTGATTAATATAAAGACAGTTACTTTATTAACGATAATTCTAGTAAGCACTTTGTTTGCAGCGACTTCCCACTCAGAAGAAGTGTTGAGTATGCGCGAACGTGCGGCATTAATAGATGACATACTCAAAGATCGTCTTGAGCGAACGCTTCCCAAGTTGATGGAGCGGGAAGGGATCGACATGTGGATTTTGATATCTAGGGAGTATAACGAAGATCCAGTGTTAAAAACCATGTTACCAGCAACCTGGCTATCGGCTAGACGCAGAACTATTTTGGTGCTGTTTAATCCCGGAAATGGACAAGCTGTAGAGCGTCTTGCAGTAAGTCGATACGACGTCGATAGCATGTTTAGAAAAGGATGGGATAAAGAAAAACAACCCAACCAATGGCAACGCCTTGTGGAATTAATAAAACAAAAAAATCCACAAAAAATAGCCCTCAATAAATCTGCTCATTTTGCTTTAGCTGATGGTCTGAGTGCAACAGAATACCAAGAGTTAATGGACGCTTTACCTTCCGAGCTATCCAACAAAGTGGTTTCATCACAAAATTTAGCCATCGCGTGGTTAGAAACCCGTAGCGGCAAAGAAATGGAATTGTATCCAAGCTTAATTAAAATCGGTCATCGCTTAATTGCTGAGGCTTTTTCCAATCAGGTTATTACTCCCGGAGAAACAACTACGGAAGATGTGGTTTGGTGGTTAAGGGAAAAAAGCAGAGAACTAAAATTAACCAATTGGTTTCATCCATCCGTTTCAATTCAACGCTCAAGTACAGTGAAGTTTGACCATTTAAAAGCCTTTACAGCTAGCAATGCGGAACAGGTTATTCAAGCGGGTGACCTTTTGCACGTGGACTTCGGATTGGTTTATTTGCGTTTACATTCTGATCAACAACAGCATGCTTATGTGTTAAAACCAGGTGAGACGGATGCACCTGACTATCTGCAAAAGGCATTTACAAAAGCTAATCGATTACAAGATATTTTTACCAATAACTTCAAACCAGGACGAACGGGAAATGAAGTACTAAAGATGTCTAGAGAGCAAGCTATTGCTGAGGGTATTAAACCCTCAATTTATACTCACCCAATTGGTTATCATGGTCATGCAGCTGGAACCACTCTTGGGATGTGGGATTCTCAAGGTGGTGTACCGGTCACAGGTGATTATCCCTTGCACCTCAACACCGCTTACTCCATCGAATTGAATGCCGCTTCTTTTATTCCAGAATGGAAAAAGGAAATTCGGATTATGTTAGAGGAAAATGCATTTTTTGATAGTAGCGGAGTGCATTACCTAGATGGCCGGCAAACAAAACTCCACCTAATTCAGCCTAAATAGAGCATGATTTATTACACTTTCTAGAAATAAAAAGTGTTACAGGATTTATATTATCAAGCTAGTCTCGAAGTGCTTTGTTATGCTTGACATCTAACAATAAAAACACGCACTAACACAGGAAAAAAATATGAAAATTAGAATTAAGCCGATGGCGATAAAACAAGCACTGATCGCTATGTCTATATCAATTGCTTTAGCGGGTTGTGCAGGTAACAGCACGGACAACTCAACGGGTAATCAGGTGGCGGCTGAAAAAATGACTCAATTAGCTGAGTCGAAAAAAATCCAAGAATTAACTGAAAATTACTTTAATGAAAGTATGGCGTTTAATCCGATTTATTCTACTTTTGTTGGCGAAACTAAATATAACGATCAATTTGATGAACCGCTAACGGAAGCTGTTTTCGCTAAACGTTTAGCCTTTGAGAAGAAATATTTAGCGGCTGTTAATACTATCGATTCAAGTAAATTGAGTGGTCAGGATTTATTGAGCTATGAAGTATTTAAACGGGATCTTGAAGTAGGTATCAGAGAGTTTGAATTGCCTGAACACTTGATGCCAATAAGTCAGTTCGGTGGCGTACATAGTTATTTTGCAATGTTAGGCTCAGGCAGTAGTGCACAGCCTTTTAATACCGCGCAAGATTATCGTAACTTTATGAAGCGCTCGGTTGGCTTTTCTGCTTACATGGACAGCGTAATTACGACTATGCAAGAAGGCATTAAAAAAGGTGTAGTCCATCCCAAGCCAATTATTGAAAAGCTGATACCGCAATTAAGTGCTCATGTTGTAGATGATGTTAGCAAAAGCGTTTTTTACGGCCCAGTAGCCGCGTTAGAGGATAATGAAAATATATCCGAAGATGAAAAAGCTAAATTAAAAAGTGAATATATTGCCGTTATTAAGCAAGTCATTATTCCTGCATATGCCAAGGTGGCAAAATTTGTAGCAGGCGAATATCTGCAAAATGGCCGTGATACTGTTGGCTTATCGGCACTTCCTAACGGTAAAAAATGGTATGAATACCGAATCGAAACGAATACCACATTACCTTTAACCGCTGAAGAAATACATGAATTTGGCAAGCAAGAAGTGGCTCGCATTTTATCAGAAATGATTAAAGTAAAAGAAACTGTCGGCTTTGAAGGGGATTTACCTGCATTTTTCGAGTTTTTGCGTACAGATGACCAATTTTACTTCGATTCTAAGCAAGGGATCATTGATGGTTATACAGAAGTAAAAGAAAAGATTAATGAAAGACTACCATTACTGTTTGAAGTATTTCCTAAAGCGGATTACGTGGTGAAACCGGTTGAGGCATACAGGGAAGCTTCTGAAGCAGGAGCCAGTTATATGCCTCCGGCACCGGATGGCTCGAGACCGGGGATTTTTTATATTAATACCCGTGATCTAAAAGGCCAACCAAAGTTTTCACTAGAAACCTTAAGTATTCATGAAGCGGCACCCGGGCACCATTTCCAAATCGCGATTCAGCAAGAAGTAGAATCCCTTCCAAAATTCCGTAAATTTGGTGGTTACACTGTGTTTGCTGAAGGTTGGGCGTTATACGCAGAAAGCTTAGGTAAAGAGTTAGGGCTCTTCACTGACCCTTATATGTGGTACGGGCGACTAAGCGACGAACAATTGCGTGCTATGCGTTTAGTGGTCGACACTGGATTACATGCATTCGGCTGGACTAGAGAGGAGGCCATCGCCTACATGTTAGCCAATTCATCTATGGCCAAAAGCGATGTTGTTGCAGAAGTTGAACGTTATATTTCAATCGGCGGCCAAGCGCTCGCTTACAAAATAGGTCAACGACATATCCGGATGTTACGCAATAAAGCCTCAGCAGCACTGGGTGATAAGTTCGACGTGCGTAAGTTCCATACCCAAGTGCTAATAGATGGCGCATTACCTATGCCAATTCTTGAAGCAAAAATTGATCGTTGGATCGAGAGTCAAAAAAGTTAATCACATAAGGGTTGCTAGCTTTACAGCGTTTTCAGCGCTCTTTCGATGAGTTAGTATGATAGGCGAGGCTTAGGTCTCGCCTTTTTATTTCCCTTAATAATTTCCAATATCGTAATTTTAAAGGACTTTTGTGAAGTTTTTACATACCTCAGACTGGCATATTGGCCGTCAATTCCACAACGTTTCTCTACTTGAAGATCAACAATATGTGCTTAATCAGTTGATCGAGTACATTAAACAACAAGAAGTTGATGCGCTAATTATAGCTGGGGATATATATGATCGTGCATTACCGCCAGCTAACGCAGTAGAGTTGCTTGATCAAGTCCTTACAACTATCTGTATAGATTTAAAAATTCCAACTATTTTGATTCCAGGAAATCATGATAGTGCTGAAAGAGTCAGGTTTGGCGCAAAACACATGAAACAATCTGGCCTGCATATTATCGGTGATTTACAGCAGATTACACAGCCAACTATCATTGATATAAAAGGGGTTGAAGTTGCTTTTTACGGTATTCCATATTGTGAGCCAGCAATGGTTAGAAATACCTTTGATGTGGAGGTTAGCAGTTATGATGAGGCTCACAGTTACTTGGTCGAAGAAATTAAAAAAGTGATGTCAGACAAACAAAAAAATGTGTTGATCAGCCATTGTTTTATTGATGGTGCCAGCGAATCTGACTCTGAACGACCATTACAAATAGGCGGTGCAGACCGAGTGAGTTATCAACCTTGTATCGACTTTGATTACGTGGCCTTAGGGCACCTGTATAGTCCGCAGTTTAAAGGAAAAGAACATATCCGTTACTCTGGTTCGATCATGAAATATAGTTTTTCAGAGCAGCACCAGAAAAAAGGTGTAACCCTTGTTGAATTCGACTCTGAAATGCCAGTATCAATGACACACCTAGCGCTTAAGCCACTCAGAGACATGCGTATTATTGAAGATGAATTAAGCACTATTTTAGGACAAGGTAAAGTCGACCCCAACAATGACGATTATCTTTTAGTTAGGCTAACAGATAAGCACGCAATCTTAGATCCCATGGGTAAGTTAAGAGAGGTGTACCCCAATGTGTTGCACCTTGAAAAACCTGGCATGCTAGAAACCAACTCAACACAATTAAATCAAGAGTCGTTAAAGCAAGGGGAGCTGGATATGTTTCGAGATTTCTATTTGCAAATTGCCGGCCAAGCCATGTCAGAGGATCAAGATAAATTGGTCTCCGAACTAATTAATCGATTAACCAAATAGGGACATTAACATGAAGCCACTTAAACTGACTGTACATGCTTTTGGCCCTTTTTCTGGTACTGAATGTATTGATTTTGCGGAGTTGGGATCTAACCCCTTATTTTTGATAAATGGCCCTACAGGCGCGGGCAAAAGCTCCATACTTGATGCCATCTGTTTTGCCTTATATGGCCAAACAACCGGGGCTGAACGCTCAGCCTCACAAATGCGCTGTGATTTCGCCGATATAAATTTACTGACCGAGGTAACCTTAGATTTTAGCTTGGGCAATAAGGCTTATCGTATTTCTCGGATCCCTATGCAAGAGAGGGCTAAGAGTGTTGGAGAAGGCACCACGTCGCAAAATTCCAAAGCCAGCCTTTGGGAGCTTGATGGTAGCGAGAACAATCGGCTACTAGTTTCATCTAGCGTGAAAGAAGCAGACAACCAGATTAGAAGTCTTATTGGATTAGATGTTGAACAATTCCGTCAGGTTATGGTGTTACCTCAAGGTAAGTTTAGAGAATTGTTGTTAGCGGACTCTAAAGATCGCGAAAAAATATTTAGCCAGTTATTTCAAACTTCCATCTATAAGAGGATTGAAGGTGGTTTAAAACTCCAAGCTGCAGAGATTAAAAAAGCGGTGGAGCAACATCAGAACCAAATAAAAGGCATATTGCAAAGTGCTGACGTCAACTCAGAAGAGCAGGTTGAAACAAGCATTGTGCAGATAAAACCAGAACTTGTACTGGCATTTACTCAAAAACAAGATGCACAAAGCCAGGTTAAACAAACGGAAAAAGCCTTAGAAGCGGCTAATCAATTAGTTAAAAAGTTCACCGAATTTGAGTTGAAAAGTCATGAGTTAGAACAACTTAAAGAATCCATTCCCGCGTTCGACAAGCTAAAACAACAGCTGAGGCTTGCCCAAGTTGCACAAAAGTTAGCACCTCTTTTTAAAGACAAAAAGAGCGTGGCATCAAAACTAGCTCAAGGGCAGGAAAAATTAGCTAACAGTCAATCGGCATTAAGCCAATATGACGCCCAGTTAAAACAAGCAGTAGAAAGATTTAGCGCCGCACAAGTTGAGCAGCAACAAGTTGAGTCTGTGCAAAAACAACTCAATCAACTGGAACAGTTTTTAAAAGTGGCGCAAAACTTAAACGCCGCCACAGTGTTAAAAGAAAAGGCCCAATCACAGGCGACGGAGAGTAAAAGTAAACTTAATAAGCAACAAGGTCAGATAGACACTATCAGTTCACAAATAATGGGTTTAGAACAACAATGGCAGCAACTTTCAGAGCAAGTAAGCGCCATCGCAGCACAACAACTATTACTTGAAAAGTTAAGTCAAAACTTGACCAAGGGTAAAAATTTACAGAAATTACGGGACGAATTAAAGCAACTGCAACAGCAAAGTACTCTGGCCAGACGTGATTATGATTCAGCCCAAAATAGCTTATTAGACAGTTCACGCTTAGTTAAAAAAACCGAGTTTTCTTGGCATGCTAGTCAAGCGGCTATTTTGGCCCAAGAGTTAGAAGACGGAGAGCCATGTCCTGTGTGTGGTAGTTTGCAGCACCCTAATATTGCCACGACACAAGGTGTTATTGAATTCACCAGCAAAGAAAAAGTCGATGAGGTTAGAGCCCTAGAACAACAAGCAACTAACACGCGAGATAAGGCAAAAACACTATTAGATAACGCTGTCAGCAAGGAAACCGTTAAACAGAGCTTAATTGATTCCCTAAACCAAGAGTTAGGCGATATTGCATCTAAAAGCATAGAAGAGATGCAAACTGAGCACTACACTCAGCAGCACAAAGTCAGTGAGTTATTAAGGGTTCAAAAAAACCTGACAACTGTAGCTGAAAACCTAGAAAACAATAAAAACACACTCAAAGAGTACCAAGCTAAACTCTCTGGTTTGCAAGACCAAGCAGCGGTAGATGAGAAAGGTTTGATCACAGCTGAAGCGAATGTTGCGCAACTTGAAAAACAAGTCCCCTCTCAGCAACGTAATATTTCCGAGCTAGAATCCAATATAGATGGTCTAAAACGTAAGATTAGCCAGCTTAATGAGGCCTTAGTGTCTGCTCGACAAGACAAAGAAGTCGCCCAATCTCAATTCGACCAAGGTCATGCCAACAACCAGGCATTACAGGCAAATTTAGCTGAGTTGGAAACCGAAAGTCGAGAGGCCGAAAAAAATTGGGAAACCGCTTTAGGGGCAAGTGAGTTTATTAATGAAGACGCTTTTTTAGCCGCGCAACTAAGTGATCAACAACAACTTGAGTTACAAACCAATATTGAAGGGTTTAAAACTAGGCTGGATAATTTAACCGGAGCGGTTTCCCAACTTAAATCTGAGTTAACCGCCCAAAGCAAACCTAACCTTGTTGTGATCCAAGACGAACTTGCCTTGGCTAATTCAGTGCTTAATGAAAAAGATCGCATATGGCGGGAATTAGAAGAGCGCAAAAATCAGCTTCTTTCGGTGCAAACCAAGTTAATTGCTGCCCATAAAAAGAACCAAGCACTTGAAGTGCAATATCAAACCGTAGGAACCTTATACGAGGTATCCAACGGACTCACCGGTGATAAAGTTAGTTTGCAGCGATTTGTGCTCAGTGTCTTGTTAGATGATGTATTGATACAGGCTTCACAGCGATTGTCGTTAATGAGTAAAGGCCGATATCAACTTATTCGCAAGGAAGAGCGTGCGAAAGGCAACAAAGCATCTGGACTTGAACTGGAAGTAGATGATGCCTACACCGGCAAATCGCGTCCTGTTGCCACTCTGTCAGGGGGAGAGTCCTTTATGGCTGCCTTATCATTAGCCTTGGGTTTGTCTGATGTGGTGCAGTCCTATTCAGGTGGTATTCGACTGGATACATTATTTATAGATGAAGGGTTTGGTAGTTTAGACTCTGAGTCGTTAGATTTAGCCATCCGCACTTTAATCGATTTGCAATCCACTGGCCGCATGATTGGGATCATTTCCCATGTTAGTGAGTTAAAAAGTCAAATGGCCCTGCGAGTTGATGTGAAATCAGGCAGAGCGGGTAGTCAAATTGAGGTGTTAACTGCATAACGAGTCTGAATATAAAAAGCCATGGCATAAATAGACAAAAAAACATATCTGCTTGACAACTTAGTGCATATAGTTACCATGGTAACTATATTGTTTTGATTAAGGACTGCTCTGTGCATTGTATCTTTGCCACCATTACACCAAAGCCCCAATATTTTAAATATGCAAAAAAAGCTATCCTTGGAATATTAGGGGCTACTCGAAAAGAAGAAGGCTGCTTGCAATTTGACGTCCACACAAATCAAAGTGAAACACAGCTATTTTTATATGAACAATGGCAGGATGAAAGTGCCCTTGAACAACATTATCAGCAAGATTATACAAAACAGGTGTTTACTGCTTATCAAGACTGGTTAGCTGAGCCTGTTGAGATAAAAACCATGGCTTTGCTTAAATAATGGTAGAAGTTTAAAAGTATGTTTTTTCTAAAAGAGCTACCGACTCAAGCAATGATAAACCGCTACAGTGAAGATTACTTTCCTGAGCGAAGTGAAGATGTCGCTAAAAAATTGCAAGGACTGCGAGAATACAGCACTTTGATTCGAAAATTAGAGGACTACTTTGCTAGCCACAACCTTTCTCAATTACGATTTTTAGTCATGATGGTGATTGATCGTGAGCCGGATCGTGATCACCTCCTTGCCCATGAAATAACAGAAAGGTTAGATGTATCAAAGCCGGTATTGAGTCGAGCCATAAAGAAGCTTATTGCAGCCTCGTTATTGTCTTCCAAAAAGGATAAGCAAGATGCAAGGGCAGTTTTGCTATCTTTGACTCCAACAAGTAAAGAATTACTGAGGTCAATATTGCCCGGCTATTTTGACATTCTGAGTGCTCAAAGCCACTCGGTGTAGATAAAACCGTTATTCGTTTATGTAAGTTTTGGGCTTGTAGTAGCACATGTCCAAGTTACCGTTAGCCTTAAAGTGAAAGAATTCACTTTCTAAACCACGAGCGCTTTGTAAACGTTTTTGGAAGGCGTCAGAGTCCTGTTTTTGTATTTCAATTTTAATGCGCTCTTCAGGGGCAATATTTTCTGCCATTTTAATCCAATGTATTTTACTACGCTGCTCAGCTTGTTCGATAACGCCACTCGCTTCATTGACACTTGCCCGTTTTAAGGATTGCAAGGCAGGCATGCCATAGATAACCTGACCAAAGGAGCTCATGTTTCGATCTAGGTGTCGAGTAGCTTGGCCAATGACCATATAAAAATGGGTAGTGGCTGAGTCTTTATTTACATCCCTGGCCATGGCTACATTACCTGGGCAGTGAAGAAGCCACTCTTCTTTACTTTGTAAATCTCGACCGGCAGGAAATTCATGTAAATAGCCAGTTTCAGGTGCCATGAAATCATTTTTTTGTTCCAGTTGAAAGGCACTAATGGGGGGAATAGGGCGGGTAAACTCTGCCTTTAATGGACTATTAAATTGAGTTGGTTTTTTATCCTCAAGATCACCTGCTTGGGCAACAAAACCGTCTATCACCCGATAAAAGTCTAAGCCGTCGTAATAACCTTCACTAATCAGGTTTTTAAAGCGTTTTACATGCTCAGGAGCGATAAACGGCGCTAATTCAATGATCACTAGTCCTTCATCAGTTTGCATATAAACTTGGTTTTCTAATCTAGGTGCACGCCATTCTGTTTGGACTTTACTCAAAGCTGAACAAGAAAAGAATGCAACAACGATTAAAAGTGTAGTGAAAGGTTTCATGGTTATTCCTTGTATAAAAAAGCCCGTTAATGACTACATTAACGGGCTTTGTTTAATCCGTAAACTTAATTAGGTTTTTGGCTATTTTACTTCGACCCCAGCGGCTTGCTTGTCAGCATGATAACTGGAACGCACCATAGGTCCGCAGGCTGCGTGAGTAAATCCAATGCTGTGAGCATAGTCACCTAATTCGTCAAATTCAGACGGGTGTACATAACGTTTTAAAGGGTAATGATGTTTACTAGGTTGTAAATACTGTCCTAATGTAAGCATATCAACGTTGTGAGCACGCAAATCGTCTAACACTACGCTTATCTCTTGCTTGTCTTCACCCATTCCCATCATTAAGCCTGATTTAGTCGGGATCTCAGGATGTTGTTCTTTGAATTTTTTGAGAAGATCGAGTGACCACTGATAGTTTGCCCCTGGACGACATTCTCGATAAAGACGAGGTATGGTTTCCAAGTTATGATTAAACACGTCTGGCACACCTTGTTTAAATATTTCTAGTGCGCGATCCATACGGCCACGAAAGTCGGGTACCAGTACTTCAATTTTGGTCGATGGGCTGTGTTCACGAATAGCATTAATACAATCGACAAAATGTTGAGCACCGCCATCACGCAAATCATCACGGTCAACAGACGTAATGACCACGTACTTTAATCCCATCTCAGCAATGGTTTTAGCAAGTTTAATCGGTTCTTCTGCACTTGGAGGTAAAGGCTTTCCGTGGGCAACGTCACAAAATGGACAACGTCTGGTACAGATATCACCCAAAATCATAAAGGTAGCTGTACCATGGTTGAAACACTCCGCTAAGTTAGGGCAGCTTGCTTCTTCACATACAGAATACAGATTATTTTTGCGCAGGGTTTGTTTGATGTGATCAATTTTTTCCGTTGTACGGGGTAATTTAATTTTGATCCACTCAGGCTTACGCAACATTTGTTCTTTTTCTGTGGGAACAATCGTAATGGGAATGTGTTTTACTTTCTCATCATCGCGGAGTTTTACTCCAGCTTGTGGTCGTGCGTTACTCATCAAAACCTTCTTTATATTCTTTGTGATCAATATTTAACAAATTGCAAAAGTGCTCAACCAATTTAGTGCCTGCTGCATTTACAGATTGCGGGCCACCAATAGTTGCGCAATTTATCATCTCAAGGCCAGCATAGCCACAAGGATTAATACGATTAAATGGCGACAAGTCCATGTTTACATTCAATGCTAAGCCGTGAAATGAGCAGCCTTTACGTATACGTAGCCCAACTGAGCAGACTTTCTTTTCGTCAACATATACCCCAGGAGCGTCAGCTTTAGGATAAGCGTTGATTGCATAATCCTGCAAAGTATTCACAACACAGCTTTCAAGGGCAGTTACCAAGTTCCTTACACCAAGCTTACGCCGCTTAATGTCCAACAAAACATACATAGTTTGCTGACCTGGACCGTGATAAGTAACCTGTCCACCTCGGTCGACTTTCACCACGGGGATATCCCCAGGTGCTAATAAGTGTTCTTCTTTACCAGCCTGACCTTGGGTAAACACAGGTAAGTGTTCAACTAACCATATTTCATCTGCAACAGTTGCGTCTCGAGAATCGGTAAAATCTTGCATTGCCTGCCAGATGGGTTGATAACTTTGTTTACCTAATTGACGAACAACTAAAGACATATTACGCAAACGCCACTACCGATTTCATTACAGCACAACTCTTACTAATTCTAAGCTAGATAACTCAGTGTAAATGGTTTCCATATGTTCTTTACTAGTCACCTTTACGCTAATAGATAGCGAATGGTAGGTACCTTTAGAACTGGGTTTTACTGTTGGGCTGTAATCACCTGGTGCATGGTTCTGCAAACAAGAAATAACATCATTAGGAAGCTGCTCATGAGCAACTCCCATTACTTTGAATGTCTGCAAACAAGGAAAATCCAACAATTGATCGAATTTAGTATCCACTTTTTACTCTTCACTAATTTAGGGATTTGAATGCTAGTGAATTGACTAGTCACCAAATCCAAGTTGTAATTTTATATAATCATATGCCCGGTCAAACAATCCGCCTTCTTGCACTTCATGCAGGGCGACTAACGGGTATTCAGCAATATCTTCACCTTCTAGTTGCAAAAATAGCTTACCAACCACTTCACCTTTTGCGATGGGGGCTTCCAAACTTTTTTCTAGTTCAAAGTTTGCTTTGAGATTTTTGACCTGACCTCTAGGGATAGTTATGGGGGTGTCTTGGTTAATTCCCAAGTCTACAGTTTCTTTATCACCCATATAAATACGGTGGGAAACAAAGCTGTCACCCGCTTTATATGGCGTGACGGTTTCAAAGAAACGGAATCCATACTTTAATAATTTTTTATTTTCATTTTTACGGGCTCTTTCACTATCAGCGCCCATAACCACTGCCACCAAGCGCATATCACCTTGGGTAGCAGATGTAACTAAGCTGTAACCAGCATCAGAAGTATGACCGGTTTTGATCCCGTCTACATTTAAGCTTTTGTCCCACAACAGACTATTACGGTTATATTGTTTTATATCGTTGTAAGTAAATTCTTTCTCTTCATACAAAGCGTACTCTTCAGGAACATCATTAATTAGTGCACTAGCAAGAATAGCCATATCACGAGGAGACGTGTAGTGATCCGCATCATGCAAACCATGACTATTAACAAAATGGGTTGATGTCATGCCTAATTTTTCAGCATGGGCATTCATTAAACTAACAAATGCACTCTCTGTTCCGGCAATGTGTTCAGCCATGGCCACGCAAGCATCGTTACCTGATTGAATGATAATGCCGCGATTTAAATCGTGTACTGAAACTTGCTTACCGACTTCAATAAACATTTTCGATGAATCTGGAAAGTTTTTGGCCCACGCATTTTCAGATACCGTCACCATATCGGATTCTGAAATATTACCTAACTTGAGTTCATTGCCGATAACATAACTGGTCATCATTTTAGTTAAACTTGCTGGAGCAAGTTGTATATCCGCATTTAGTTCTGCAATCACATGACCGGTATTATGATCGATCAACAAGAAGCCTTTAGCGGCAACGGTCGGAGGAGGGGGGATGACTACAGCTGAAAATGCACTAACCGAAAATACGGCTGTGCTTACTGAGCAAAACAACCCGAAAAAAATAGACTTAATATTGTTCATTGACCTACCATTATTATTAATCTTTTAAAAAGTGTTTCTTGAGCGGTGCGTAATATATCATTTCTGCCAATCACTTTCGTGAAAAATATCTTCAAGTTCGTTTAATCGTTTAGATTTTATGGCGGACGACATATTTGGCTCAACAATAGACGCATGGGTATTCACTAAATATCCACAACTCCCTTAATTACAACTCATGTTACGACCACTAAAAGTTAAAAAAAGTTTAACTTGTTTTTCAACTCAGTATACAACTTCATTAGGGGGTCATAGTCGTTTGGCTGTATATGCGAAAGGCACTGTTATAGCCATCTAATTTTAATTGTTGCAAAAGTTGTTCTGCATGATTTTCATCATCCAAAGGACCTAAATGCAGTCTGAATAGACCATTTTCGTTTGGTGTGTTGACGGATACTTGATACTGGCTTTGAAGACCTTGAGCTAATGCTTGTACTTTTGTTGCATCTTGTAAAGCCGCAACTTGAATAAATAGCTGGTTATCTGCTTTTGCTGATGCTATTTCAGACGCTGATGGCGCTGGTGTATTACCTACAGTCAGCATGCCATTTTGATCCACGTGCATTACTTCTACTTTCACATGAGCCGTTCCGGTATCTAACACGCCAATTTTCATCGCTGCTGCATAAGATAAATCGATGATACGATTGTGATGGAATGGCCCTCGGTCATTGACTCGTACCACAGCAATTTTACCATTTTCTATGTTTGTCACTTTGACGATCGATGGCAGCGGTAGGGTTTTATGGGCGGCACTCATGGCAAACATATTGTAGACTTCGCCGTTAGCGGTTAAATGGCCGTGGAACTTCTGTCCGTACCAAGATGCAATACCTTGTTTAACGTAGCCTTTTCCTGTTGTAAGAGGTTTATAATATTTGCCTAAAACAGTGTACGGTCGCATCGATGCGGCAAGATATGGTTCGTATTTAGGCTGCACATCACGAAAATCAATATCTCGACTAATCGTTTTTGGTTTTGAATCTGAATGCTGGCTATAACGACCTGTATTACTACAAGACGCAATTAGCGCACAAAGTATCAAACAACCAATTATTCTCATTTTAATTCCATTGCTTGTTGTAGCTGTTGACTAAACTGAAATACTGCCATGGCATATAATGGGCTGTGATTATAGCGAGTTATCGTGTAAAAGTTAGGTAGTCCTACCCAATACTCAGTATTATCAGGTTGTTCAAATGCGAGTAATTTCACGCTTTGTTGTGCTGATAAGGAAGTTTTGTCATCTAGTCTTACGCCCGCGTCACTTAACTCTTGCCATGTGTGCTTATATTTTAAACTTTTACTGACTAAATCATCAACTTTATTACTGGATGTTGCAACTGTTGCTTTAAATGCAATAGGTTCGCCTGATCGCCATCCATGACGTTTAAAGTAATTAGCCACGCTGCCAATCGCATCTGTGGGATTGTTTAATAGATCGCGAACGCCGTCGCCATCAAAATCTACTGCATAATGCCGATAGCTAGAAGAGATAAACTGACCCCAGCCCATGGCCCCAGCATAAGAACCTTTAACATCGGATAAATCGAAGCCTTCTTCTCGGGTGAGTAGAAAATATTCTGCTAATTCACTTTTAAAAAAAGTGGCACGGGGAGGGTAGTAAAAACCCAGCGTATACAATGCATCTAATACCGAATATTTACCTTTATATGTGCCATAAAAGGTCTCAACTCCAATAATCGCGACAATGATTTGAGCAGGGACTCCGGTTTCTTGCTCAGCTCGTTGCAAATCTTCTTGGTGCTCTTGCCAAAAGGCTAGTCCTTTGGCAAGACGCTTTTCAGTTAGGAAAATAGGGAAGTATTGATGCCAAGGTTTGGCTTCCCAAGGTTTAGCAATGGCTTCTAAAATAGTCTGGTTCTTGTTAGCCCCGTTTAATGTTTGTTTTATAAAGTCGGGATCAAATTGATGCTTTTCAGCCATCATTGTAATGAACTCTTCTATTTGCGCATCAACTTTTGAATCGACGTCTTGGTTAGCCAATCCCTGTGTCATATTCAGGCATAAAATGGAAAACAATATACATTTTGTTAGCGCACGCATTTTCTCTCCGCTTGGAAATCAGCCCGCTTAGGCCGTTTATTTAGTTATTATTGTCTGGAAAGCAGACGTTTTTGGGTACTGATTGCCATTAGAATGCCAAATCCGGCTAATAAAGTCACCATTGATGTTCCGCCATAGCTGACGAGTGGTAAAGGCACACCCACTACCGGCAATAAACCAGAGACCATTCCCATATTAACAAATACGTAAACAAAGAAGGTTAAGGTGATGCTACCAGCTAGTAGTTTAGCGAAAGCATCTTGAGCTCGCATGGCGATCATCAAGCCAACCACTATGATGTAGCAATATATGGCTAACAGCGCCAATATTCCAAACAAACCAAACTCTTCACTAAATACCGCAAAAATGAAGTCGGTGTGTCTTTCCGGTAGAAACTCTAATTGGGACTGTGTTCCTTGCAACCACCCCTTGCCGCTAACACCACCGGAACCTATTGCTATTTTGGATTGAATTATATGGTATCCGGATCCTAAGGGATCACTCTCAGGATTAAGAAAAGTCAAAACTCTCTGCTTTTGATATTCTTTCATTAGGAAGAACCACATAACTGGCGCAAAGGCCGACAACAAAAATGTGACCATTAATATCAGGCTCCAACTCATGCCCGCTAGAAATAATACAAATACGCCTGAACTGGCGATTAACAGTGAGGTACCTAAATCTGGTTGTTTGGCGATCAATAATGTCGGTACAGCCACAAATAAAAATCCGATACAAATGTTCCAGATTTTGGGGGGCAGGTTGTAGCGGCTAATATACCAAGCAATCATCATCGGAACGGCCAATTTCATTATTTCTGATGGCTGAAATCGCACAACCCCTAAATCTAGCCAGCGTTGCGCGCCTTTTCCTGACACCCCAAAAAGTAATACTGCAACCAGCATTAACACGCCTGCGATATAAAAATACACCGACATTCGTTGATACGCCAAAACGGGGATTTGCGCTAACATGAACATGACTAATAGGGCGACTCCAAGTCGAATTACTTGTCGTTGTATCAACGCCATATCTTGGCCGCCAGCAGAATATATAGTGACTAAACCCACAGCCATTAGAACTAATAGTCCAATCAACAAAGTAACGTCTATGTGTATTTTGGTGAAAATGGATTGTTTATTTGGTTCTAATTTTGTTCTTAACATAGTCAATGCTTATTGTTGTGTCTGATTATCGGTTTCAGATTCATCGACGTTAGTTTTAACCAACTGATGCTGTTTATCTTTAAAATAAAAATCCATCACTTTTCGAGCGATTGGCGCAGCTTGGGAGCTACCTCCACCGGCATTTTCAAGTGCGACAGCAATGCTAATTTGCGGATCATCATAAGGCGCAAAACCGATATACATCGCGTTATCCCTATGTTTTTCTGCTAACTTTTCAGCGTCATATTTTGCATCTTGTGCAATAGACACAACTTGAGCAGTACCGGTCTTGCCAGCAGGCTCATAATTAACGTCTACAAAAGCGCCCCGCGCTGTACCATGAGGTTCATGGATTACTCCATACATAGACGCTAGAACCAGATCCCAATTTTCACTGTTTTTTATGGGGATGGGTTGGAGTTCTTTTAGTGGATCTAAAACCATTTCATTTTCAACAATTCTTCCTCGTAATATTTGAGGAACAATTCGTCTACCTTTATTTACCAACGTATTCACCGACTTTGCTAATTGCAGTGGCGTTGCGGTCCAATAACTTTGCCCAATGCCTACCGAAATGGTGTCGCCGATGTACCAAGGTTCGTTATAGCGTGCTTTTTTCCAACCGCGGCTTGGCATATTTCCATCTGATTCTTCATAAATATCAACTCCGGTGTAATCACCAAATCCAAACTCTGTCATGGTTTCGTTAATGCGATCTATACCGAGGTGGTAGGCTAAATCGTAAAAGAAAAAGTCACAGGATACTTCTACTGACTTTTTGACATCTACCCAACCGTGACCCCAAGGAATCCAATCTCGCCATACATGGCTAACATTTTTTAGTTGATAACGGCCATTGTCGAAAAGACGAGTTTCGCTGTCGATAACACCTTCTTCTAAGCCTGCTAACGCTAAGTGCGGTTTAACCGTTGATGCAGGCGGATATTGACCTTGTGTTGCGCGGTTAATCAGTGGTCTATCGGTTGATTGAAGTAGTTTTGAATAGTTTTTACTGCTGATACCGTGCACAAAATAATTGGGATCATAGCTGGGGTTACTATAAAGCGCTAAAACACCACCGGTTTTTGCATCTAGTGCAACCACTGAACCTCGAGTGTCGCCCAAAATGTTCTGTATTTCTAACTGCATTTTAACGTCAATATTGAGGATCAAGTCTTGACCTGGTTCAGGTGGTTGAAAGTTCAACGTACGGATAATCCGTCCTTTACTATTCACTTCTACTTCTTGATATCCCACTTCGCCATGGAGTAATTCTTCATGGTACTTTTCGATACCTAGCTTGCCTATATCATGGGTAGCAGCATAGTTGTCTTCTTGCCCGGCTTCGCTGAGTTTTTGTAAGTCTTTTTTATTGATTCTTGCTACGTAGCCCAACGCATGAGTAAGTGCGCTACCAAAAGGATAATGACGGGTTAATCTGGCTTCAATCGACACCCCTGGGAATTTATGTTGGCTAGCTGAAAATAAAGCCACATCAGTATTCGTTAGGCGATTACGTAAGGATACAGGTTTGAACCGTCTTACTCGTTTCATATTGGCTTTAAAGTCAGAAATTTCATCTTCACTTAAATTAAGTAAACTAGTTAGTTCGGTAAGGGTTGCATCGAGATCTTCTATCTCTTCGGGAATTACCTCTAATGAAAAAACAGGTCGATTTTCAGCTAGTAGAATCCCGTTTCTGTCGTAAATAAGACCTCTATTGGGAGCAACCGGCAGCACTTTTATTCTGTTGCCATTGGAGCGTGTTTGATAGTCGGAAAATTTTGATACTTGCAGATAATATAAATTGCTTATTATTAACACCATCGCCACGCAAACCAATAGCATTGCAATGAAGCTGCGTCTTGCAAAAAGGTTGGCTTCGGCCGAATGGTCTTTAATAGTTACGCGATTAACAGCCAAAACTATTCTCGGTGATAAGGGTGATTGGCATTCACCGACCAAGCACGATATAAACTCTCAGCAACAATTATACGAACCAAAGGGTGCGGCAAGGTGAGGGCAGATAGCGACCACTTTTGTTCACTGGCTTGGATACACTCTGGCGCGAGTCCTTCAGGACCACCGATCAATAAGCTCACGTCTCTGCCATCCATTTGCCAAGCGGCAAGGTTTTGCGCCAAATCAGTTGTGGTCAAGGCTTTTCCTGTTACTTCAAGGGTGACAACTTTGTTACCTTTGGGTATTGAATTTAAGGTAAGTTCCCCTTCTTTTTGCAAAATCCGTTTAATATCTGCATTTTTGCCTCGTTTCCCTGCAGGAATTTCGGTTAAGGTTAACGATAAATCGCCGTTAAAACGGCGCTCATATTCTCGATAACCTGTTTCCACCCACGAGGGCATTTTGGTGCCTACTGCTATCAGTTGAATGCGCATTAGAACTAATTTCCTAGATTGAGTTTAGTCGCTATGCCCAAAGCTTTTCTAACTGATAGAAATCACGAGTCTGATCTTGCATTACATGCACTACAATTTCACCAAGATCTACTAACACCCATTCGCCTTCGGCTTGACCTTCGACGCTGAGAGGCGGGTGGCCCGCTTTCTTAGTTTCGTAAACTACATTTTGTGCAATTGACGCCACATGACGTTTCGAATTCCCCGAGCAAACCAACATAGTGTCGGTTACTGTAGACTTGCCTTTTACATCAATATCAACGATGTCTCTGGCCTTAAGGTCTTCGATTTTATCGATTACAAATTTTTTGAATTCGTCGCTTTCCAATTGTGTTCCTCTTAAAACGTTTTCTCAACGTGAATTGTATCAGAAATAATAACAAACTAGCATAGCTATCTATTACTTCAATTATAAAGGGGTTGCAGCGTTACGCGTAACGATTGCAGTTATTCTAATGGTATAGAAGTTAAGTCAAACGGAATAAATAATAAACACAAATGACACAGCTCAACATAGGGACGCATTACTTGCGATTGTTTTATTCGTTGATCCAATATTTGCAGTTTTTGCTGGATATTGTCTAAGGTTGCTAAGGAAATCCGTTGCAAGGCACTCATATAGAACCCTTGTCTATTTTTCCATATCCGATGTTGGTTCCAATTGATGGCTTTACCTGCTTGTTTATCCGCTAGAAAGGAGCTTAAAACTTGCCATTCTCGGGTCAAAGCCCAACACACTATAGTCGGTTCTACTCCTTCAGCTTCTAATCGATACAACATTTTGACCATTCTATCAGCGTCACCTGAAAGCATGACATCGACTAATTGGAATACGTTGAATCGAGACTGATCAACCACGGATTCAATGATTTGTTGTTCAGTGACCACGCCGTTAGGATACAACAACAGTAATTTGTCGATTTCCTGTTTGGCCGCTAATAAATTTCCTTCACAATAATCACTTAGCAGTTTGATTGACTCAGGTCCGGTTTTTAAGCCTGTCTCATTCATATAACCTGCAACCCATTGCTGCAGTTGCTTGCCTTCTAGGGCAAAACAGGGAACATAAATACCTTGTTTGTCTAATGCTTTAAACCACTTAGCATTTTGTACATCACGTCCAATCTTTTGCCCGTGTATGAGTACGATAGTATCGGCATGAGAATTCGCAGCGAGTTCACAAAGCACTTTGCTGCCTTCCGTTCCCGGTTTGCCTGTAGGTAGTTCTAATTCGATAAACTGTTTTGAGCTGAACAGCGATAATGTCTGGGTTGCTTCGATTAGGCTGGACCACTGAAATTGATTGTCTACTGTGAGTTGCTGGCGCTCGTCAAATCCTTGTTGTAATGCTTGTTTGCGTATTGCTTCAATACTCAGCATTTTTTGCAGTGGTTCATCACCAAAAACCATATAAAAATTATGGTCATTTTTTTTAACATGTTGGGCCAAGCGATTTGGATAGACCTGCATTAAAGTTCTCGGCTATCCAAACTAGGTAACATTCTGACAATGCGATCTGCGGCTTGATTACGCATCTCTTTAAGCACTAAGTCTAATTCCCGAGATTTAGCCAAAATAGCATCGGGATCATCTTGGTATTCCCGAGTAATGTCAAATTCTACAATTTGCGGTTCTTTATCAGGAAAAATGACTTGCAGTTTAATGGTCAATACCAACTCATATTCCGCGACTTGGCCACTACTAAAAAGTGAAAGTAACCTTCTATCAAGGCTGTCTGGATACAAATAAATAGCAATAGTGCTGTCTTTTTGTTGCACAGGAATGTTAGCCACATAGGCTATCTGATAGAAATCGAAGTGTTCTTTCACCGCGCGTTTTAAAGGTGAATATTCCTTAGGGCCAGACAGGTAGACCTGCTGAATACCGTTTGGCAAAGGCTGTGAACCTCGCAGTTTGAAGCCGCAACCTTGTATACCAAAGATCAAAAGAAATAATAAAAAAGCACGGGTTGAAAGAGTTTTCATCTTATTAGTTTGCCACTATGTTAACTAATTTACCTGGTACATAAATTACTTTTCTAAGTGTTTTACCATCAGTAAATTGGGTTACGTTTGGTTGCTCAATAGCGAGTTCTTTAACTTCTGCTTCTGGCATGTCGGCCGCCACCGTCATTTTAGCTCGAACCTTACCGTTGACTTGTACAATGATAAGTTTTTCGTCTTCAACAAGGGCTGACTGATCCGCCTGTGGCCATGCTTCAAAAGAAATTTCACTTGTGTGTCCAAATTGTTCCCATAATTCGTGGCATATATGCGGTGTTATAGGATTCAACATAAGTACCATTGCTTGTAAACCTTCATCTAACAACGCACGATCTTGGGCTGAATCTTGAGGCGCTTTTTGTAGGTGATTTAGCAGTTCCATAATCGCCGCTATCGCTGTATTGAAGGTTTGACGACGACCTAGGTCATCGCTAACTTTATCAATGGTTTTGTGAATATGGCGACGTAGTGCTTTTTGATCAGTGCTAAGGGTTGAAACAGATAAACTTTCAACGGGTCCTAAGGCTAAATGATCTTGCACCAATTTCCAAAAACGTCTTAAAAAGCGGTTAGAACCATCTACTCCAGAATCAATCCATTCAAGCGTCTGCTCTGGTGGCGCAGCAAACATAGTAAACAAACGAATAGTATCTGCACCGTAAACATCAATGACCTGTTGAGGGTCGATGCCGTTGTTTTTCGACTTTGACATTTTGGTCATGCCGCCAAATTCAACTTCTTTACCGTCACTGGCTAATGTTGCACTAACAATTCGGCCTTTTTCATCTTTTTGAGTATCCACATCTGCCGGTGAATACCACTGCTTTTTGCCTTTTTCATCTTCGCGATAAAAAGAGTCGGCTAAAACCATACCTTGGCAAAGCAACCGTTTGTATGGTTCGCTAGACTCTACTAAGCCTTCATCCCGCAATAACTTATGGAAAAAGCGCGAATACAATAGATGCAATATGGCATGTTCTATACCGCCTACATATTGATCTACTGGCAGCCAATAGTTTGCTTGTGCTGGATCTAACATGGCTTGATCATTTTGTGCACTTGTATAGCGTGCATAATACCAAGATGACTCCATAAAGGTGTCGAAGGTATCTGTTTCACGTAGCGCAGGTTGGCCTTGGTATTCGGTTTTAGCCCATTCTGGATCCGCCTTAATAGGTGAAACAACACCATTCATCACGACATCTTCGGGTAAGACAACTGGCAAATCTTGTTCTGGAACGGGGACAGATTCGCCATTCTCCAGATTCAGCATAGGAATCGGGGAACCCCAATAACGTTGGCGCGAAACACCCCAGTCACGAAGACGGTAGTTAACCTTACGCTGACCTTTACCTTGAGTTTCTAATTCTTGACTAATTTTTTCAAATGCTTGTTCTGAGGTTAATCCGTCAAAATGTCCAGAATTAACTAATTTACCTTTTTCAGTGAATGCCGCTTCACTTAAGTCACAGGTAAGACCGCTGTTATCAAGTGGTTCAATTACTTGGGTAATATTCAGTTTATATTTTGTGGCAAACTCATAATCTCGTTGATCATGTCCTGGTACCGCCATAACCGCACCTGAGCCGTAATCCATTAACACAAAGTTAGCGGCCCAGACCGGGACTTTGATACCGGAAATAGGGTGTACTGCATACAAACCTGTTGCACAGCCCTTTTTCTCCATAGTGGCCATATCCGCTTCTGCTACTTTGGTGTTTTTACACTCTTCAATAAATGCGGCCAATTCTGGATTACTATTTGCTGCTGCTAGGGCAATAGGGTGAGTCGCCGCAATACCAACATAAGTCACACCCAATAGCGTGTCAGGACGGGTGGTATAAACTTCAAATTCGCTGATATTATCGATTGCTTGGGCAAGCTCAAACTTAATTTCTACCCCTTCAGAACGCCCAATCCAATTTTTTTGCATAGTGCGAACTTGCTCTGGCCAGTCTTCCAACTGTTCCAAATCTTGCAGAAGCTCTTCTGCATAGTCGGTTATCTTAATAAACCATTGAGGAATTTCTTTTTGTTCAACCAAGGCTCCTGAGCGCCAACCGCGACCATCAATCACCTGCTCGTTAGCTAATACGGTATGATCAACCGGGTCCCAGTTTACGGTAGCATTTTTCTTGTAAACTAAGCCTTTTTCATATAATCGAGTGAAAAACCATTGTTCCCAACGGTAGTAATCTTGTTTACAGGTTGCTAATTCACGGTTCCAATCATAGCCAAATCCAAGAGATTTGAGCTGCTGCTTCATGTAATCAATATTTGAATAGGTCCATTTCGCAGGAGCAGTATTATTATTAATCGCTGCGTTTTCTGCTGGCAGTCCAAATGCATCCCAACCCATGGGCTGCAATACGTTCTTGCCTTGCATACGATGAAAACGGCTGATTACATCGCCAATGGTATAATTTCTAACATGGCCCATATGTAAACGACCACTTGGATAGGGAAACATCGACAAACAATAAAATTTTTCCTTACTAGCATCTTCTTCAGCTCGGAATATGTCATTTTGTTCCCAATGGGATTGTACCTTTGATTCAATTTCTTGCGGGTCGTATTGTTTGTCAGCCATTAACACGGAATTCCAAAAATAGTATATTTATCTGTTAAAAGAAGCGAAAAGGACTTCTTAATGTTATTCCTTCAAGAATACCTTAGCTAGCCGTATGCAAACAACCGGAAATGCAGTTTAGAGCAATTAAAAACGGTTAGTATGATTATTAATTAGCCGAAACTGAAATTACTAAGGGGTTTGACAGTTGACACAATTCAACATAAAGGTTTCACTGTGGCCAAATTAACTTCAAAATAGACATATGCTGCAACCTACATCACTTAGTGTTGAACAATTAACCGCAATCCCTAGTCGTCGTTTGATTAATCAAGCGCTGCGCGACGATAATGCATTGTTGGCTACATTTATCGGACAACAAAGAGCCAGAGAAGCACTGTCTTTTGGTTTGGGCATACAAGCCAAAGGTTATAACCTCTATGTTATGGGGGAGCATGCCACGGGCCGGTTTACCCTAGTTCAAGAATATATTGCCAAATCAGTAGATAAAGTCCCTACACCAGACGAGTGGTGCTACATCAATAACTTTGAAGAAGAAAGGGAACCTTTCGTTCTGCGCTTAAAACCCGGCGAGAGTAAGCTGCTACATAAAGATATGGAGGGCTTAATTGACGAGCTCTTAGATACCTTTCCTGCCGCCTACGATAACCCTGGATACCAACGTAAAAAAGCGGCCATTGCTAGAGAGTTCGATCAACGTTATGACAGGGCTATTGATAAGGTAGAACAGTATGCACAATCTAAAAACGTTGCCTTGTTTGAAGAAAATGGCACCATAAGTTTTTCACCAATTGTAGATGACAAACCGATCACAGATGCGGATTTCACTAAATTAGATGATCAGCAACGTCAGCATTATTATCAACTAATTGACAAATTAGAGGATTATTTAAGTGAAGCTTTGTTGGAGTTGCCTAAGTGGAAACGTCAATCATCTGAACAGTTACGTAAACTCAAGCGTGATACCGCTGAGCAAGGCATCAAACCGCTATTAAAAGACTTAGAGCACAAGTATGCCAACGAATTAGCCATTCTAAAATTTTTAAGGCAATTGAAATCCCATTTAGTCGATACCATCGTTGAATTACTTGCTGGCGATATTAAAGATGATAAGCAAGATGAATACGATAAACGTGATGTTTTAGAAGAACAATACCTACCTAATATTTTGGTATCTCATCATTTAAACGATGGGGCTCCGGTAGTTTACGAACCGAATCCCACCCATCAAAGTCTATTTGGTAAAATTGAATACACAAATGTGCAAGGTTCGATGTACACCAGCTATCGAATGATTCGAAGTGGCGCATTGCATAAGGCAAATGGCGGCTATCTTTTGTTAGATGCAGATAAAATGATTGACCAACCGTTTGTCTGGGATTCCTTAAAACTCGCATTAAAATTTGGACAGCTCAAAATGGAGTTGCCGCAACTTGACGTTGGAATGGTTAATTCTATGACGTTGAATCCGCAACAAATTCCGCTGAACGTGAAAGTGGTGTTATTGGGGTCCAGAGATTTATATTATTTACTACAAGATTATGACGAAGAATTCGATGAATTATTTCGTGTATTAGTCGACTTCGATCATGAAATACCGCTCAATAAACGTACCCTTTATGATTTTGTCGGCCGGGTACGCAATCATGTGATATCACTTGGTTTGAATAGTATTTCTGATTCGGCGATGTACCGTTTGGTCGAGTACAGTTTACGACTTGCCGAACATCAGCAGAACCTGTCTGCACGTTTTTCAGATGTGATCGAGTTAATTAATGAAGCTCATTATTTTTGCAGTTTAGAAAACTCAAGTGAAATTCAAACTAGTCATATCGAAACCGCTTTAAAGGCAAAAGTTGAAAGGACAGGGCGGGTAAGTCAGGCATTATTGGAAGATATTAAGCAAGGTCAGATATTGATTGCGACCGAAGGAACCGCTATTGGCCAAGTTAATGGCCTGACGGTTCTGGAAATTGGTGACAGTGTCTTTGGCACACCTGCAAGAATCACCTCAACCGTGTACGCGGGTGCAAATGGCGTGGTTGATATAGAACGGGAGGTCGAGTTAGGCCAACCCATTCATTCCAAAGGGGTTATGTTACTTACCGGCTATTTGGGTAACAAGTATGCGCAGTATTTCCCTTTAACACTGTCTGCTAATATAGCCCTTGAGCAATCGTATGGGCATATTGATGGAGATAGCGCGTCATTAGGTGAATTAGTCGCGCTGATCTCAGCGTTAACAGAAGTGCCAGCACGACAAGACCTAGCCATTACGGGTTCAATAAATCAATATGGTGAAGTGCAAGCTATTGGCGGTGTAAATGAAAAAATTGAAGGTTTTTTCAAGCTCTGTCAACATCGCGGATTGAATGGCACTCAAGGTGTGATTATCCCGCATTCTAATCATATTAATTTAATGCTTAATAGCGAAGTAATCGAAGCCGTAAGATCAGGTGTATTTCACATTTACACCGTTGCCACTGTAGACCAAGCTTTGTCTTTGTTGACCGGTAAAGAAGCCGGTGAGCTAAATTCTAGAGGACGCTATCCGAAAGGCACTATGAATTACTTGGCGGTAAATCGCTTGTATAACATAGCTTCAATAGTCAACGGTGCAGACGGAGATTAACAACACAATGAAATGTAAGAGAAAAATATGACAATCAGTAAAGATAAAGTGGTTCAGTTTCATTATCGAATTAATGATCTTGAAGGTAACGAGTTAGAAACGAGTTTTGCTAGTGATCCTGCGGCATATTTGCATGGTCATAACAATATGATGGTTGGCATCGAAAAATCCCTAGAAGGTAAAAGCGTTGGAGATGAGTTCAGCGTTGAACTTCCAGCCCAAGAAACCTTTGGTGAAGTGATTAAAAATGCAGAACAGCGGGTTTCCGTTAAGCATTTGCAAGGGGCTAAAAAATGGAAACCGGGAATGACAGCTGTTTTGCAAACTGAAAACGGTGCTAGGGAAGTGACCATTGTTAAGATGGGTAAATTTATGGCTACTGTGGATATTAATCACCCGTTAGCTGGGCAAACCCTTAAATTCGATTTAAAAGTGGAAGATGTACGTGATGCCACTGATGAAGAATTGTCTCATGGACACGCTCACGGAGTTGGCGGCCACCATCACTAACAGAAGTTATTCATTTCAACGACCATCAAGTATATTTAGCGTGAATTAAAAATTTACGCTAAATATTTAACGATTTCGCGAATTTACGCTATCTTAATTAAGTCCTATCCTTTTTAACAACACATTACTTCACATGGATAGGTAATTAATGCATCGCAGTTAGAATGCACTTTGTTTTCATTACATAAGGACATCTAACATGATTCCAGTGGATGGCGATTTCATCTTGGCGGTTGCACCGCGATTCTCAGGTGACAAAGCAGAAGCACAAATGCGAATAGTTGGTCAGCTTTCAGCTATATTCGCGCCAACCTTAGCCAGTTATCAAATTAATACCAGACTGCGGATTGCTCATTTCATGGGACAAGTTACCCATGAGTGTGCAGGTTTTCGAACCACCGAAGAGTTCGCATCAGGTGCAGCCTATGAAGGCAGGAGTGATTTGGGGAATGATCAAATTGGTGACGGTAAACGCTACAAAGGTCGTGGACTGTTGCAATTAACTGGCAGAGCCAATTATCGACAGTATGGTAAAAAACTCAACTTGCCCTTGGAGGATGATCCTCAAATTGCTGCTGATCCGGCCATTTCCCTTAAAATTGCCTGTGAATATTGGCGTTCCAGAAAAATTAATGCTGCCGCTGATCTCGACGACCTAATCAGGGTTACAAAGCTTGTAAATGGTGGCACTAACGGTCTAGATGATAGGCGTAAATACCTGCAAAAAGCCAAACGAGCTTTAGCTAGTATTGAAGGTATCCGGATAGCGCTGAATGATGGCGATAACGCAGTGGTTCTTCGTCGCGGATCCTTTGGTGATAAGGTGGGGGAATTACAAAAGATGCTAGCTGACAAAGGTTATGTGCTGTCAATTGATAATGACTTCGGTGCGGGCACGGAAGGAGCCGTTATCATGTTCCAAAAGGACAATGGTTTGAAAGAAGATGGTATTGTGGGCAAATCCACTTGGCAGAAACTAGGTGCTTAACATGTTAGCACCTAGTTAGGCGTATTTAGATTTGCGGTAGAGGCGGGGTTATCATTGGTTAAATTGATAAACCCGATTACGACCGTTTTCTTTAGATTCGTACAAAGCAGTATCTGCACCAGCAAATAGTTTTTCTAAACTGTATCCACAAGTCGAAGCATCAGCAACACCAAAACTAGCGGTGATTTTAAATTGATGGTCGGTTTCGTGGGTATCGATGCTGGCAATGGCAGCACGGCAGATTTCAGCAACTTTACAAGCTTCATCAACGTTACAACCTGGCAATACAATGCCAAATTCCTCGCCACCCATGCGGCCAATAAGATCAATTGATCTGCATACTAATTTTGCTTCTTTTACTGATTTTTTAAGTGCCCAATCTCCGGTTTGATGACCGTAAGTATCATTCACTTTTTTAAAGTGATCCAAATCAAACAACACAAAGCTAACAGGCTGTTTCTGATTTTCTGCATCGTCAATTATTCTTTTCGCTCGATGATTGAAATGGTGACGATTACTGATCCCCGTTAGCTCATCAGTCTCTGCCAACTTTCGCAGTTTTATTTGGATTTTTCTGCTGCGATATAACCAAACAAATAGCAAAATAAGTAGAGAGACAGCCAAAGTAAGGGCAAGTCGATTATTACGTGATTGTTCGGCGGCTAATTCTGCTTGTGTGCGTAATAGTGCATTTTGTTTATCTAAAATAACGATTGTATTGTCTTGCTCCAACTTTTCGTATTTAGCTTGTTGAAACGCAAGACCTCGAGCTTTAGTGTCATCTATATAGGCTTTTTCAGCTTCATTAAATCGTTTTAAATATTCAACGGTTTGTTGGTAGTCGCCCTGAGCTTCGGCAGCTTTATATAACACCCCCAATGACCTTACTAAGCCTTTGGTTAAACCAAAATTTTGAATACTGTCATAGGCTTTTAGACCATATGTTTTAGCTAAATCAGGCTGATCTAAAAGTAAATAATTATTTGCCATCAAACTATAAAATACACCAATTAGTGGTGGATATTTACTCTCTACAGTCTGTTTCTCGGCGTCTTGCAATAATTTGAGGGATTCTTTGATGCGACTTTCGTTGGTTAATGATTCTGCCACCGTCATAATAATGATATTTGCGACTAAAAATTCATTGTTACTTTTACAAAAATCAATACTTTCTTGCGCATACTGATAATCAGTAAGCACTTTTGCCAGTTCAAATTCTGATTCAACTTTTATTTGCCGTGCAAAACATTGAGTTCGATTAGTTGTATTTCTTGCTAAAAGTTGGTTGGCTACTTTTAATCCCAATTCATATTGCTGGGCTTGATTATAAAAAATTGCAACAATGCCAAAGCTACTGTTTAAGGCCTCTTCATCCTGTACTTTTTCACGTTGGTCGAACAAACGGTTAATTGCCTTCGCCCCAAAGTAAAAATCACGTTTAACTGCGTAATTATTAACTAAAGAGCTTAGCGCTCGCAATTTTAACGTTTCCGAAGCATTACTACTTTCTATATTTTTATACAGCTCGATGGCTTCATCCACTTTTCCGTTGAAAGTAAGTTGATAACCTTTAAGCAAGTGATAGAAATGCTTTTGCTGGGTTTCAAATGGTTCATCAGTTTCTTCCAACTCTGCCATTAGCGCTTCAAAAGCATTAAAATCAGAACTTCTTATTTTATCTGCTTTATGCAACAGCGTCGTTACATCTGCAAGCGACGTAAGTGGAATCGATAAGCTCAATAAAAAAACAACAGAAATTACAACAAAACGCATTTTCAACTCTCTTTTGGTGCGTCTTCCTGTTCTTCAGACTCCTCTTCTTTTTGCTCATCATCTTTTGCTGGCATCAACGCACACCAAAATTTTCCTTGTTTTTGACGCATTTCTTCTATGTCTTTTTTAGCTTTTAAGGCTAGAGGATGTTGTCCCTGTTCAGACAATTCTCTTTTAAAGTCGGGGTTAACAGCTAGTTGTTCTAATAATTGTAACGCTGACATATTGGCACCTTATTTTGATTAAAAAAATATCGGATGAATAAACAATTTAAACGGCCCGTATTATTAAACACTTGTCATACATGTGGAAGGGACTATCTGCTATTTTTCAGGTTTTTATTGTACTTTCGAGAGGTTTTTCATTTTTCGATGCATTTCAGCGTCAATTTTTTTGGGTATAGACGGTGGAATCACTAAAGTAGAAAAATGTTCAACACTGATCTGGCTTAGTTGATTTAACGGAAACCATTCAATTCTTGGAGTTTCGGTAGGTAGAGTAGGTGACTCATAAATCGCTATTTTATGCGTCGGTGGATAATATTCAGTTAATAATTCTTGTAAAAGATGACGGTAGGCAGCGTCTGTTTCATATTTTGACATACTGAGATCACCTACAAAGCCTAGCTGCCATAGAATTAAATAAGCCGATTCATCCACTTTACGTTCATATAGCATAAATTGGCTGGCCTCTAGATGTACCGCCCCCCATCGACCTGGATCTATTGCCATATCTGCATACAAACAATCTTCAGCAGAAATACCTGGCTCCATGTGGCCGTGATACCCTTTTAATTTAGCGAGTTCGATTATTTTATGAGGAGCCCAAGCAAAAACACCAGGATGGCCATAAAAGGCAGCAACCACATTTTTGCCTAATTCAACTTCAGCCATAACAGTGTCGACCATTTCCTGATAGCTCTTTCGTCTATCTTTACCATCAGCGTAAAATATTTGCAGACTTTGACATTTAGGGTTCATTTTACGAACCCATGCTTCGGTTAAGGGATCGGTGACACTCATAAAAACCACATCAGCTTGTTGTATAAATTGCTGCGACAAAGGAGCAATATGCGACCCTAAAATCATTCCTAGACCCACACACACGATACTGCCTGCTTTTTCACTATGGCTATTTGATGACAAGATTTGTATCCTCATTAGATTTTAAAAAATCATCTTTGCTAATAGAACAACGCATTTTGTTGGCTTGGTTATTGTCAGCCTCTATTTTGAAATTAAGTCTATGTGCAATTTTTTGAATAGCGATATTGTCCGCATTAAAATAGGCGTGGGCAGACATCAGACCTAAGTGTCTAAAACCGTAAAATAACATCGCGGTAACCGATTCAGTTGCGATATTTTTACCATAAAACTCAGGACTTAATAGAATCCCGAATTCTGCATCATTGTGTTTTCGCTGGCTCTTATCGGCCATAAAACCTTGGATACCTATGGATTGTCCCGATACGATACATTCAATACGCCAAAATTCATTTGCACATTGTTGTTGCTTTTTTAATATGCCTAGAAATAGAGATTTGGCTTGCTGGCGGGTTAATTTGGGCATGATTTTACCCATGACAATGTCGTTGCAATATAGCTCGCAGAACAGGTCTAGATCTTCATTTATGAGTGTTTTAAACCGAAATCTTTTCGATTGATACTGTGTTTTTAGAATTTCCATATCCATTTATTAGCAAAGCAGTTACATACATTGTTACAGAATTTGTATATGCATAAACATTCTATTTTACGTACAGTAATTAGTGGCAATACCAATACCCCAAAATTCAAGCAGTAAACTGTGAAATGAGAAGGTGAACTGGAGCAAGGAGGCTAACAAGGGATCTAAATTATAAATCCCAGCACAGTGTACCTAGCAAAAAGGTAATAGATGAAACGTAGAAAAACCAGTTAAACTTTTGGAATACTGATTTTTTTCTCTTCACTTTGACGATACATTATTAATGTGTGTCCAATTACCTGCAACTGAATCGCCGATGTTTCACGAATGATTGCATCCATAATAAGTTGTTTTTCTTCTCGATCATCAGAAGGTACTTTAACTTTAATGAGTTCATGGAAGCTTAAGGCATTTTCGATTTCAGCTAATACGCCTTCGGTAAGGCCATTATTACCCAATTGTACTATGGGTTTTAAAGGATGGGCCAAGCCTTTTAAATATTGTTTCTGTTTATTAGATAACTTCATTTAGATTATTTCTTACAATTTTATTGATAATTTACGGTTGAAAATAGCTATTCTAACGCCATCTTGCTTTTATACCTAATAAGAAACGACATGCATGGCAAAAAAGACGTATTCAGTAAGCAGTAAATTATGGATAAAAGAGCATTTTGATGATCTAAGTGTTCAAAAGCAACAAAATCAAGGAGACTGTTTCGAAGATGTTTTTAAGTTAGAGCAAATCCAACAGAAGTTTAATTTCATCAAATTAGGCATGAGAGTTGTCGACCTAGGTGCCGCGCCTGGAGGATGGTCACAATATGTTGCAAGTTTAGTTGGTGATTCAGGTAAAGTGTTTAGCTGTGATATTTTGGATATGAAACCAATTGAAAAAGTTGATTTCATCCAAGGTGATTTTCGTGACGAAGCGGTACTTAATACACTTTTGAACAAAATAGGCGGTAAACCCGTAGATATAGTGTTATCCGATTTAACAACTAACGGGAATGGCTCTGCTACGGCGGTGCAAGCAAGTAATACCTATTTATCGGAACTTGCATTTGATTTATGTAGGCAAATATTAAAACCAAACGGTGTTTTTATAGTCAAAGCATATAAAGGTGAAGGTTTTGATGAGTTTTATAGTGAGTTGAAAGACGCATTTAGCGTAGTGAATACCAGTGAACTGATTTACGCACAAGCAAAATCAAACGAGGTTTATCTGGTAGCGGCAGGATATAAACTGTAGTACTCTTGAAGTACTGCTAACCGGGCAAAGACTTGATTGATTGTTAAGTAATCGAATTAAGCGTGAGCCTACAGACAGAATTTTACTTTTAGAGGTTAAAAGCGTTGAGCGATATGGCAAAAAATTTAATCCTATGGTTGGTCATCGCCGTTGTGTTGATGTCCGTGTTTAATAGTTTTACGCCAGGCGAAACAGGCAAGGCGAAAATTGATTACACTACGTTTGTACGTAATGTAGATCAAAAAACTGTGCGACAAGCAACCATAGACAGACAAACAGGCGAGATCACTGGTACTACAACCAGCGGAGACGCGTTTTCAACTTATATTCCATACACAGACCCTGATTTAATGAACGATTTGATTAGCAATGGTGTTGTAGTTGAAGGCAAGCCGCCTGAAACGCCTTCATTCCTATCTCAGATTTTTATTTCTTGGTTCCCAATGTTATTGCTAATAGGTGTGTGGATATTCTTCATGCGTCAGATGCAAGGCGGCGGTGGTCGTGGAGCAATGTCTTTTGGCAAAAGCAAAGCGCGTTTGTTAGGTGAAGACCAAATCAAAACAACTTTCGCTGATGTAGCTGGTTGTGATGAAGCAAAAGAGGATGTATCTGAGTTAGTCGATTTCTTAAGAGATCCTACTAAATTCCAGAAATTGGGCGGTAAAATACCTAAAGGTGTGTTGATGGTTGGCCCTCCTGGAACCGGTAAGACACTACTAGCTAAGGCCATTGCAGGTGAAGCTAAAGTACCGTTCTTTACTATTTCAGGTTCAGATTTTGTTGAAATGTTTGTTGGTGTTGGTGCTTCTCGGGTACGTGACATGTTTGAACAGGCTAAAAAATCAGCGCCGTGCATAATCTTTATTGATGAGATAGATGCTGTTGGTCGCCAACGTGGTGCCGGCTTAGGCGGAGGTCACGATGAACGTGAACAAACATTGAACCAAATGTTGGTTGAAATGGATGGATTTGAAGGTCACGAAGGAATTATCGTCATCGCGGCAACTAACCGCCCAGATGTACTTGACCCTGCGTTATTGCGCCCAGGTCGTTTTGACCGTCAAGTAGTGGTTGGATTACCAGACATTCGCGGACGTGAACAGATTCTTAAAGTACATATGCGTAAAGTTCCTATTGGTGACAATGTTGAAGCCTCACTTATTGCAAGAGGGACGCCTGGTTTCTCAGGGGCTGATTTAGCTAACCTCGTTAATGAAGCTGCATTGTTTGCGGCACGTTCTGATAAACGTGTTGTGTCCATGGAAGAGTTCGATAAGGCGAAAGATAAAATCATGATGGGCGCTGAGCGTAAATCTATGGTGATGTCTGAAGAAGAAAAAACCAATACTGCTTATCATGAGGCTGGTCATGCGATTGTTGGTCGCGTGGTTCCAGAACACGACCCGGTTTATAAGGTCTCTATTATTCCCCGTGGTCGGGCTTTAGGTGTGACAATGTATTTACCTGAACAAGATAAATACAGTCACAGTAAGCAGCATTTAGAAAGTATGATTTCTAGTTTATTTGGTGGTCGTATTGCCGAAGCACTGACCCTTGGAGAAGAAGGTGTCACTACTGGTGCTTCAAATGATATTGAGCGAGCCACTGATATTGCCCGTAAGATGGTGACCCAGTGGGGACTATCTAACAAGATGGGACCAATGCTTTATTCTGAAGAAGAAGGCGAAGTGTTCCTTGGACGTAGCATGTCTAAAGCTAAGCATATGTCCGATGATACAGCTCGTGCGATTGACGCTGAAATCAAATCAATCATCGATCGTAATTATGAACGTGCAGAGAATATCTTGAACGAAAATATGGATATTTTGCATGCTATGAAAGATGCATTGATGAAATATGAAACCATCGATGCTAAGCAAATTGATGACTTAATGGCTCGTCGTCCTGTAAGACCACCTGCTGATTGGGATAGTCGTGACCCAGGTTCCGATGATAAACCCACTGGTGGTGCCACAGTTAGCGTGGATGAGGATAAAAGTACTCCTCCTCCAACCGTTGGTAAGCCAGGCGATATAACTAGTTAAATCGTTACTTATTAAAATTAGGTCGACTCAGACAAGTGCTGACTCGACCTTTTTTGTATTTACTATTCCATTTTGTAGTGTGTAAATTACGTTATGCAGTTTAAAGATAAACACATTGATTTAACTATTCCTCGAGTGATGGGGATTTTGAACGTTACTCCAGATTCATTTTCCGATGGCGGTAAATATGTGGGTCTTGACAATGCGCTAACTCAAGCAGAAATAATGATCTCAGCAGGCGCTGATTTTATAGATGTTGGAGGAGAATCGACTCGACCCGGTGCTCAAGATGTCAGTGTTCAACAAGAACTTGATCGAACCATTCCAGTGATTGAGGCTATCCATGCTAATTTTGATGTCGTAGTTTCGATTGACACCAGTAAACCTCAAGTTATGAAGCATGCCGTTGATGCTGGGGCAGGGCTGATCAACGATATCCGCGCATTATCCGAAGAAGGGGCAATAAAAGCCGCCGCTAAAACGGGAGCCGCAATCTGTTTAATGCATATGCAAGGCCAACCTAGAAATATGCAACAGGCACCTACTTATGATGATGTAGTTCGCGACGTCATGACATTTTTACAATCAAAAATTGAACTATGCTTGCGAGCAGGAATTCCAAAATCGTTATTAATGATTGATCCAGGATTTGGTTTTGGTAAAACATTACCGCATAATTATCAAATACTTGATAGACTTGAAGAAATGAAAGAATTGGATTTACCAATGTTGATTGGCGTTTCACGTAAGTCGATGATTGGAAATCTACTCGATAGAGAAGTTGACGAAAGATTAGCGGGTAGCATAGCCGCTGCGACAATAGCGTTAACTAAAGGTGCATCGATTTTGCGAGTGCACGATGTCAAACAAACAGTTGATGCTGTAAAAGTAGTATTAGCGTTGAGTGCGTATAAGGATTAATGTAATGGGCTCAAGAAAATATTTTGGTACAGATGGTATTCGCGGCAAAGTTGGCGAAAGTGTGATCAATCCTGAGTTTGTAATGAAGCTAGGTTGGGCGGCTGGAAAGGTGCTAGCAGGCCAAGGTACAAACAAAGTACTGATCGGTAAAGATACACGGATATCTGGATATATGCTTGAGTCTTGTTTGGAAGCTGGTTTATCCGCTGCGGGCATTAATATTGGGCTACTCGGTCCGATGCCAACTCCAGCTATAGCCTATTTAACCAAAACTTTTCGTTCTGAAGCGGGAATTGTAATCAGTGCTTCTCACAACCCATTTTACGATAACGGAATAAAATTTTTTTCCGCTAATGGTTATAAATTAGATGACGAAATAGAACTCGCTATTGAAAAGGAAATGGAAAAACCTATGGTATGCGTTGCCTCTGATAAATTAGGTAAGGCTTATCGGATCGAAGATGCTGCAGGTCGATACATCGAGTTTTGTAAAGGTAACTTCCCCTCTGATCTGAATCTCAAAAGTTTAAAAATAGTGGTCGATTGCGCCCATGGTGCGACCTACCATATAGCTCCGAATGTACTGGAGGAGCTAGGCGCTGAAGTTATTGAAATTGGTACTACTCCCGATGGTTTAAACATCAATAAAGGGGTGGGAGCAACCTCAATGAAAGCGATTCAGGAAAGCGTGTTAGAACACAACGCAGATTTAGGTTTTGCCTTAGATGGTGATGGTGACCGCATTATGATGGTGGATCACAAAGGTAACATTATTGACGGCGACCAACTCATTTATATCATTGCCCGAGATTCATTAAAATCGGGACGTTTGAATGGAGGAGTGGTTGGCACGTTAATGAGTAATTTAGGGTTAGAGATTGCCTTAAACAAACTAGGTGTAGCTTTTGTAAGAAGTAATGTTGGTGATCGCTACGTAATGGAATTGTTGCAAGAACGTGGTTGGGCAATTGGTGGTGAGAACTCAGGGCATGTACTCAATTTAAATGTTACTTCTACAGGTGACGGAATATTAGCCGGTTTGCAAGTTATTACTGCAATGTTGCGTTCTCAAATGAGTCTCCATGAATTATGCTCAGGTATGGATATGTACCCTCAAACATTGGTGAATGTTAGATTTGAGGAAGGCGAGAATCCGTTAGAAAACGCTAAAGTAAAAGAAGCTGTAATCGAAGCTGAAACAAATTTGGGTAAAACCGGCCGAGTGTTGTTAAGAAAAAGTGGTACTGAACCACTTATTCGCGTAATGGTAGAGGCCGAAAAACAAGAAGATTCGACTAATTGGGCTGAATTTATTGCAGATGCAGTGCGTAAATTAACCAAATAGCTATTTAGCATCATAAATTAACGCTAGCCTACTTGTATATTTTACTAGGGTTAGTTAATATCTCGCCCGCTTTTTCGCTGGGCTAAGGAAGATTAAAGTGCAGAACAAACGTCGCCCTATGGTTGCAGGCAACTGGAAAATGAATGGCAGTATCGAACTTGCCAAGCAGATGATGGACACTCTTAATGGTGCCAGTTTGCAGGAAGTCGATGTTTTGGTATGTCCTCCGTTTCCGTTTCTAAGCGCTTTTGAACACTTTGACGGAACAATTGGTGGACAGAATCTAAGCGAATTTAATTCTGGCGCGCACACTGGTGAAGTGTCAGGTTCAATGCTTAAATCGCTAAATTGTGACTTTGTGCTGGTCGGTCATTCTGAACGAAGAACTGATAATGGCGAAAGTGATGCCTTAGTTGCGAAAAAAGTGAGTGTGGCTTTAGAACATGGTTTAACTCCAGTATTATGTGTAGGTGAACCAGAAGCTGTGCGTGAAAGTGGTGAGTTTTTTAATCATATCCAAGGGCAGATAGATGCTGTAATTGATGTGATTGGAATTGCTAACTTTGACAATATTGTTGTTGCTTATGAACCGGTTTGGGCGATAGGCACTGGTAAAACGGCAAGCCCTTTACAAGCTCAAGAAGTGCACGCATTTATTCGTGAGTATTTGAGTAAGCTAGACACTAGTGTTGCCGGTGGTTTGCGTATTTTGTATGGTGGCAGTGTTAAAGCGGCCAATGCCAATGAATTGTTTTCACAACCCGATGTTGATGGCGGGTTGATAGGTGGGGCCAGTTTGGAACCACAGGAATTTTTAAATATTTGCTTAGCGGCAAAAGGTTAGAGACATAACATGACGTATTTTTACGAAATTTTGATAGTAGTTTACTTAGTAGTTGCTTTGATGTTGATAGGTATGGTCCTTATTCAACAAGGTAAGGGTGCCGATATGGGAGCATCTTTTGGCGGTGGTGGTTCAAACACTGTGTTTGGTTCTACGGGTTCTGGTAACTTTATGACCAGAACAACAGCCATACTTGCCACCTTGTTTTTTGTGATTAGTTTAATTTTAGGTAATCAAACTGCTGATAAAAGCCAATCTGTTGATGAATTTGAGAACCTAGGGGTAATTGAACAGCCAGTAGATTCTGATATTCCAAATCAAGAAAATAATAAAGAATCAAACGAGATCCCTAACTAAGTATTTGATTAAATAAAACATCGCGGATGTGGTGGAATTGGTAGACACGCAGCCTTGAGGGGGCTGTGGCTTAGGCCGTGAGAGTTCGAGTCTCTCCATCCGCACCAAATATAAAAATGGCCACAGTAATTGCTGTGGCCTTTTTTTGTGCTTAAACTTAACATTTTAGCTTGCATTAAAAAGCGCTATTTTAGTTTAACCAAAATAACGCTGTAAGGATCTAAGAGTATTTGCAGGTTTCTATACTTTATCTAGAGCTTGGCTAACATCGGCAATGATGTCATCGATGTGCTCAATACCCACCGAAATTCTGACTAAATCAGTGCTAACGCCCGCAGCAGCCAGTTCTTCTTCGTTTAGCTGGCGATGGGTCGTTGATGCTGGATGGCAAGCCAATGATTTTGCATCTCCAATATTCACTAGGCGTAGGATCATGTTTAATGCATCGATAAATTTGGTGCCTGCTTCAAGGCCGCCAGTGATGCCAAAACTCAAGACGCCAGATGCTTTGCCTGAAGTGATATTTTTACAGTTCTCATGGTAAGGACTATCAGGTAGGGCTGCATAGTTCACCCATTCGACTTTATCGTGTTTGAGTAAATAAGCCGCTAACTTTTCTGCATTTTCACAATGGCGATCCATCCGTAAACCAAGGGTTTCTAATCCTTGTAGTATTTGAAATGAATTTAAAGGAGATATTGCTGCACCGGTATTTCTAAGTGGACCCACACGGCAACGACCTATGTATGCTGCCGGACCTAGGGCTTCGGTATACACCACACCGTGATAAGATGGATCAGGTTCATTTAGGATTGCAAAACGCTGTTTGTTTTTAACCCAATCAAATTTACCGGAATCAACGATAACTCCGCCTACTGACGTTCCGTGTCCACCAATGTATTTGGTGAGTGAATGCACAACAATATGAGCGCCTAATTCAAAGGGTCTGCATAAATAGGGGGTGGCAACTGTATTATCAACAATTAATGGTACACCATGCTTGTCGGCAATCTCTGCCAAGCGTTTAATATCAACCACGTTACCTGCTGGGTTGCCGATGGATTCACAAAAAATCGCTTTAGTTTTATCATCAATGGATTTTTCAAAGTTATCAAAATCATCATATGAAACCATGCGAGTTTCGATACCTTGACGAGGCAAAGCGTGGGCAAATAGATTATAAGTACCGCCATACAATTGACTTGTGCTTACAATGTTGTCGCCGGCTTCACAGATGCATTGAATCGCGTAGGTAATGGCTGCCATACCTGAAGATACACAGACCGCAGCAATACCACCTTCCATTGCTGCGACGCGCTTCTCAAGGACGTCAGTTGTTGGATTCATTATTCGTGTGTAGATATTTCCTGCAACTTTAAGGTCAAATAAATCTGCGCCATGTTGTGTATCATCAAACGTATAAGAGGTGGTCTGATATATTGGAACCGCAGCGGCTTTAGTGGTTTCTTCTGATTTATACCCTTCATGTAATGCTATTGACTCTAATTTCATTATTTTTCTCTGTAAGGTTGAGGTGATCTACTTATTTAAGTATTTGGAAAACTTATGATAGTTAAGGAAGTATTACCAGTAAAATCGATTTAGTTATTAATCATTCAAAACCGTTAGAAGGTAATTAATAACCCTGTCAATTGAAATCTGCAGTGATTGACAGATGATTAATTAAAAGGATTTTCCGATAAATATTCTAAAAACGTTATCTCTGGCGGCACTGGAAACGCCGGCTAAATAACTAACTGAATATGAAATGCCTTCTACCTTGCCAGAAATCGAGGGACCAATTTGGTGGCTATATTGATTTGTACTACCAAAATCACCAATTTTACCTAGCTGATTGAAGGAACTGAGCCCTAATGAGAGGTTTTTGTCGGTTTTAAAGGTTATGCCAGTGCGCGATTCTAAATAGGTTCCAGTGGCAGGGTTGTCACCACCTATATCCCAACTAAACGAAAGTACTTGGGTCAGAGCCCATTTAGGAGCAAATGACCACCTATTCGTCCATTTGAACGATAAGCCTTCACTTCGATGGGCTTTGCGAGTTTTTATATCAAATCGAACGGCACTGTCCCATATTCCATCCTCTTTGTGCTGAAATTGCCATAACAAATCAGCTGAAATAGAGTCAAGTTCATAGCTTCCTGTAGTATCTCGTACCTGACCAACTAAGCGTAATCGCACAGAATCACTAATCGATTTTTGAACGTTCATTCTTGCTACCATTTGTTCTCTTTCACCATCTTCACTTGGTGTGTAAGCAGCACGAAATTGGAAGGATTGATCGTTGGGTTTTACTATTGGACCAGTCACACCGCTGGTGTTATTCGCATTTGCATTAAAACTAATACAAAGTACAAACAGAATTTTAAATGATAACTTTGTTCGCTTGATTGATGGCATTATTACATTTTTGTTACGTTTTTATGACTAACTGAGAGTGTAATCTAAATAACTATTAGTGCAAAAACTAATTTGCGGTTTCGACCTAGATTTACTTATTACTTTAGACCAAGGTTTAAAATATATCACTCAACTATTGCTTAGTGATCCTCTGCTTATTGTTATTTGAACGAAGTTAATCAGTAAAAATGCCGAAAAACGTAAATTAACCTAGATTAAATATAAATTTCACTGTCGATTTGCCCTTCATATAGCTATACTATGCGCCGCATTTGAAAGCGATATAAGAAAATATTAAAAAGGATAAATAGTGACTCCTATTACTAAAACATTTCAGTATGGACAACATACTGTAACGCTAGAAACGGGTGTAATTGCTCGTCAAGCAACCGCTGCGGTTATGGCCAGCATGGACGATACTTCTGTATTAGTCAGTGTTGTTGGTAAAAAAGATGCCAAAGCTGGGCAAGACTTCTTCCCATTAACGGTTAACTACCAAGAAAAAGCATACGCTGCTGGTAAAATACCAGGTGGCTTTTTTAAACGTGAAGGTCGTCCCTCTGAAAGTGAGACACTTATTGCACGTTTGATCGACCGTCCAATCCGTCCTCTATTTCCAGACGGCTTCATGAACGAAGTTCAAATTATCATTACCGTTGTTTCTGCTAATCCAGAAATTCCTACCGATATCATCTCTCTAATTGGTACTTCTGCGGCTCTTGCGATTTCAGGCATTCCATTTAACGGACCTGTTGGCGCTGCACGTGTTGGTTACAAAGAAGGTGAGTACATTCTAAATACCCTAACTTCAGAACTTGAAACAAGCGAATTAGATTTGGTTGTAGCTGGTACTGAAAGTGCAGTACTTATGGTTGAATCAGAAGCTAGTATTCTTTCTGAAGAAGTGATGCTTGGTGCTGTAATGTACGGACACGAGCAAAGCCAAGCTGTAGTGAATGCTGTACGTGAATTTGCTGCAGAAGTTGCGACGCCTAAGTGGGAATGGTCAGCTGTTGAAGAAAACACTGAACTTAAGAGCAAAATCAAAGAATTAGCTGAAGCTGGCATGACAGAAGCGTATCAGATTTCAGACAAAATGGTGCGTAAAGACGCTGTTGTTGCTGTCACTGAAAAAGCGGTAGCCGCTATTTTAGAAGCTGATCCTGAGCAAGACCCGAAAGAAGTGTCGGAAATGCTGCACGATCTTGAAAGTGATGTTGTACGTTCTCGTATACTAGCTGGTGAGCCGCGTATTGATGGTCGCGAACCAGATATGATCAGAGCGTTACATGTTAATACTGGCATTCTTCCTAGAACTCATGGTTCTGCTCTTTTCACACGTGGTGAAACTCAAGCATTAGTTGCTGCTACCCTTGGTACAGAACGTGATGCACAGATGATTGATGAACTAGGTGGCATGGCTAGCAGTCGCTTCATGTTGCATTATAACTTCCCTCCATACTGTGTAGGCGAAACTGGTTTTGTTGGTTCTCCTAAGCGTCGTGAAATTGGTCATGGTCGTTTGGCAAAACGTGGTATTCAAGCGGTTATGCCGTCTGAAGCAGAGTTTCCATATGTAGTTCGTGTTGTGTCAGAAATTACAGAATCAAACGGTTCTTCTTCTATGGCTTCAGTATGTGGTACATCTTTGGCACTTATGGATGCGGGTGTTCCGATTAAAGCTTCTGTAGCAGGTATTGCTATGGGCTTAGTGAAAAGTGACGAAAACTTCGTTGTTTTATCTGACATTCTAGGGGATGAAGATCACCTAGGTGATATGGACTTTAAAGTTGCTGGTACTACTGATGGTATTACTGCACTTCAAATGGACATTAAAATCGAAGGTATTACCCAAGAAATCATGCAAAAAGCCCTTAAGCAAGCTAAAGAAGCTCGCTTACATATCTTGGGTGTTATGGATGAAGCGCTTGGTGGTCACCGCGATGAAATGTCTGAATTCGCCCCGCGTATCTATACTCTTAAAATCGACCAGGATAAAATCCGCGATGTTATTGGTAAAGGCGGCGCAATGATCCGTGCGATCACTGAAGAGTCAGATACTAATATTGAAATTGAAGACGACGGTACTATTAAGATATTTGCTACTGAATTAGCTAAAGCAGAAATTGCGATTGCTAAAATTGAGCAAGTAACTGCTGAAGTAGAAGCGGGCAAAACTTACCACGGTAAAGTGACTCGTATTGTTGATTTCGGTGCATTCGTTGAAGTGTTACCAGGTAAAGAAGGTCTTGTACATATTTCACAAATCGCTCACGAGCGTGTGAATAAAGTTTCTGATTATCTTTCTGAAGGCCAAATGGTCGATGTGAAAGTAATGGAAATTGACCGTCAGAACCGTGTGCGCTTAAGCATCAAAGAGCTGTTAGAAAAACCAGCTGCTGAAGCACCATCTGAAGACTAATCTTCAAATTTATATGACATAAAAAAGGAGCGCTAAGCTCCTTTTTTGATTTTTACTAAATTGATTATCAATCGCAGGATTTATAATGGATAAACAAACAGAAATTGAAATACAAGCGGCTACTTTTAGACGTTTGTTGAAACATTTAGATGATAATAAAGATGTACAAAACATCGATCTGATGATTTTGGCGGACTTTTGCCGTAATTGTTTGGGCAAATGGTACAAGGCTGCAGCACAAGAAAAAGGGATAGAGATCGATTACGAACAAGCCCGTGAAAAAATATACGGTATTCCTTACGCACAGTGGAAGGAAAAATACCAAGCCAAAGCAACGCCAGAACAATTAGCGGCTTTTGATGCCAGACAAGCACAAAAAGGCGGCTGTAACTAAGTTACTGATGACGGTAACTTAGTTAATTGCGAATATGCTTATTAGCAACTAAAGTTATTTAAATTATCTAGTCAACCGTTCTAATCTATACATAGACATAACAAGTAACGACAGTTCGGAGTAAGCATGTTCCCCGAGAATAACGTATTAGAACAGCTTTATAGCAGCGCCAGAATTGCTCAATTAGACAAACCCCACGTATTTCCCCAAGATTTATTGGAATACCTTGCCGACCCCTTTTTTGCTGATACTGATTTTATGAGCAAGCAAGTTGTGGGGCATTCATATTTAGGCCAACCCATACAAAAGGTTACTGTTGGCAAAGGCAACATAGCGATTTTATTTTGGTCACAAATGCACGGTGATGAGCCAACGGCAACCGCGGCTTTGTTGGATTTAATTCAGTTTTTCCAGCAAAACAAAACACGTCCTTGGTTGAACGAGATTCTAGACAAAGTTACCTTGCATATAGTGCCAATGTTGAATCCAGATGGTGCACAGCAGCAAACTAGAGAAAATGCACAGGGCATCGACATAAACCGAGATGCTGCAGCGTTACAAACCCCCGAAGGTAAAGTATTAAAATCATTGTTCGACAATATTAAGCCACTTTTTGCTTTCAACCTCCACGATCAGTCGAAATATTATCGTATTGAGGACACTTTGAAGCCGGTAGAAATGGCGTTTCTCGCGCCCGCAGGCGACGCTCAGGAAAGTATCCCTGAACATAGGTGTAATGCCATGAAATTAATCGCTGCGATGCTTTCAGATATGTCTGATGAATTATTTGCAAAGGTTGCAAAGTATCAAGATAGTTATTCACCGCGGGCTTTTGGTGATCTCGCTTGCAGCCAAGGAATTGCTTGCGTGTTAATCGAATCTGGGGCAACTTTTAACGATTCAAATAGACAAAATGCTAGACGCTTAAATTTTTTATGTTTATTGCATAGTATTCATCATATTGCCGAGCAGTCATACAACAAAGTGCTAGAGTTCGATTACAATTCTTTACCATTTAATATTGAAAACGGGTTGAGCGATCTAATCATACGGGGCTTGAACGTCGATACCGTAAATGCCAGTTTCAGTGTCGATGTGGCGATTAAACAGCAGCACCAAAAGCTAGCACTTATTAGTGAATTAGGTGACTTACAACAATTAGGTGCTTATGAAGTATTAAATGCCCATAACTTTAGCTATGCACCTGGCAATACTTTTGAAGTAAACCAACCCATTGATTTAAACAAAGATAAATATATATCGTTGTTACGTAATGGATTTTGTCGGTTCAGTGGTGATATATCTTTAATTAATCAATTAACTGACTGGCCGATTATTAAAGTACCTGGGGAGTCGGAACCTGCCGGATTTTGGCGTAAAAATATGCCTCCAACTTGGTTAATGTTATTTAATGACCAAGTCAAAGCTGCGTTATTAGAAGGGAAATTGATCGTTTTGGAGTAGATGTCGGAATTCATCTTATCAATACATAATTAAGCAAATCCTATAGAAACGTCTTGATTATCATTCATTACCGTTAAAATTTCTTAAGCTAAATGTCGTATTTACAAGGCATTTTTTAGAAAATGCGATAAGCTATTTGTTCGCCCAAAAAGGTTAGGGATAAAAATGAAAAAAGTTATAGTCACTTTTATGTTGATTGGTGGGTTAATCTCTCCAACAATTAATGCGAAAACCGAGATAGAGGTGCTCAAGTCTCAGGATATATTTGATATTGAGTATGCGGCAGACTTAAGCATAAGCCAAGATGGCAAAACAGTATATTTTGTCCGTCATTTTATGGATATTCAAAGCGACAGGAAGCTTGGCAATATTTGGTCTGTAGATACTAAAACTGGCGTTATGCTTCCGGTCACTACTGGCGAACAGTTAGATTTCAACCCGGTTTTATCGGCCGATGGCAGTAAACTCGCGTATATCTCGACTCAAACAGGTAAACCTCAGATTTATGTGACTTGGTTAGAAAGCGGTAAAACAGCAAAACTGACTAATTTGGTTTCTTCTCCTAGCGGTTTGAGTTGGTCTCCTGACGGAAAATACATCGCCTTTAGTATGTTCGTAAATGGCAAACCTAAATCACCGGTTAGCCTTTCTGGTAAACCACCTGGGGCAAAATGGGCAGAGCAGGCCATTTATATTGATGATGTTTATTACCGATTTGATGGTGGGGGCTACAGCGTTCCGGGGACAACCGAATTATTTATCTTATCCGCCGACGGTGGTACGCCCAGACAGTTAACCAATGATGAGTTTGATAATGGTGGTGACTTAAGCTGGAGTAAAGATAGTCAATTCATATATTTTTCCGCCAATCGCTCAGAGAATCGCGAATTTGAGCCACTAAATAGTGAAATTTATGCTTTATCAATTACCGATAGTTCGATAAAGCAGGTGACTGATCGTGATGGTCCTGACACTAGTCCTAAGGTGTCACCGAATGGGAAATACATTGCATATATTGGTTTCGATGACCAACGTAAAAATTATGACAATGCTAAAGTGTATGTTAAACAACTTTCAGATGGTGAAACTATTTTCCAATCAGAAGGACTGGATCGCAGTATAGACGCTATCGCCTGGGATCAGAAAAGTCGAAATCTGTATATCCAATATGATGACAAAGGCAAAACAATTTTAGCCATGCAATCCCTAAAATCTGCAGATAAACGTAGCATTTTGTCTGATAAATTAGGAGGCCAATCGTATGGCCGACCTTACACAGGTGCAGAGTTTGCAGTTAGTGAAAATGGCAAAGTAGCGATTTCATACTCCAATCCTTTGCGGCCTGCTGATGTAGGCATTGTAGATAATAAACAAACCAAGCAATTAACCCACCTCAATGATGATGCGTTAGGCCATAAAACCTTGGCCCAGATTGAAGAGATTTGGTTTAAATCGAGTGCAGATGATCAAGATATTCAAGGTTGGATAGCTTATCCTCCTGGTTTCGATAAGAGCAAAAAATACCCATTAATCTTGGAGATCCATGGTGGTCCTGTGACTGCTTATGGACCGCATTTTTCAATGGAAATACAATTGTTTGCCGCGGCAGGAAACGTTGTTTTGTATCTCAATCCTCGTGGTAGTTCTAGTTACGGAAAAGAATTTGCTCATAGCATAGATAAAAATTATCCGAGTCAAGATTACGATGATTTAATGTCTGGAGTTGATAGCCTGATTGAAAAAGGCTTTATTGATACTGAGCAGCTATTTATTACCGGTGGTTCTGGTGGTGGCACTCTGACAGCATGGTCAATTGGGCACACTCAACGTTTTGCTGCTGCCGTAGTAGCTAAGCCCGTGATTAATTGGTACAGCTTTGTGTTAACTGCTGATTTCTATCCATTCTTTTATCAATATTGGTTTAGTGGAAAACCTTGGGATAATCTAAACGAATACATGAAATATTCACCTATCAGTTATGTTGGCAATGTGACTACACCAACCATGTTATTAACTGGCGAGTCGGATCATAGAACCCCCATATCTGAATCAGAGCAGTTTTATCAGGCACTAAAAATTCAAGGTGTGGAAAGTGCGATGGTTCGAATTCCAAACGCCTCCCATAGTATTTACCGTAAACCGAGTAATTTGATGGCGAAGGTAGAATACATTTTGTGGTGGTTTGAGCAACATAAACCGAAAAAAGAGGGCGATAGTTAATTTTTATGGTGCTACTAATAATATACGTAGTTGTTGCACTGGGATTTTCCTTTTTATGCTCGGTAGCTGAAGCGGTGATTTTAAGTATCTCTTCAGCATACATATCTGTATCCATGAATAAAGGCGAAAAATCAGGGAAGATTTTACATGATTTAACCGCCGATATTAATAAACCGCTAGCGGCGATATTAACTCTCAATACCATTGCTCATACTATGGGGGCCGCTGGAGCCGGAGCCCAAGCCGCAGTGGTTTTTGGCGATGCGTACCTAGGTGCGGCGTCGGCAATATTAACCTTGTTGATATTAGTGTTCTCAGAAATCATTCCTAAGACTTTAGGGGCGACTTATTGGCGTCAACTTGCGCCAATTACAGCTTATTTTCTGAAATATCTGGTTTGGATTTTGTACCCCTTTGTAAAAATGGCGAATGCGTTAACCAGTCGCTTCACCGAAGAAAGTCCTTTGAAAGGACTGAGTCGTGGAGAACTCCACGCAATGACCGAATTATCTAAACACGAAGGACTATTGGATCACCAAGAAGCCAATATACTGCAGAGTTTACTGAGTTTAGATGACTTAAAAGTCCGGGATGCGATGACCCACAGGACTGTGGTATTTAAAGTGTCTGAAAATATGACTGTTGAAACCTTCTATCATAAACATGCAACTGAAGTGTATTCGAGAATTCCTGTGTATGAAGACGAAGAGCCTGAAAAAATCAGTGGCTTCGTGCTCAAATCAGACTTGATATTAGCGCAAGCTCGGGGCAATGGGTCTAAATTGCTTTCAGAATATCGCAAAGACATGGTTGCTCTGCTGAGTAGCACAAATCTTGCGGAAACCTTCCCACATTTCCTGCAATCACGTTCGCACATACTATTAGTGGTAGATGAGTATGGTGGTATGGATGGTATTTTGACCTTAGAAGATTTGCTCGAGAGTCTTTTAGGTTTCGAAATTGTCGATGAGAAAGATAAGCACGTTAGTATGAAAAAAGTTGCAAGGCTCATGTGGAAACGGCGTGAACGGGAATTGTTTAACCAACAGCAAGAACAAAAATAAAGTAGAGATTATGTCACAGTTGTTAATCTGTAAAAATGTCAGTAAGACCTATCAAGAAAATGACTCTTCAGTGCAAGTTTTAGATAAGGTTAATTTTCAGGTGGGTAAAGCAGAGCAAGTAGCCATACTTGGCAGCTCAGGGTCGGGGAAGAGCACCTTATTGCATATTTTGGGTGCCTTGGATACGCCATCTTCAGGTAACGTTTTGTTTAAAGGGCAAGACATCTTTAAATTTAATGAAAAACAGCAAGCTGATTTTCGCAATAAATGCTTAGGCTTTGTATATCAATTTCACCATTTACTCCCCGAATTTACAGCACTAGAAAATGTGGCTATGCCGCTATTAATTGGTAAAATCAAGAGTGACCTAGCTAAGCACAAGGCAGAAGATATTCTAAAACGGGTAGGGTTAGGCCACAGACTAGACCATAAACCGTCACAAATGTCTGGCGGAGAACGACAGCGTTCTGCCATTGCGCGGGCGCTTGTAACTCAGCCAGATCTCGTTTTAGCGGATGAGCCTACAGGTAATTTGGATCACAAAACAGGGCAAAGTATCTATCATTTACTAAACGAATTGCGCGAGCAAATAGCGACCAGCTTTATAGTGGTAACCCATGATACCGAGTTGGCCTCTAAATTAGATAGGACCCTCAATATTACTGATGGAAAACTCGTAGAGCAGGGCGCTGCTGTATGAGTTTAGTGGCACAATTAGCTTGGCGATTCCGTTCAGGTAAACGCCAAAATGGTTTTATTTCATTCATTTCCGCATCATCTACCTTGGGTATCGCTTTAGGGTGTATGGTGCTGATATTGTTGCTATCGGTGATGAATGGCTTTGAACGAGAGCTGAAAAATCAACTTTTAAGCTATATCCCTCACGGTGAGATATATGCATATGAAGGCACTGGTCTGGAAAAATGGCAAGAACAACTCAACCGCTTGTCTTCCGATCCAAGAATAACCTCGATTGAACCTTATATTAAGGCCTCAGGCTTATTGCAAAAAGGCAATAAAATGAAAGCGGTGCCTGAGTTGGTAGGGATTGATTTGCATTACGCGCAAAACAACAGACTAGTACAGCAAGTGGGCAAAAATCATTGGGCAAATTTTAAAGCCGACCCTAACAGTGTGTTATTAGGGCGCTCAATTATGCAACAACTTGCAGTGAATGTGGGTGACAAAGTGCAATTGGTGCTACCGCAAATTTCCGATGACTTGTCGTTTTCAGCTCCGAAAACAGTGTGGTTGAATGTGGCTGGAGAAATTGCCATTGGTGGCGAGTTAGACTCCCAAATAGGTTTTATGCACATAAAGTTAGCGGCAGATACTCTCGGCACTGTTACTGGGGCGCAAGGATTACGTTTTCGTTTCGACGATCCTTTCATCGCCAATAGTGCCATACGGGAGTTTGGTTTTTCGTTCACACAGCACGTGTTTATGTCTGATTGGATGCGAACTCAAGGACATTTGTATCAAGATATTCAATTGGTTAGAGCGGTCGTCTATGTTGCGCTCACTTTAGTCATTGGTGTCGCATGCTTTAATATTATTTCAACCTTGGTTATGGCTGTTAGTGAAAAGCGAGCGGAGATAGCTATGCTCAAAACGATGGGCGCAAGGGATAAATTAATTATTCAAGTTTTTGTATTGCAAGGTGCGGTAAACGGTATCATTGGAACTTTGGTTGGGGTGATATGTGGCGTGTTATTGGCAGAATACTTAACCCCGATAGCGATTTTTATTGAAAACGTCAGTGGCGTTAAATTTCTTTCAGGGGATGTTTATTTTATCGATTTTTTACCTTCACAGTTGCGCTGGAGTGAAGTCTTTTTTACCGCGTTAATCGCTATTTGTTTGAGTTTGTTGGCAACTATTTATCCGGCCTTCAAAGCAACTAAAATAAATCCTGCAGAGGCACTAGGGCAACACTAAGCAGTTATTCAAGTAGAATACATTGCTGCTTAGTGTTTTTTCATCTGGAATATTAATCCTTCGACTCTGGTGCGGTGGATTTAAAATCATGGAGGTCCACATTTTCAAAATCTACACCTGCATCCATATCGTAATACATAGCTTCGTCTAGTTCATTTTCGCTCTTCGCGACAACACAAGAAACCATACAATCTCCAGTGATGTTGACTGCCGTTCTCGTCATGTCCAACAAGCGGTCTACACCGAGTATCAAGGCTACGCCTTCAACAGGTAAGCCAACTTGTACTAGCACCATAGATAACATTAATGTGCCAACACCAGGCACGCCAGCTGTGCCAACGGAGGCTAGCGTAGCGGTTAATACCACCATTAACATATCAGCAGTTGAAAGGTCGATACCATAAACCTGTGCAATGAATACGGTTGCTACCCCTTGCATGATTGCGGTCCCATCCATGTTGATAGTTGAACCTAACGGAACTACAAAAGATGCAACTGATTTACTCACCCCTAATTTTTTAGTTGCTGTTTCCATGGTAACGGGCAAAGTTGCGCTGCTGCTTGCAGTACTGAAAGCAAATAATATGGCTTCACGCATTTTTAAGAATAAGAACTTGGGATTCAGTCCGGTCAACAGTTTAAGAATAATTGAATAGTTAACCAGACTATGAAATATCAATACTGCAAATACCAATACAAAGTAGATGGCCAAAGAAGCAATTCGTCCTTCATCGATGGTTGTGAATAGTTTTGCCAAAAGCGCAAACACACCATAGGGGGCTAAGTTCATCAATATGGTAACTAGCTTCATAATTACAGCATTTAAATCTTCAAATAATGCTGCTACTCGTTTACCAGCATCGCCTACCATGGCCATGGCTAAGCCAAATAAAACCGCAAAGGTTATGACTTGCAACATTTTCCCTTCAGTAAATGCTTGAAAAGGATTCGATGGGAAGATATCGATAATCACCATAGCCAAAGAGGGCGGCTCTTTTGCTGCGAATACCGCATCAGTAGGAATAGGCACACCTGCACCGGGTTGTACAATGAGCGCTGCAACCATCGCGATGGTAATAGCAACCGCTGTGGTGCCGATGTACAGCAAAATAGATTTACCGCCCAGACGTCCTAACTTGCTTGGTTCAGATAAGTTAGAAACCCCACAGACTAAAGATACAAAGACTAAGGGGACGATTAGCATTTTTAAACTGTTAATAAAAATCTGGCCAACTACATTAAATATACCATTGACTAAAACGTCATACGTAGAAACTGTTAACCCGAATACACTAAATGCTAAATCTCCGCTATCATCAAATGACCATTTTAAAATAACACCGGTAATTATCCCGGCAATCATGCCGATAAAGATTTTAGCGGTGAGACCAAGTTTTTTTGGAGATTGCTGCATTTTTTGTCCTAAAGTTATTATTGATTTTTGGATAGCGTAGCAAGTTTAGGTCTTCAGCAAAACTATAAAATGACTTAGAACAGGTACTTGAATTGAAAAACATTATTTGTGGGAAAAATTGCATGACTTCACGTTTGAAGATGTTGTTCGCAGCTCTATTGATTTTTACTCTGTCAGCATGTGGCGGAGGAGGTTCAGTAGAGCGTGATTCTTCTGGTACAAGCACTGGCGGAACCGACACTACAGTAACTTACGATGTTACATTAACTATTGCTGATCAAAATGGAAATACAGTGAACGAACTGACTTCCACTTCACCATTAATAGTGACTGCGACAGTAACTAGTTCCGGTGGTAGTGTAGAAGATCAATTAGTGACATTCACCTTTAGCCAAGACGGCCTAGCGACCTTTGATAACGATACGGGCACTGCGTTGACCAATGCTGACGGTGTTGCCACCATAGGTTTGCTGGTTGGTGCAAGCTCTGGTGATGGTTTGGTTACTGGCGCGCTTTCAGACGGGACAGAAGGGCAAGTGGGCTTTAGTTCTTCTGGTACTTCGCAATCAGGTGTGACACCGGCTTCTCTTGAGTTATACGCTAGCTCAATTCAACTGGCATCCAGTGGTTCTGATGAAATAGAACTAATTGCCGTAGTGAAAAATGCACAAAATATTTTGTTATCCGGTGTAGATGTTTCTTTTTCTGCTAACAATGGTGCGGAATTGCAAATTGTACAAGGCACCTCAACAGAAGATGGCACCGCCAGAGCAACGCTGACTAGCCGCAATAATCCAGAAAACAGAACGATTACCGCAACTGTTTCTTCGGGTACCTTTAATCAAACAGTCGATATTGAGGTTGTCGGCACTGAAGTGAATGTAGACGGTCCTATTTCAGTGGTGCTAGGCGATACCATAGATGTCACTATTAAAGTGGCTGATTCCGATGGCAACGGGGTGGCGAATCAAAGTGTTCAACTAAGTGCGTCACAAGGGGATATCGCAACCTCAGCAACAACTGACACAGAAGGGCAAGTAAGTATTCAATATGTGGCCACCACTTCTGGTGAAAATGAAATTACCGCCAGTGCGTTAAATGCCGAAGGAAGTTTAACCTTTACTGTGCAAGAAGATAGCTTTAGCTTCACCACAGTGCCAACCGAAGATGTTCCACTTAATACCAACTCAACGTTGGAAGTTACTTGGTTAAAAGACAATATTGCATATGTTGGTGGTGAAGTCACTTTGAGTTCTTCGCGTGGAGAATTTGTTTCTTCTTCAGCGATAACCGATAGCAACGGGGTTGCTTCTTTTGAGATACATTCAAGCAATGCTGGATTAGCTTCTATTACGGCGCTAGGGACTGATGGAAACGAGGATACCGTGAGTGCCAGAACGCAATTTGAATTTATTGCTACTGAGCCGGCGACTATCATTGTTGATGCTTCACCTGATTTAATCGGACCAGATGGACAAACATCCACCATTACCGCTGTCGTACGTGATATCACCGGAAATCTTGTTAAAGGCAAGGTCATAAACTTCAGAGTGGACGATGTTAGTGGTGGTTTTGTGTCGCCAAATTCGGCAACAACCGACAGTAACGGAATCGCTTCCACTGTTTATACTTCTAATGCGGTGAGCAGTGAAGATGCAGTCATTGTTTATGCAGACGTTGCCGATGATGAATCTGTGACTGATTTTACCACCCTAACTGTGGGTGATAGAGCCTTTGATATTTCATTAGGAACAGGGAACTTATTGGTATCGCCAGATGATTCAAGTTATTTAAAAGAGTTTTCTGTGTTTGTCAGTGACTCTGTTGGTCGAGCCGTGGAAAATGTTTCTTTAACCGCATCTTTAACACCGGTTAAATTCACAGAAGATGGCGTTTATCGAAAAGGGTTTTGGGTTTACGGTACTGATGTGTGGGTGATGAATGTAACTGCAACTTGCGCCAACGAAGATATCAATGGCAATGGGATTCTTGACAGTGGTGAAGATACCAATGGAGATGAAGAATTAACTCCAGGTATTGTTGGGACTATTGGTTTTACCGATGGTAACAATGAAACTGATTCAAACGGTCAAGCAAAATTAGAAGTTCGTTACCCAAGGGCTTATGGCGCTTGGGCAGATGTTGAAGTCGCAGTATTTGGCCAATCTTCTGGCAGTGAAGCTATTGAAAGTCAATATTTCACTTTTTCAGTTGCCGCTGACGATTTGGATGATGAAGCTTCACCACCGCCTAGCAGTCCGTTTGGAACCGGTTCTTCATGTGATGACGCTCTTTAACCTCTGAAGCATAAAAAAAACCTCGTAATTACGAGGTTTTTTTATGTCTAAATTGTGGTTATTTACTGTCGTTGAAACGGATAAATCGATCCTAAGTTCAAAATTTGGGTCAATTCATCTAAAGCACTGCGGGTTTCATCGAGTAAAGCCGCATCACGCAAATCGTCAACACTTAATTGATCGCGGTAGTGTTTATTAACCCATTTGTTTAGACGTGCAAAAACTGCGTCTGACATCAAAGTGTGTTGATTAACTGCTTCTAGCTCAGAACCGGTCATTGCTACTCTTAGTCTTAAACAAGCAGGACCACCGCCATTTCGCATACTTTGTTTTACGTCAAAATAGTGCACTTTTTTAATCGGCGTATTTAGGGTTATCAACTCCTCTAAATAATTAGCAACCGTGGAATTTTCTTGACACTCAGTAGGGGCGATGATGGCCATTTCACCGTTTGCCAGAGTAATGATTTGGGTGTTAAATAAATAGGTTTTTATGGCATCTTGAACGGGGACCGTTTTGGTATCCACTTGGATGAAATGCAATTTTTGGTCACCAAATTTGCGTTGAATTTCATCTAACACATTTTGCGTGTCAAGAAACGCCTGTTGATGATAAAACAGTACATTTTGATTACCCACTGAAATCACATCATTGTGAAATACACCTTGATCAATCAGGTCAGGGTTTTGTTGTACAAACACGGTAGTGTCATCACTCAAACCATGCAAACGGGCTACCGCTTGACTGGCCTCTAAGGTTTGTCTAGCTGGAAATTTCTTAGGTGCAGGCTTGCTGCTGTCAAATGCATACCGACCGTATACGAACATCTCAACACCAGCATGACCATAATCGGTGCAAAGCCGGGTGTGGTTGGCTGCACCTTCATCGCCAAAGTGTTCATTGTCTGGCAAGTGGGTGTGATGCTGGAAGTATTTGTCATTGGAAAAGGTTGCTTGCAATATCCTGCCAGTGACTTCAGGTTCCAAAGAGCGATGAAACTTGTTGGTCAAATTTGCTGGGGTAAAGTGAATTTTGCCATCACTCGTATCGGCACTAGGAGACACGGTGGCGGCATTGGCGGTCCACATGCTACTAGCAGAGCAACAAGCCCTGAAAACCTCAGGAGCACGTTTTGAGGCTTGCTCAAGCACACTTGAATCGTTGCCTGTAAAACCTAGACGTCTGAGAGTATCAATATCAGGTCTTGCTTGTGGGGCTAATATTCCTTGCACCATACCCATATCATGCAAGGCTTTCATTTTTTGTAATCCTTGTAATGCTGCTTGTTTAGGACTACTAAACGCTTTTGCATTACTTAGGGATGCAACATTACCAATCGAAAGACCTGCATAATTGTGGGTTGGACCCACTAAACCATCAAAATTGACTTCAACTTGTTTCACTCGCTCACCTCATTGCAATAAAAATGCACTCAAGCTTGCCCACTATTCGTTCGTCTTCGTTAATAAATTTATAAAAAACTAGGCGAAATGGGCTTGCTCTGTTTACTATTGGTGGCGATTATACGTCTTTTAATGTACTTGCCAATGCGCCTGTATAAATTCTGAGCATATTTGGTGCAGCTAAAAGTTCAAAAAGTAGATAAGTATTAAGAAGAACTTGTTTTCTATTCACTTTGCCGATATATGTTAAAAAAGCAAAATGCGACAGGAAGTTTAACGAAACTCCCTAAAAATGGCGTAAAACCCATATAAAACAAAGGTTAATGAATAATTTATGGCAAAATCATTGGTTATTGTCGAGTCGCCAGCTAAGGCGAAAACAATAAATAAATATCTCGGCAAAAATTTTATTGTTAAATCTAGTGTTGGACACGTTAGAGATTTACCAACAAAGGCATTAGGTCAAGCTCCGGCTAAAAAACCAGCTAAAGAGCTAAAAGAGTGGAGCGAGAAAAAACGCGAAACTTACCTTCGCGAATTCGAATACCAAAAGCTGGTTGATCGAATGGGAATTGATCCAAAACACGATTGGAAAGCCCATTACGATATTCTCGCGGGCAAAGAAAAAGTAGTAAATGAATTAAAAAAGCTGGCTAAAGATGCAGACACCATTTATCTCGCAACGGATTTGGATAGAGAAGGGGAAGCCATTGCATGGCACCTGCAGGAGTTGCTAGGTAGTGAAGGAAAAACCTATCAACGAGTGGTTTTTAACGAAATTACTAAAAACGCCATTCAAGAGGCTTTTGCCGATCCTGGCCAACTCAATATTGCACGAGTAAATGCGCAACAAGCACGTCGTTTCCTAGACCGTGTTGTGGGTTTCATGGTGTCACCACTGCTGTGGAAAAAAGTGGCTCGTGGACTTTCTGCTGGCCGCGTTCAGTCTGTTGCTGTGCGATTAGTGGTTGAACGTGAGCGCGAGATTAAAGCCTTTGTTCCAGAAGAGTTTTGGGATATTCATGCTGACTTAAATGCCAAGCAAACCGATTTGCGTATGTTAGTGTCTAAACACTTAGGTAGTGCTTTTAAACCGATCAATAAATCGCAAGCTGACACCGCTTTAGAGGCATTAAAAAATGCTTCCTATGAAGTCATTAGCCGCGAATCAAAGCCAACTCAAAGTAAACCGTCTGCTCCCTTTATTACCTCTACTTTGCAACAAGCAGCAAGTACTCGTTTAGGCTTTGGTGTTAAGAAAACCATGATGATGGCACAGCGTCTGTATGAAGCTGGGCATATTACCTATATGCGTACGGATTCGACCAATTTAAGTAAAGACGCAGTGGATGCTTGTCGCGGTTATATTGAAGAATCATTTGGTGCTAACTATCTACCCAATAACCCTATTTCATATGGCAGTAAAGAAGGGGCGCAAGAGGCTCACGAAGCGATACGTCCTTCCAATGTGATTGTGAAATCTGAGTCATTAACTGAAGTAGAGCGTGATGCTCAACGATTGTACGAATTAATTTGGCGTCAATTTGTGGCATGTCAAATGGTGCCGGCGAAATACGATGCTAGTACTATCAAGGTGAAGGCCGGTGAGTACGAATTAGTTGCCAAAGGTCGGGTATTGAAATTTGATGGTTGGACGCGGGTTCAAACTCAAGTTAAAGGTAAAGGTGATAACGATCTTAATTTACCCGATGTAAAAGAAGGTCAGAAACTTGATCTTAAAGCATTGGATCCTAAACAACATTTTACCAAACCAATTGCACGGTTTAATGAAGCGTCATTGGTTAAAGAATTGGAAAAACGAGGAATTGGTCGTCCATCAACTTACGCCAGTATTATCTCCACTATTCAAGACCGTGGTTACGTTAAACTAGACAACAAACGTTTCTATGCAGAAAAAATGGGAGAGATCGTTAACGACCGTTTAGTGGATAATTTCTCTGATTTAATCAGTTTTGATTTCACTGCCAACATGGAGCAACAACTCGATGATGTTGCCAATGGAATTCGTGACTGGAAAGATGTCTTAAATGAATTTTATGAAGACTTCTATCAACGTTTGCTGAAAGCTGAATTACCGCCTGAAGAAGGTGGTATGCGCCTTAATCAAGCTATTGAAACCGATGTTGAATGCCATCTTTGCGGTCGCCCTATGAATGTAAGAACTGCATCAACAGGGGTGTTCCTTGGGTGTTCAGGATATAACTTACCACCAAAAGAGCGCTGCACTGGTACTAAAAATCTGACCCCAGGTGACGAAGTCATTAAAGTGGATGATGAAGATGAACTGGAAACAGAAGTATTAAGATCTAAGCGTCGATGTGATATTTGCGGTACAGCTATGGATAGTTATTTGGTTGACGAGACCCGCAAGTTACACGTTTGTGGTAATGCACCGACCTGTCCGGGTACTTATGTTGAAAAAGGGACCTTTAAAATTAAGGGATATGATGGACCTATTATCGAATGTGATAAGTGTGGTTCGAACATGGAACTTAAAAATGGTCGTTTTGGTAAATATTTCGGTTGTACAAACGAAGAGTGTAAAAACACCCGTAAATTACTAAGAAATGGTGAAGCTGCTCCACCTAAAGAAGATCCGGTTGATTTGCCTGAATTGGAATGTGAAAAATCGGACGCGCATTTTGTGCTTCGTGATGGTGCTGCGGGTATTTTTATGGCAGCCCATAATTTCCCCAAATCTCGTGAAACAAGAGCGCCGATGGTGCATGAGTTAGCCAGGTTTAGGGATCGCATTTCACCCAAGTTTTATTATTTGGCTGATGCACCTGCAAAAGATCCTGATGGCAATCCAACAATGGTTCGATTTAGTCGTAAAACTAAACAACAATATGTAACGTCTGAAAATGCAGAAGGCAAAGCAACTGGTTGGTCAGCTTGGTATCAAGATGGTAAATGGGTTGTCGAAGATAAGCGTAAAAAAGGCAAATAGCCTTGTTTACAATTTACCTTTAGCGGCAGTGAAAACTGCCGTTTTTATTTCTAGAATATTCAAAGAGTATTTTATTATGGCACTGTCATTACAAGAACAATTATTGAAAGCCGGTTTAACCGATAAAAACAAAGTTAAGCAAGCTAAAAAAGAAAAACACAAGCAAGTTAAACAGCAACAAAAACATAAAGTTGTGAATAAAAATGAGTCGCAAATTGCGGCTCAAAAAGCGCTTCGTGAAAAGCAAGAAAAAGACCGAAAACTGAACCAAGAAGCGAAAGCTTTAGCCGAATCTAAGGCGGTATTGGCGCAGATTAAACAGCTTGTAGAGCTGAATAAGCAACCCAAAGACAACGGTGATATTCCGTGTAATTTTAGCCATGATAATTTGATCAAACGTCTGTATGTGAATCAACAGACCCGTAATCGAATTAGCCAAGGTAAGCTAGCGATAGTGGTGCTCGATGGTGCATACGAAATTGTACCTATGCCAGTTGCAGATAAAATAGCCTTGCGTGACAAAGACGCGGTAGTTTATCGTGCGGATGCTGCAGAGCAAGCCGAAGCTAAATCTACCAGTACCGCTGAAGAAGACGAATGGTATGCAGACTATGAGATCCCTGATGATTTAGTGTGGTAAACGGCTAATAATTTGCTGAGTTTGTATTTCAACATTTTGTAGGAGCATGATAATTTGAAAATTTGGGTTGACGCTGATGCGTGTCCGAATGTTATCAAAGACATTTTATTTAAAGCAGCGCAACGAACTGGCGTTGAAATGACGTTGGTTGCGAATCAATTTATTCGTGTACCAGCAAGTAAAAACATCACTTCTGTGCAAGTCTCTTCAGGATTTGATGTAGCTGATGATGAGATTGTTGCTCGTTGTGAAGCCGGTGATTTAGTCATTACCAGCGATATTCCTTTAGCGGCAGAAGTGATTGAAAAGGGGTGTAACGCTTTGAGTCCTCGAGGTGAATTGATGGACAAGGAAAATGTGCGTTCCCGACTAAATATTCGTGACTTTATGGACACCATGCGCGCCAGCGGTGTTAACACTGGCGGGCCTCCGGCGCTAAATCAAACAGACCGACAAAACTTTGCCAATCACTTAGATCGGATGCTAACGCAATTCCATCGCCCCAATTAATCTGCTTTGGGTCTAGCTTGCCTTGCTGGTCTTGGCTTACGGGGTTTTTTAGGTCTAGGTGCTTTTTTAGGCTGAGGGTTGGCAGACGTTTCCGTTAACTTCTCTGTTGGCTCAAAGCCTTTGACTTCAACTCTATTAATTTTTTCGCCGATTACACGTTCGATATCTTTTAATAACTTCACATCTTCTACAGTAACTAGCGATATGGCATGCCCAGTGGCACCGGCGCGTCCTGTGCGTCCTATTCTGTGCACATAATCTTCTGCTACGTGGGGTAAATCATAGTTAATTACGAAGGGGAGTTGGTGAATGTCTAAACCTCTAGCTGCTATATCGGTAGCGACAAGTACTTGGATGGTTGACGATTTAAACTCCGCTAACGCTTTCGTACGAGCGCCCTGACTCTTATTGCCATGTATCGCTGATGATATGATGCCTTTAGCAGTTAATTGCTTAGCTAAGCGATTAGCGCCGTGTTTAGTCCTACTAAACACCAATACTTGATCCATATTTTGATGTTTAATAATGTGAGACAGTAAAGCAGACTTTTTGCTCTTATCAACAGGGTGGATACATTGTTCAACTTTATCCGCCGTTTTATTTGCCGGAGCCACTGAAATTTGCACTGGATTATTGACAATGCTCTTAGCCAATTCGCGAATTTGGGTAGAAAAGGTAGCAGAGAATAAAAGGTTTTGGCGTTTTTGTGGCAGCAATTTTATGACACGTTTAATATCGTGAATGAATCCCATATCGAGCATTCTGTCAGCTTCATCAAGCACCAAAATCTGTAAATTATCGAACTTCACCGCTTTTTGATTATATAAATCTAATAAACGTCCAGGTGTCGCCACTAAAATATCTACACCCTTACGTAATGCCATCATTTGTGGATTAATACTAACGCCACCAAAAACAACAGTGTGTCTGACGTTTAAGTTTTTGCTATAGGCCTTAACGTTATCCGCAATTTGAGCGGCCAATTCCCGTGTAGGGGTCAAAACTAACGCGTTTACTTGATTCGCTTTAGGACGGGGTTGATGGCTTAATTTTTCTAAAATTGGGAGTACAAAGCCGGCTGTTTTGCCTGTGCCTGTTTGTGCCGCGGCCATGACATCTTTATTGTCTAAAATTGCAGGTATGGCTTGTGCTTGAATTGGCGTAGGCTCATTGTAGCCTTTTTCAATAAGGGCATTGGCAATGTTTTGGCCTAAACCAAGGGTATTAAAATTCATTAAAGTTTCTCTATTAAGTAAAATACAGGTGATATGTTCATTGCTTAATATCTAAGTATTAAACGCAAGAAAATACAAATAATTTGAGCCGAAGTGCTATTTGCTAATTAAATGACAACACGTTGGCTAACAAGATAAGAAATGCGCTCAGTGAAGAGCGCATTTTGAAGAGTGTTTATAAAACATCTACCAAAGCGGTAGCTAACGCATCGACATTTTTTAAGCTTATACCAGCTACGTTGACTCGACTTGAATCAACAAAGTATACACTATGCTTGTCTCTGATTGCTTTAACTTGTTCAGGACTGATACATAAATAAGAAAACATACCTTTTTGCTGAGTCACAAAACTAAAGTCTTTGGTTGCGCCTTTTTCGGCTAATTTAGTGACTAATAGTTGACGTAAGGACTGCATGCGAACACGCATATCTTCCACTTCAGACTGCCACTCGGTTTTTAGAATAGGATCATTTAGCACTATATCTACTAACGCACCGCCGTATGAAGGAGGCATTGAATAAATCGCTCTAGCGATTGATTGAATTTGAGTTTGCATGCTTTGTCTAACCGCATTACTGTTAGTCACAGCCACTGCAAGACCAACACGCTCACGATACAAACCAAAGTTTTTAGAACAAGACGCTGCAATAATTACTTCTGGCAAGTTTTCAGTTAATAAACGCACACCGTAGGCATCAGCTTCTAGTCCGTCGCCAAAACCTTGGTAAGCCACATCAATAAAAGGCACAAAACCTTGTTGTTGGGCTAATTCTAACACTGATTGCCATTGATCTTTGCTTAAGTCTGCGCCCGTTGGGTTATGGCAGCAACCGTGCAATAACACTACGTCGCCTTTTTTAACTTGCTTAAGACAATCTGCCATTTCATCAAATTTAATGCTTGCAGTTGCTTTATCGAAATACGGATAGGTTTCGATTTTTAATCCAGCACTACCGATTAGGGGGATGTGATTGGCCCAAGTTGGGTCACTTACCCAAACGGTTGTTTCTGAGTTACAACGTTTAATTAATTCCGAAAGAACTCTCAATGCGCCACATCCGCCTGGAGCTTGCACAGCAGCAACACGATCTTCAATTAGGGCAGGGTGACCTTTACCTAAAAGTAGTTGCAACATACCGTTAATGTAACCTTGAACACCTTGTGGAGTGATATAAGTTTTGGTTGTCTCTTGTGCTAATAGAATTTTTTGAGCTTTCGCAATAGAACTGAGAATTGGAGTATTACCGTTTTCATCTTTATATACACCTACACCTAAATCTATCTTGTTAGGATTCGGATCTTCACGATATGCAGCAGATAAACCTAGAATAGGATCAGCGGGTAATTTTGGTAACACTTCTAACACAGCAATTCCTCAATAAATAACAGGCAAAAAAAGAAGCCGCTATTATGCCAGTAATTAGAGAGATTTCGAGTAATATATGAGCTTATTGAATGTAAAAGTTAAACTCACGTTGTTTGCGGTTAATACCTTGAGGGTCAAATGTATGCTCTAACCAAGTTACATGCTTGTTTTTATTCACTAATAACAAGGTTGAAGAGCGAGTTCCATAATCCTGAGATTGAATAAAAATTGACGATAATTTTCGCTCCCAATCTATAGGAACGCCAGTTTTAGGCAACATTTCATCTTTTGCTTGGGTTTGATCAAGCAGTATTTCAAATAATTTGTCCGTATCTAACGATACAGCTTGTTGGCAATGCTCGCGCAGTTTAGTGACACCTTGATTTATTTTAGGCCAAGGACTGTTCAAGTCAGCGTTTGACAGACCATATACACCCGGCCCCAATTTACTGACGTTATCGGTATGATTGTTGTAAACAGATAGGTCATTCCATTCGCCAAACATCAAATTGTAGCCATTATATTGTTGTTTGCTGTCACGCAATTTAGTCAAATAATCCTGTTGAGAATCTTGGTTAATCAAAAATTCACTAACCAAGTGGCCTCTTGAAATCGCATTGTTCAGAATTTTTTGCGGATCTCTGACATTGGTTAATGCGCAAAGTCGACCATTTTTATTCATCCCCATCCATGTACCACCTGCTTCTAAATCTCGACCCGCGAGCAAACTCGGATGATCCTGCCAAAAATCAGATTGTACAGTGGGCCGTTGATGAAATTCATCACGGTTAGCCGCTATAATTAACGGGTACTCTGGGTGTTGCTCAACTGCGATGAAAAGAATACACATTGCTTACTCTTTTCCCTTTTCAACTTCTTGTTTCAATCCTTCAATTAGTTTGTCGGACCGCTCAACAAACTTCTCGGTGGTTTCTGGTGCTGTAATCCTGAAAATTGGAGACAGAACTTGCGAAGTGTATCGGGGCGCTGCGACGAAGTTTTGGGTATTGAACAAATGCGGAGCCAACACGTACATTGCCAGTAAAGCTGTACCAGTAATGCTGATGCTATTTCGCATTCTCTTCGACTGGTGGAAGGCAATAAATAACGTAAACCACAGAAACGCAAAGAATAGCGCACCTTTTATCAATAAAATAAACCAGTAAATAAACTGCACCGAACTTAAATTAAACTGCAAGATGGCTTGCAAATAACTGAGTAGTTCATGACTAATTAAAAACAGCCAAAGTAAATTAAATTGGCTCACAATATGGGCGTCTTTCTTCGCTAAAATTGATAGCAATGCAAAGGAAAAAGGCCATATACAGGCTGCAGCAGCGGCGCTTAAACTCACTTTCACTACCTGTGAAACATTAACCTCAACGATGCTGTTGAAATAGAAATTAGCAGACACAAGCGCAATGAACACAATGGCTAAACCTGCGCATAATCTGCGCATGGATAACCATTCCATTTTTTCTTCTAATTTACTTAGAACAATGGCCGGCGAAACTTTTTGCGTATTTTTAAAGATGCGCAAACGAGAACGACCTATGGTGACTATGTCATCAAAGCCAATTAATGCATTAGCACCTGGAGAACCGTTAATTTTCACACCATTTAATGAATCAACATCAGTTAACACCAGAGCTTCGGTATCATCCTCTGCCTGAATAACGATATGTTCTGGACACACGTAAGGGTCGTCAATGCGGACATCATTATCGTATGCTCTGCCAATCGAAATTTTTTCTTTTCCAAAAGTTTGATAACTTAACACCTTGCCGTTTTTCGACAGTACTTCAACAACTATTGCCATGACATGGAATCCATAAATTGATTAGAAAATTGTTTCATTGAATCTGCACTCACCCCTGCTAGGGTAAAGTGACTGATTAAACTTCCATCTGAGTAGTCATTGCTGGCGGAGATAAATAAAACATCATATAAATCGTCAAAATCTTTATAAGCTCGAGCACACAAAATACTTTTCTGAGAAACTTGGTGTTGATTTGACACTATATCTTGCTGACAACGATAGTTGGTCACATCATTTTTACCAGCCTGATTTCCTGGTCGCGTAAAGGCAATTTTTTGGGTCAAAAAATTATGAAATTGAAAGGTGTTGAGTTGTTCACTAGTGAGCCATTCAAACTCTATTTCGATTTCTCCGGTTTGTAATCTACCGTTTAAGAATATCGCTTCTCCGATTCGGCACCGACTTGAAACCGATAAAAACTTAACATCTTTTTCACTGGCGTTTGAACCACCCCAACAGGATATGAAGTCTGAGATTTTTTCGGGGACACTCGCTTTGCCTAGAGGCGAGTGAGACCAAGGTGTCGACAATATTTCAGCTATCATCTTCCCTTGGTTTTTTTGTAGTTGTTTTTGAATATGTGATTTGTAATCTTCGACGTCTATTTGTTCTTGTGAGTTAAATAATGCTTTCACTTTTGGTAACGGAATTAAAAATCCTATTTGATTGCCCGCTGTAGCAACATTGACGCCAACGATTTGACCGAGCCCATTTACCGCTGGCCCGCCACTCATTCCTGGATTGATTGAACCGGTAAAGTGAATACGTTGATAAAAACTATTCTTTTTTAAACCATTGTAGGTACCTGGAACCACTATCATGCCTAAATCGTGGGGGTTACCCAATGAATATATATTTGAACCTTGTAGAGGTAGGTCTTGAGCTAACTTAAACGGCAAACCACTTGTTTGTTCAGGGGCGATTTGCAGCAACGACAAGTCATTGATTACATCGAAATTTTTAAGTTTCAAACTGCCAGTATTGCCATTTGAATCTAAATATTGAATTCGATATTTATCGGGGAAATAAACAAAATCAGAAATGACATGATAGTTTGAAATAATATCGCCATCCTCGCTGACTCGAAATCCAGAACCGATGGACGATTTATTACCAGACTCCTTATCAATCATCTGAATTTGATAGAGTGAATTGCGGTATTGGCTAAACAGGTTTTGAGCCGTTTGCTGACTAAAAGTATGTTGGCTATATAACAAGGATATAAAAATAATAATTCTTAGCACTAAAAATCCCATTAAAAAACTGATGATGGAAACAAGGAATTGTTTGGATCCCGATTAAAAATTGCTGCAATGATTAATCTCGGGTGTTTGTCCTTGCTAAAATAAACGGAGTTACTATTCTCCCTCACTTACTTTACTTGACCCTGTAGGTCGCAAAAAGTTGCGCACTAGCATTTAATTAAGAGGTCAAAGTGGGGTAACAACTTTATTCCTTTGGTTTGAGTGTATAATAGGAGAATATGAACGCAATTAATATTCTAAATAATTTTATTACATGCCTAAAACATTAAAAAAGCTAAAATTATCTGCAAATCTTCCTCGCTTAGGTAATCGATTCAGTCAATATTTAGGGGATACCGTCTTGCATGTTTTGGGGTGGAAATTTGAAGGTGAATTTCCTGCCTATAGTAAAATGGTCATTGCCGTAGCGCCTCATACCTCTAATTGGGACTTCGTAATTGGCATGGCCGCTGTGTTTGCGTTAAAGCTTAAAATCACCTTTTTTGGTAAACATAGTATTTTTATTCCACCGTTTAAATCGTTGTTAATCCGTTGGGGAGGGATTCCAATAGAACGTTCACAATCCCATGGGGTAGTGAATCAAATGATTGATAAAATTAAACAAAAAGATAAAATGCTGTTAGCGGTTGCCCCTGAAGGCACCCGCAGTAAAATTTATCCTTGGAAAAGTGGTTTTTTACATATTGCTAAACAAGCGAATATTCCGGTGTTTTTAATTGGCTTAGATTATCGTCATAAATCCATCGTTTTAGGACCGGTTTTTCATCCTAAAGAAGATAACTCTTTAGAAATGCAAAAAGTTTATGGGTTTTATGCTAAAGTGCACGCAAAATTTCCTTCCCAGGTAGCCTTTCCCGCGGAGAGTTCGATTGAAAAATAAAGGTTTTACAACACGGCTTGTGCATGCAGACCGCATTTTAAACAAGCCCCAAGATGGTTCTGTTCATTCTCCTACTAGTAATTCTGTACTTTTTGAGTTTGAAGACGTCAATGATTTAGTTGCCGTTTTTCAAGGAAAGAAACTAGGACATGTATATTCGAGATCTTCTTCTTCTTCTAACGCAGCCTTACAAAATATGTTGGCTGATATAGAAGGAGGCGTAGCAGCAGTTACTTTTGCCACTGGAATGGCGGCAATTTCCTCTATGCTGTTGGCGCTATTGAAGAAAGACGATCATATTATTGTCAGCCAATTTTTGTTCGGCAATACCAGTAGTTTAATGGTGACATTGCAAAGTTTAGGCATTCAAGTTAGCTATGTTGATACCACGAATATCAATTTGATAACTCAAGAGCTTAAAGAAAATACCAGAATGGTATTTACCGAAACTATAGCTAACCCAGTGACTCAGGTTGCCGATTTACAAGCTATTGGTGAGTTCTGTGAAACAAATAAACTGCTCTTTATCATCGATAATACTATGACACCAGGGTATATATTTGATGCTAAAACAGTGAAAGCATCATTAACGGTTACTTCATTGACTAAATATATTGCTGGTCACGGCAATGTATTAGGTGGTGCTGTGGTTGATACCGGCTTTTACGATTGGTCAGCGTATCCAAATATTTTTGATTTGTACCGAGTGGGAGATCCTGCCACCTGGGGAATGACGCAAATTCGTAAAAAAGGGTTGCGTGATTTGGGCGCGACATTATCGCCTCATTCAGCGCAACAAATTTCTGTGGGCTTAGAAACCTTAGCATTACGACTGCAAAGAACCTGTCAAAACGCGCTAAGACTTGCTACTTATTTACATGGGCACAGTAAAGTCGCCAATGTTTATTACCCCGGATTAGCTGACCATCCACAACACTATATCGCCAGAGAATTGTTTAATGGTAATTATGGTGGTGTATTTAGTATGGATTTGTCACCTGGATTGGATATTCATAAATTTCTCAATTCATTGAAGACTGTAGTGATAGCGACGCACTTAGGTGACACTCGTACCTTATGTTTGCCGGTAGCCTCTACAATATTTTATGAAAATGGCGCTGAACAACGAGCTCAAATGGGGATTAATGAGAATATGATTAGATTTTCGGTCGGTATCGAAGATATTGACGATATTGTTGCAGACTTTGAACAAGCATTTACTAAGATCTAATTATTTAATCGAAATAAATCTATAAAATTCAATTACTTGGATGAAAATATTTAAATTTCACAAAATATTATGAACTAATTATTTTTATCATTGACTAATAATTAGTTGTAAAGGTGTTTTATTGCTAAAACAGTAAAACATTTCATTGTGTGTTCCAAGTGATGTGTGTTTATTGCCCCGTTTATCGGGGCTTTTTTTTGTCTGATATTTTAAATATCAGTGAAGGCTAGCAAGACTAAAACAGTTAGATTGCTATCGCTTCTTTTATATCTTTTCGAAATTCTTTATCAGATGGTTTGGTTGAGGATTTATACCCTTTTACGACGTTGCCATTTTTATCCACTAAGTATTTATAGAAATTCCATCCAGGCTCCATACCACTTTGTTTGGATAGTTTACGGAATAACGGATCGGCGTTTGCGCCTTTTACCCGTGTGACTTCAAACATTGGAAATTCCACACCATAGGTAAGTTCGCACAATTCAGCGGTTTTACTCTCGTCACTAAATTCTTGTTTAAAATCATGTGAGGGAAAACCTAACACCACAAGCCCCTGATCTCTATATTCACTGTATAAGGATTCAAGTCCTTCAAATTGAGGTGTGTAACCGCACTTACTAGCGGTGTTTACTATAAGCAGTGTTTTTCCTTGGTATTCACTGCACATGTTTACAGTTTCCTGAGAGTTTAATTTACGTTTCATAAATTTTAGAACATCTGGGCATTCGTTTGCAGAGGCAAACATAGGGGTAACAACTAAACTACATAGTAATACTAATTTTTTCATGAAAACTCCGTTGCTTTGACAGAACAAAAATTTGGCAGCTAAACGTTACTATCTTTATTAAGCAATTTTAGATCACTTGTTTACCTAAATACTTTCATGCGTTTTAATAGTGCTTTACGTTCTACTGACTATAACAAAAAGCAGAGAGTCAAAAATGCAAAAAAGCTTTAAACTGCTCATTATTTCTACTATTACCTCAAGTTTACTCGCTTGTTCTGGAATTCAAACTTCTGAAGCCCCCGCTGAATCTAATCTGGTTAATACAGATAGGGAAGTTGCTTCAATTTATCAGCCAATTAAACAACAAGCCTCTTATCTGAGTGATAATAACGAGGAGTTAACCCTACAAAAAATAATGGCTGATCCAGATTGGATTGGTAGACAACCTCAATCTCCATATTGGTCACTAGATGGAAATAGTTATTTCTATTCACAGAAACGTGAAGGATCTGTGGTCAAAGATTTATTTCAACAGCCGGTATCATCGAAAACGGCCAATTTAGTTCCAATTGCAAATTACCATCAGGTTTCCTATAAGAATAAGGTTTTTAACCAAAGCAGAAACAAAGTTGCATGGGTGTTTAAACAAAATGTATTTATGCAAGACCTTAACTCAGGTGAGATTTCGCAGCTTACCCGCAGTGACCAATATTTAACTAATTTACAGTTTTTAAAAGATGGTAGGTTGAGTTATCGAGTTTATAACAAAATTTATGCCATCGATGTTGCCTCAGGTATAACTGAACAATTGGTGAGTTGGGAATTCAAAGAAGCACCGCAAGCCAACGAACCCGCTAAAGATTATATCGCTCAGCAGCAATTGAATTTGATTGAAGTTTTGCGTGATCGTAGGCAGCGCACACAAGACAAGTTCGAGTTTAATGCGCAAATTTCTGAACAGAATCAATCAACCAACCCTGAACCTTTTTATTTCCCTGTTGATAATAAAACCGCCGATGCAAGTCTTTCTCCTAATGGTAGATATCTTATTTTAGCCATCGAAAAAGATACGCCAAGTCGAGATGAAGGCGATATTATGCCCAATTACATTAAAGAAGATGGCCGTATTAAAGCTGAGAAAGTTAGGCACCGGGTGGCGGATGCTAAGCCCAAAAGCCAATATTTGTGGTTGTTAGATTTACAAACGGGCACACAAAAAGAACTGTCCTATAAGAGCTTGCCCGGATATAACGAAGACGTTTTAGAGCAGGTTAAACGAGAAAATGCAGAAGCCAAAGGACTAACCTATCAAAGTAATCGACTGCCCAGAGATATAGGTTTATTGGTAGATTGGGGATGGAATCAAAGCGCTATTGCTTGGCAAGCGGATGGTGAAAATGTTGCGATCATGTTGGAAGCTTGGGATAACAAGGATCGTTGGTTAACCACAGTAGATTTTGCGAAGCAAACGTTAGTGACCCAAGATCGATTGCACGATGATGCTTGGATTAATTATAACTTCAATAGTTTTGGATGGTTGAATCACTCATCAAAATTATACTTTTTATCGGAAAAAAGTGGGTATGCGCATCTCTATTTAAAAGATTTAAATAGTAATGCAAAACAACTCACTAGTGGTGAGTACGAAGTTGATGAGTTAACTTTAACCGCAAATGACCAATATATTTATTTCAAAGCAAATAAAAAACATCCTGGCATTTACGAAATTTATCGGGTTGATTTAAACAGTGGTGATATTGAAGAGTTAACTAACTTAAATGGTGTCACTGACTATTTACTTAATGACGCTCAAAACAAGTTATTGTTAACTCACTCTAAGTTAACCATGCCGCCAGAGCTATTCGTGAAAATACTAGGTTCTGAGGAGCCAGCGCAACAGGTAACATTCACGACTAGTGAGGCATTTAAGCAAATCAACTGGACGATTCCCGAGATTGTTCCGATTAAATCTTCTCATGTTGAACAATCCATTTATGCTCGTTTATATGCGCCTAAAGATGCAGGTGAAGGAGAGAAAAAACGCGCTGTAATATTTAATCATGGAGCAGGGTATCTACAAAACTCTCACCTAGGTTGGTCAACTTACTTCCGTGAATTCATGTTCCATAATCTGCTGGTGCAAAAAGGTTATGTTGTTTTAGACATGGACTATCGTGCATCCGCAGGTTACGGCAGAGATTGGCGCACGGCTATTTATCGACACATGGGTAAACCTGAAATAGAAGATTTGGTTGATGGTGTCGATTGGATGGTGAACAACGTTAATGTAGATCGAAATAGAATAGGGACCTATGGCGGATCTTACGGTGGTTTTATGACCTTTATGGCACTGTTTACTGAGCCCGACCTCTTTCAAGCTGGCGCTGCCTTGCGTCCTGTTTCGGATTGGGCACATTATAACCATCCATACACAAGCAATATTCTAAATACTCCCGACGTTGATCCTATTGCCTATGAACGCAGTTCACCTATTTATTTTGCCGAAGGTCTGACTAAACCACTGCTTATCAATGCACCTATGGTTGACTCAAATGTGTTTTTTGTTGATACAGTGCGTTTGGTACAGCGATTGATTGAATTAGAAAAACAAAACTTTGAAACGGCTATTTATCCAGTTGAATCTCATGGTTTCATTGAACCGAGTTCTTGGTTAGACGAGTATCGTAGAATCTTTAAATTGTTTGAAGAAAACTTATAAACTTATTAATTGTCTATTTGCCTCAGGTATTCTGAGGCAAATATTTATTTTTTAACCAGTAAACTAAGATACATCCTAAACCACCCACTGCACCGTATAAATGAGCATCAACAGCTACATTTGCAGCAATCAATTCAGTGATCATTTGGTCTGCGCCGAATAGTTGTTCGTAAATAATTTTTGCCCAAACTCCTAACATTAAAATCCAGCCAAATTTTACTTTATGACGGATGTCTAAATATGCGCCGTAAACAAAGATGCCATGTAATGCACCTGAAAGGCCTGCGTACCAATCTAGATTAGGTGAATAAAAGAATATGCCAAAGGTGACAAACAAACTTAGCAGCAAGGTGCTTAATAGATAATTTTTAAGGGTGTAATATTGTCCGTGAATAGCCCAAAGTAAGCCTATGCCTGCAATATTAAGCAATAAGTGGTTGCTATTGGTGTGCACAAAATTAGCACTGAGAAATTGCCACCAATCGCCGTTTAGCACCATTTCTCGCTGCAATGCTAAATATGCCGAAGTGGTAGGTTCAAATAGCCACAATAAACAGCACAAGAGCGCGATAAAAATAGGCCCAGTTATTTGTTGAAATTTTATGGGTAAATTTAACAAGTTGCCAACATAATATTTATAAATAATGCTGAACACCTTAACTAAATCCATGATTTCGTACAAGAATGCTTTAATAACTACATTTTGTGTTGCATCCTAATCTGTGGCTCGTTATCTTTCCATCATCCCAAAAGCCGTTTATTGAGATTGTCTGTGAAATCATTGTTTAAAGTAATATGCGTACTCTGTTTAATATCGTTTAACCAAGTTAACGCTAAGCAAACGACTAGGGAAGATCGCGAGCCAGAAGCCGCCACTGGTGTTAGTCAGAAAAAAGCACGGATTGCTGAAGAATATATGGTGGTGTCCGCAAACCCATATGCTTCATGGGCAGGTAAAAATATTATTAGTAATGGTGGAAGTGCTATCGATGCCGCCATTGCTGTTCAAGCGATGCTAACCCTTGTTGAGCCGCAATCATCAGGTATTGGTGGCGGAAATTTCATTTTATACTGGGATAATAAAGCTAAAAAGCTGCATACATTTGATGGTCGCGAAACGGCGCCTTCAGAAGCTAATGCTTATTTGTTCATGCATGAAGGAAAACCCTTAAAATGGCGAGATGCCGTAGTTGGTGGGCGTTCTGTAGGCGTACCAGGCGCGTTAAAAGCATTAGAGAAAGCACACAAACAGTTTGGCAAATTACCTTGGAATTCACTGTTTACTGATGCGATTAATACAGCAGAGAAAGGTTTCACGGTTTCGGCTCGTTTAGAGAAGCTTCTTTCATTGCGTTTTCATCCTGGCTTAGAAGCCTTTTTAAATCCTAAAACCTATTTTTATCCAAATGGTATAGAACTCAAAGAAGGGACAAATAAAACCAACGTTAAACTGTCTAAAGTGTTCGAAAAAATATCAGAACAAGGAGCCGATTATCTGTATAAAGGTGAATTGGCGGATAAAATCGCGAAAACCGTTCAGTATTCAACAATTAACCCCGGTAAATTAAGTGTTCAAGATCTTGAAAATTACCAAGCCAAAGAACGGGACCCTATTTGTGGATTCTATCGTAAATATAAAATTTGCGGCATGGCTCCTCCTAGTTCCGGTGGCATAAGCGTATTACAAATACTTAAAATGCTTGAAGACTATGACTTGTCAAAAATGGATCCAGACTCATTAGAATCTATTCATTTATTCACACAAGCATCCAAATTAGCCTATGCCGATCGGGATAAATACATTGCGGACAGTGATTTTGTGCAATTGCCCTTTGCCGCATTGATTAATCAAACTTATTTGTCGCAACGTGCTGAATTAATCAAAGCAGATAAAGATATGGGCAAGGCTGAAGCCGGTGAACCTTATATCAATGCTTCTTTGATTGGCATGGATACATCCTTTGAATTACCTAATACTAGTCACGTTTCCATTGTTGACAAAGAAGGTAACGCTCTTGCCATGACCACCAGTATTGAATTTGGCTTTGGCTCAGGGTTAATGGTTGAAGGGTTTTTACTGAATAATCAACTAACTGATTTTTCATTGAATCCTAGTCCTAATAATCGTCCAGCCCTTAACCGAGTCGAACCTAATAAACGTCCTCGTAGTGCCATGAGTCCTACTATGGTATTTGACCAAAACGGTCAACTAATGTTGGTAATAGGCTCTCCCGGCGGCAGTCGAATTGTCAGTTATGTGGCGCAAACTATTGTAGGTGTAGTCGATTGGGGATTGGATATTCAGCAGGCTATTAATTTACCTAAAATCACCAATCGAAATGATTATACTGCGCTAGAAAAAGGCACTTCTTTAGAGAAGTGGGAAGCTAAATTGAGTGCTATGGGCCATAACGTTAAGATCATTGATTTAAATAGCGGGCTTCACGGAATTCAATTTAAAAACGGAAAAATTATAGGTGGTGCGGATCCGAGAAGGGAAGGTGTCGCGGTTGGAGATTAAAGCATTGTTTAAACCTATGCTTAATGTAAAGGCATCCACGGTAGCAATAGCTAATGATAGTTTAAAAAATTTGAGGCGTAGAAGTCTTAACCAAAGGAATAATAATGAAGTCTAGTTTAAAAATGTTCGGTGCGATGGTCGCCACAGTAATATTGAGTGGTTGCATGAGTATGCCTATATCGACCATGTACAAAATGTCACAATTTTCCCCTTTTGATATGGAGCCTCAGGATATACGAATTGCACTGCGCACCGATAAAAGTATCGAGGTGAAAAATGGCGCAGCTAAAATTTTCATGAGTTACAGTTCTGATGGAAACGATAGCTTGCCTGCTTTTTACGAAGAACATAATTTTAGTGTGGAAATACTGCAATATCAACATTCAGAAATGCCTGAAATTTTGTTAGACGACATTGAAGATAATGAGCGCGTTACTATTCTTAAGTTATCTGATAGCGATGCCCAAGCAATGAAAGATTTACTGGCTAAAGCCAAGCAATATAAAGCGTTAGATGCTAAAGGACGAGGAGAATTTGCCATCAGCACTGAGAATAATTGTTTTGGTAATTTAAATAACTTTGCATCCTTGGAAGTAGATGTGTTTCTGCAAGCCGTCAAAGAAGATGGTTATATGTTGTTTTTAGAAGATGTAGATGTCATTGAACAAGCCAAAGATAACGATATTGATTTGCACCAAACGAACCTTTGCGAGGCGGGGTAGTAGATCACTATCGTTCGCTTATTTGTATCAGGTTATCCCCGAAGCTAAACAAATATTGTTTAGCTTCGCTGTTTATAAACATTCAACCTTGAAAAATTGAGCGTCGCTGTGCGCTTTCTTTAGCCTCGATTACCACTGATATATTCTACTCGTTGATAAAAAATCCTATTGTTCTAGAGCTAGGTAATCTAATTTAGCTGTTTTTGATTGTGTGTTTTTTTATGAAAACTGCTAAGTTATTCGCCATTAATAATTAGATAAAGGTTTAACATGTTTAAAGTAAATGAATATTTTGAAGGGAAAGTAACTTCTATGGCGTTTCAAACCGCTACATTACCCGCTACGGTTGGGGTGATGGCGCCAGGAGAGTATGAGTTTGGTACTAGCGAATTTGAAACCATGACAGTGGTGAGTGGTGCGTTAACTGTGTTGTTGCCAGGACAAACAGAATGGCAAACTTTTACAACTAATCAGGTCTTTACCATTGAAGCAAATGTGAAATTTCAAGTAAAAGTAACAGTAGATACTGCTTATCTTTGTACATACGGTAAATAGTGGTTTTTATTTGCTAAAGTTTAGTTAAAACTGACGGGCACTTTATTTAAAAAAGTGTCCAATTTTCAATTAATTTAAGTGTCAAATGTCCTCTGCAAAATCAACAGTAAAAAAGTTAGATGAAAATACCGTTAAGGCACTGACTAAAGTGTGCGAAGAAGCGAAACGAACTGTTCAAGGATTTGACTGGTTAACTCACACAGCCGATTACAGTAACTTCCCGTCTAGTTTAGTCATTACTTGCGTGTTTTTAACGGAACAACAGGTTATCGATGCAAAAGCACAGCAACAAGATGCCTATTTACGAAAATTAATCCATAAACAATTATTAAAAGTGGGGATTTTATTGAAGAATCCCAAACATAATGTATTTTTTGATAGCGAAGAAGCGTGCGCAATGAGCCATCAAGGAAATTGGGATAAACGTCTCAGGTTATTCCATTAATTTAAAAATCTATCTGCTTTAAACGATTATTCAATGGTGGTGAGTTTGTTCTGGTCAGCATGATAGGCGAATGCATCCTGTAAATCGCGCATTATTGTTCTGCCAGTAGAGAGTGGGGGAATTTGTTGCAAAGTAAAAAAGTCAGCTCCACTGGTTTCCATCCCAGCTGTTTGATTTATTGGCTCAATGGGCTCGCATAAAAATAGCATTTTATAAAAATCGCGGATGTCAGGATCATAGTCTCCTGAGGCTTTGTGCCGTAACGATATCAAACGAGTGTGACTGACATAGACGTTTGCTTCTTCTTCGATCTCTTTCTTGATATTTTGCACTGCGGTCAAGCCAACATCAGCGTAACCACCTGGCAGAGTCCATTTCTTATCACTTTTTTCTTGCACTAAAAGGATTTTGCCGTCTTTTATCACTGCACCGCGCACTTCAACTTGTGGTGTCACATACCGACGATGAAAAGGGGTAACCAAGTCTGAAATTTGTTTAACGGGTACAGACGCCAAATCACTCATCATTTGTTGCGCAATATGAGAAATCTCTGTAAATCTTTCGCGGTCAAATTCTTCAGGAGAAAATGCTAAACCTGATTCGGCAATCGCGTGGAGTCGCTTAACGTGAGAAAGCCAAATGGAAGCGTGGTCTTTATCAGACATTTCCATGAAACTGTTATAGGTACTTATCTGGTTGAATCTTATCGACCAACCATTTGCCATCTACCCGCAACATTTCAACAACACGAATATCTTCAACTCGTTCATCGTACAAGGTACCAGTGAAAAATAGAGTGACAACCGCTGACTCTGCAAATTCGTTACGTCCAATACTGTTACCAGTATCAGGTTGTATATCCACTTCATCATAAACAAGGTCGAATACGTGTCTTTGAACATTGCGGTTGGTGCGATAAGACTTAAGCAATTTCGCCATACGTTTAGAACTCATGGCAATGGCTTTATTCAGGTTTTTATCGTTATACACATGTTGGAAAAATTCTACAGCAGCGTAATCCGGAGTGTTGGTATCCATCATGCCATATTTACCGGCTCCTTTTTTGCTTTGCGTATCACAAGCTTGAAGGAATAAAAGCAAAACACTTATTGTTAAAAAACGTAAATACTGGTGATTAATCATGATGAATAAATAGAGTTAAATTGAACACAGGTACAGTCTGCGTTTTCTATGTTTAAAAGTAAAGAGCAGGCCTAAAGCCTGCTTTTTTTATTCTACTAAACGCAGTTTGTGCTATTGCACTTCTTCATGGTCTGTAAATTCGCCAGCAAACATAGCGCTACTCAAGTAACGTTCAGTTGAACTTGGGAAAATAACCACGATCATTTTGTCTGCATTTTCTGGTTTTTCTGCAAGGCGTTTTGCCGCAACCATAGCTGCACCTGTTGAAATTCCAGCCAATATGCCTTCCTCTTTTAACAGACGATGAGCCATTTCTATAGATTCATCATTCGACACCTGTTCTACTTGGTCAACAATATCTAAATCTAAGTTGCCGGGAATAAAACCTGCACCTATACCTTGGATTTTATGTGGACCAGGAGTAAGTTCTTCACCCGCTTTAGCTTGAGTGATAACCGGAGAATCAGTTGGTTCTACCGCAACAGTCAGGATTTTTTTACCTTTGGTGTTTTTCAGGTATCGGCTCACACCAGTAATAGTTCCGCCTGTGCCTACACCTGCAACAAAAATATCCACTTTACCGTCTGTATCTTTCCAGATTTCAGGGCCTGTGGTTTTTTCATGAATTTCAGGGTTAGCAGGATTATCAAATTGTTGAAGTAAGATATATTTGCCAGGGTCTGATGCAACAATTTCCTGTGCTTTGGCAACAGCGCCTTTCATACCTTTAGGCGCTTCAGTAAGCACCACATTAGCACCAAGAGCTTTAAGCAATTTACGACGCTCCAAGCTCATACTACTTGGCATTGTTAAGGTTAATTTGTAACCTCTAGAAGCGGCTACGAATGCTAATGCGATACCAGTATTACCGCTGGTCGGCTCAACTAATTCTTTGTCTTTGGTTAGGATACCGCGTTTTTCAGCATCCCAAATCATGTTAGCGCCAATACGGCATTTAACACTAAAACTGGGGTTACGTGATTCCATTTTGGCGTAAACGTTGCCAGTAGAAACTACACGATTTAATTTAACTAAAGGCGTGTTGCCAATGGCGAGCGAATTATCATCATAAACTTGCATACTATATCCTTGCATAGGTTTAGGTAACTTTCAGTGATACCCTTTGATGTGTTTTTGTTATTTGAATAACTATTTTAGGCTGTTAATGTTGTACTTAACAAGCACTCGTTTTCATGAAAATAGCAAAATTCAATAAGTTTGCTTAACTTTGTACCTTGTTATGATTGTGCTCAACGAGTAATTTTCAAAGTGCTTTTTGCTATATCTTAGTTTTATATTTACATTTTTTAATTATTGAGGTGATTGATGCCATTTAGTAGTACCGGAAATTATATTGCTAGCAAAGAACTGCAACTCGCCGTTAATGCTGCCATTACACTGCAAAGACCGCTGTTGATCAAGGGCGAGCCAGGTACCGGCAAGACCATGCTGGCAGAAGAATTGGCTAGTAGTTTAGGAACTGAATTAATTCAGTGGCATATAAAGTCAACAACTAAAGCTCAACAGGGGTTGTACGAATATGATGCGGTATCTCGTTTGCGTGACTCTCAGCTTGGTGACGAAAAGGTCAAAGACATCAGCAATTACATTATCAAAGGAAAACTATGGCAAGCATTTGATGCCGAAAAGCCCCCAGTTTTATTAATTGATGAAATAGATAAAGCAGATATTGAGTTTCCAAATGATCTACTTTTAGAATTGGATAAAATGGAGTTTTTTGTTTATGAAACTAAACAGACCATAAAAGCCGCCAAACGTCCTATCGTAATTATTACATCCAATAATGAGAAAGAATTGCCTGATGCGTTTCTGCGTCGTTGTTTTTTCCATTACATACAGTTTCCAGACAAAGAACAGATGCAAGAAATCGTTAATGTACATTTTCCTAACTTGAAAAAAGATCTCCTTGCGCAAGCACTCGAATCCTTCTTCGATTTAAGAGAAATGCCTGGCTTAAAGAAAAAGCCATCTACTAGCGAATTGATCGATTGGTTAAAACTCTTGGTTGCAGAAGATATTCCGCCAGAAGCGTTGCAGAACAAAGATGGCAAAAACAGCATTCCTCCACTGTATGGTGCGCTAATTAAAAACGAACAAGACATTCATTTGTTCGAAAAATTGGCATTTATGGCTAGACGCTAATGTTAGTTGATTTTTTCTTTAAAGTTAGAGAATACCAAGTTCCGGCGACGGTAAGAGAATTATTAGATCTTTTAAATGCGTTGGAACAGCAAGTTGTTTTTGCTGATACCGAAGGCTTTTATTATTTGTCTAGACTGTGTCTGGTAAAGGATGAAAGCCATTTTGATAAGTTCGATCGGGCCTTTGCTGATTATTTTGAAGGTGTTCAAACTATTGATCTGTTTGGCAAAGACATTCCTGAAGAATGGTTGAAAAAACAATTAGAAAGACATTTTAGTGATGCTGAAAAAGCAGAAATAGAAGCCATGGGCGGTTTGGATAAGCTAATGGAAACCCTCAAAAAGCGTTTAGAAGAACAACAGAAACGCCACCAAGGAGGGAATAAATGGGTTGGTACCGGAGGCACCTCACCATTTGGATCCCATGGCTATAATCCTGAAGGGATCAGCATTGGCAATAAAGGCAAAGGTCAATCTTCAGCGGTTAAAGTCTGGGAAAAAAGAGAATATAAAAACTTAGCCAGTGATGTCGAACTTGGCACTCGTAATATTAAAGTAGCGTTACGAAAATTACGTCAATTTGCGCGCACTGGTGCAAGCGAAGAGTTAGATTTACCGACCACAATCGGAAAAACTGCAAAAAATGCTGGTTGGCTAGATATTCATATGGTACCAGAACGTCGTAATGCTATAAAAGTATTGATGTTTTTTGATGTCGGTGGCTCTATGGATGATCACATTAGGTCTTGTGAAGAATTGTTTTCCGCAGTACATTCTGAGTTTAAACACTTAGAGTATTTCTATTTCCATAATTGCGTGTATGAAGGTGTTTGGAAAGACAATAAACGACGTAGTAATGAAGTCATATCAATTTTTGATATCATTCATAAATATGGCAGCGATTATAAATTAGTGTTTGTCGGTGATGCGACTATGGGACCTTATGAAATTACCTATCCCGGTGGCAGCGTTGAGTATTGGAATGAAGAACCCGGTTCTGTTTGGTTAAAAAGACTTACAGATCACTTTCCTCACGCTATTTGGTTAAATCCGCAAATGGAAAAACATTGGCAATACTATGCATCCATACAAATATTAAAAGATTTAATGCAGGGTAAGATGTATGCATTAACGATTGAAGGACTAAGCGAGGGCATTAAAGCGCTCACAAAAAGGTAAACATATGGATGCCAAGGAAACATTAACACAACAAGCAAACGTTGAAACGCAAGCGCACACCTCTAAACACCAGCAACGCCAAGAAACACGAGATGTCATTACACCTTATGCCTTTGAAGTGTCCCCCGAATTATTTGGTACACCTCTGGCTACACCCACTCGTCGCGCTCTAGCGCTGTCTGTCGATTTAATCTTGGTTGCAATACTGTCTGGTATTACTGGTAACGCATTGGCAATACTTGTTGCGATTTTATTGTGGGTAACGAGTCGCCGTTTAAAACGTGAAAATCGTTTACCATCAGCAATTTTGCTAGTGCGGATTTTGGCCACATTGTTAATTGCCGCTGGGATTTTGGGTCTATTCCGAAATGATACCGCGATTTGGTCTAATTCACAGTCCAGTAATGAGCATGAAGTTAATGCTGCAGAAGCCGTTGACGTGGTGGTGTTTACTGGAACATACGCAGCGTTAACCAGTTTAATTCAAAAACAAGTAGCACAAGGCGATTGTCCAGATGCAGAAACTTGTTGGTCAAATATTGGTGATGAATTTGTTGAAGACTTGGTTGAATTGGCAATACCCAAATCCGCAAAAAGTGAAATGTTGGATGAGTTTTTTGAAAAAAGTCGTACTGAGTTAAGTGACGTTCAATATCAAAGTTTAGAAACAAAATTATTAGCCCAGTTTGAAACATTGCAGGCAGAAGCCGATAAGGTTGCCAAGGAAGAACAGGCAATAGTCGATGTAAAACCAAAGACTAAATCGATTCAAGATTACAGTATCGTAAAATGGTTCAAAGGTATCGCCTCAGATTTAGGCATAGGCTTTGGTTGGGCAGCGGTTTATTTCACTGGATTAATGGTGTTATTAAAAGGCCAGACTATTGGCAAAAAGCTATTTGGCATTAAAGTGATTAAACTCGATGGCAGTAGTTTGAATGTTTGGGAAAGTTTTGGGCGATACGGGGGCTATGGTGCCGGTTTAGCCACAGGTTTGCTTGGTTTTTTACAAGTTTACTGGGATCCAAATCGTCAAGCTATTCAAGACAAGATTTCTGAAACTTTAGTGATTAGATTAAAAGCAAAACAATAAGCGATTTGAATGGCAAATTCATTTTCTAGCATTCTAGATATTTGGTATCCGAAGAAAGACGAATGTAAGTGGGTCTTAGCCACTATTTTTGAGACCCAGGGCTCGTCGTATCGTAAGTCCGGCGCGCACATGTTAATTAATGATTTAGGTCAGTACTATGGGCTTTTAAGTGGTGGCTGTTTGGAGTCAGATATTATGCTCCAAGCTCGCAGATGTTGGGACAATGGCCAAGGCCGAATTGTTGAATACGATATGACTGAAGAGCAGGATCTTGCTTGGCAGCTCGGTATAGGTTGTGGTGGTTTAGTAAGGATATTACTGCAGCCTATCAGCAGTGATAATCATTACTTACAACTAGACAACGTTTACCGTCGTTTGGCAGACAATGGCTATTGTTTATATTCTCAGGAAATAGCCAGTGGTGTTGCCAATGTCGAATTCTCAGAGTTACCTCGAACTGCACAAGCGAGTGTGCAAAGAGACGAACGAAATGGACGGGTTTTTCTGAAACAAATCCTTAGTCCGCCGATCAACTTGTGTATTGTAGGTGCGGGAGTGGATGCTCGTCCTGTTGTCGACATTGCGGCTAAATTAGGTTGGCGAGTTACGTTGCTCGACCCGCGAACTAGCCACGGAAGAAGTAGCTATTTCCCGGGTGCGTTTGCGATAATTAAACAACCAATGACAACAACAATCGAAAAAGCTGCACAATCAAATTGGCTGGCGCAAACTGATGCAATGATTATTATGAGCCATAACATCACTATTGATGCTCAAGCTTTAATACTGGCATCAAAAAGTTCAGCAAAATACGTTGGGATGCTAGGGCCTTTGCACCGCACAGAACGCGTGTTTGAACAGGCTAGATTAGTTAGAGAAGAATTCGCTATTCCTTTTGCTAACCCCATCGGATTGCGATTAGGTGGCGAATTGCCAGAGTCGATAGCACTGTCAATGATTGCTGAAGTACACAGTTTTCTTGCGCAAAAAGACGCTAAGTCAATAAGCGGTGTTGTGTGAGCATTATTAGCTTGATACTCGCCGCCGGCGAAGCAAAACGCTTTGGGAGCATAAAACAATTAGCGGTTGTCCAAGGACAACCGATGTTGAATAAGGTTATTGCACAACATAGGCTCGCAGGGTTAGATAATATCGTTGTTGTTCTAGGCGCGAACGCAAATCTGATCAAACAGCAAATTGATCTATCGGTTGAGGTCGTTGTAGCACAAAATTGGCAGTTAGGTATGAGTGAAAGTATTCGCACTGGTGTCGACTTTATCGTTAATCAGCGGTATCCACAAGCCAGCCATATTTTCATTGGTTTAGCAGACCAAATTGCTGTGCAATCAGCACAAATTGCTAAACTATGTAGCAAAGCGCTAAACAACATAGATTCAATCGTTACATCAGAGTATGGGGGAAATGTGGGTGTGCCAGCTTGTTTCCCAGCCAAACGATTCTCTGATTTGTTAAATATAGGCAGTTCGAATACAGATTTACATAAAGGTGCTAAATCAATCTTGCAGGCTCATAAGCAAGATTTAATTAGGGTTAAGGTGCCCGAAGCACAATTTGATATAGATACTTCAGAGGATATGCGTCGTTGGTGCAATCTGTCCTCCCGCTAATTTAGGAGCAATAATGTGATTAATTTCAGTGTAAATGGTAAACAGCAACAGGTGGATGTTGAACCGACTATGCCGCTTTTATGGGTGCTTAGAGACGCTTTGGGTTTAACTGGCAGCAAGTTTGGGTGCGGTATGGCGCAATGTGGCGCTTGCACTGTGCACATTGACGGGCAACCAGTCAGAGCCTGTGTTATGCCGATTTCAGCTGTAGCGGGAAAGCAGGTAACGACTATTGAAGGATTATCTAAATCTGGCGAGCACCCTGTCCAAAAAGCGTGGATCGAGCACAACGTTCCCCAGTGCGGTTATTGTCAGTCAGGACAAATTATGAGTGCTGTGGCTTTATTATCACAAAATGCTTCACCCAGTGATGAGGATATCGATAATTACATGCAAGGTAATATCTGTCGATGTGGTACTTACCCTCGAATCAAAGCAGCAATAAAAAGTGTGGCTAAAGGAGCCGATCTGGCAAAAAACGTGGGAGATGACGCATGAACCATAAAATTGAAAATGTCAGTCGCCGACAGTTTTTAAAAGTTTCAGGAATTGGTGCTAGTAGTTTTGTACTCGCTAGTAGTCTAGCTGGTTACAAGCCTGTATGGGCGCAAACAAGCCAAGCTGATGTCGAGCTTAACCTGTTTGTCAGCATTCAATCCGATAATCGCGTCAACATAATATGTCACCGCAGTGAAATGGGTCAGGGGATTCGTACCTCTATACCGCAGGTAGTTGCAGAAGAGCTATGTGCAGATTGGAATTTAGTATCTGTGGTACAAGGATTGGCGAATAAAGAATATGGTAGTCAAAACACCGATGGCTCACGTTCAATTCGTAATTTCTATACGATCTTAAGACGTATGGGGGCTTCTGCTAGGACGATGCTTGAACAAGCAGCAGCAGACTTGTGGAAAGTAGATGTAAACAGTGTTTATGCTGAAGATAGTTATGTACATCATAAAGATTCAAAGCGTAAAGTGAGTTTTGGATACATTGCTGAAGCTGCCGGTAAGTTATCTCCTCCTAAAGCTGAAACCTTAACCTACAAGTCGAAAAAAGATTTCAAGCTGATTGGCAAGCCCGTTACTGGTATCGATTCTGCTGAAATCGTGACTGGTCAAGCTGAATTTGGTCAGGATGTTAGATTAGAGTCGATGGTTTATGCCAGTATCGAACGATCAAAAGTGTTGAGAGCGACTGTGAAGTCGTTTGACGCTGACGCAGCTAAGTCAGTCAAAGGGGTTATCGATACCATTCAAATGCCTGACCAACCTTTACCGGTTATGTTTCATCCTATGAATGGGGTTGCTGTTATTGCCGATAGCACTTGGGCGGCATTGCAAGGTCGTAAAGCGTTGAATATTGATTGGGAGCTAGGTGAAAATGCTGCACACACTTCTGCGGATTATATTGCCGAGCTAAAAAGTCGTATCGTCAGTAAAGGCAAACCGATTCGTGTAGAAGGCGACGTTTATGCAGATATTGAACAAGCAACAGATACACACAGTGCTACTTATAGTGTCCCTTACCTTTCACAAGCACCAATGGAACCACCTGCAGCAACAGCGGTATTTAAAAACGGTATTTGTGAAATTTGGGCGTGTACACAATCTCCTCAAGTAACCCAGCAAAACGTGGCTCAAGCGCTAGGTATTGAATTTGATAAAGTGATTATAAATGTCACCTTTTTAGGTGGTGCATTTGGAAGAAAAGCTAAACCAGATTACTCCATAGAAGCAGCATTATTGGCCAAACAACTAAATCGTCCGGTGAAAGTGGTTTGGAGTCGTGAAGATGATATTCAACAAGGCTTTTACCATGCGGTAAGTGTGCTACATATGGCCGCAGCGATGGATGCCAAAAAGCAAATAACATCGTGGCTACAGCGGACTGCGTTCCCAAGTATTATGTGGACGTTTACCGGCACAGTTGATGAGCCGCAAATGAATGAATTGTCTTTAGGGTTTGGTGATTTGCCATTCGCGGTAGACAATTTATCGTGCGAAACCCATAAGGCTACTGGTCATATTAGGATTGGTTGGATGCGCTCTGTGTGTAATATTCAACATTCTTTTGCGCAGGGTTCTTTTGTCGATGAGTTAGCATCAAAAGCCGGTATATCGACGTATAAAATGTGGCATCAATTACTCGGCGAAAACCGTTTAGTGGACCCCAAAACGGATGATTTTGATTATCAAAACTATGGTGAGCCGCAAGATGTATTCCCTGTCGATATTAAGCGCATAAAACACGCACTTGACGTTGTAATCGCAAAGTCTGGTGCAGATCAGCCGACACAGGAAAACGAAGGGTGGGGCATTTGTGTTCATCGTAGTTTTGTCAGTTATTGTGCTGTTGCAACAAAAGTGAAGGTCGTGGATAACAAAGTGACAGTACTAGAGATGCATTCGAGTATAGATGCTGGCACTGTGGTTAACCCAGATCGTGTTCGGGCGCAACAAGAAGGATCAATGATTTTTGGTTTGTCTTTGGCGCTGTTGGGAGAAATTTCAACTAAAGATGGTGCGGTTGAGCAATCTAACTACCATGATTATCAGGTATTGCGCATGCATCAATGCCCCAAAATAGAAACCTATATAATCGAGTCAGATGCGCCTCCTGGCGGGGTTGGTGAGCCAGGCACTCCACCAGTAGCCGCAAGTGTAGCCAACGCCATATTTCATGCTTGTGGTAAGCGTATTCGAGACTTACCAATTAAAAACTATATGTCTGTATAGAAATCATGGCTTTGTATGGGCATCTTTTGTTTAGGCAAAATGCCCATATCATTAAACAATGAAGACAAAGCCATCTTTTAAAACAAGTATCATTACAATCAGCTTTTTTATTGGCTTTTTATGGTGCATTAAATCCTTTGAAATATTATTTCATGTCGACCTTAGTTGGTTAGGCGTTTACCCACATTCTACAAAAGGTTTATTGGGAATAATTACCGCACCTTTGGTACATGGATCAGTAGAACATCTATTTAATAATACCTTGTCTTTGCTGATTCTAGGAGTATTCCTAATATACGGATATCCCCGTTCACGCTGGCGAGTCATCCTATTTGTTTGGTTATTTTCTGGCGTATGCGTATGGCTTTTCGCCAGAAATGCTTATCATCTTGGAGCCAGTGGATTAACCCACGGTGTGTTTTTCTACTTATTTGTTGTTAGCTTATTTAGACGAGATAAGAGCTCAATCGCCATTATGATGGCTGCATTTTTTATGTACGGTGGAATGACCATGACCATTTTCCCACGGCAAGAAAATATCTCTTTTGAATATCATTTATTTGGCGCTGTTGCTGGAATAGTTAGTGCGTTACTTTGGCGAAAACTTGACCCTAAACCGATAATTAAAAGATACGAATGGGAAGATCCAGAAAATGCCGATGATCCAATAATCGGTGAGCAGTGGTTAAGCGCTCGACAATCCGACCCTATCGTCGACGATGAAAAAGATTTAATTGAATTAACAACTGATGTAAGCGATTCCGAAAAAGTTAAAACAAACCCTATACGAACAGAGGATGACTAGATGCCCAATTCTGCCAATATACCGATGAAAGTGTTGATAAGAGTTCGTTACGCTGAATGTGACGCTCAACAAGTTGTGTTTAATAGTCGATATGCGGAATATGCCGATTTAGCTGCTACCGAGTTTATGCGGGCAGCAATTGGTGGCTTTAATAAACTGCTAGAACAAGGTTTAGATAACCAAGTTGTTAATTTAAATTTAAGCTGGCAAAGCCCTGCAAAATTTGATGATGTGATCGAAATGAGTGTTTGGGTCTCAAAAGTGGGGAATACTTCTTTCACATTACATGTTGAAATGTGTCAGCAGGGTAGCAGGCAACCTATATGCCTTGCTGAGGTGATTTATGTGATGGTAGATGCTAGCACTTATAAAAAGACAGAAATTAAACAAAATTTAAAACAGACCTTGCTTCACGGTTCTGCTGGAGTTTGCGTAAACTTGGCCGGCTCTATTGATAGTTAAATATTAAGCAAATGCTGAATTTAGAAACAAAACAACTAGTACACATAAAAAAACGCCGGTGAATGAAAATTCACCGGCGTTTTAAGGTTTAACGCTTGTGTCTATTTAGGCGACAGATCCTGGCTTGGTTGCTGCAGCAGCAGAGCTGTTTGCAGTATTAGCCATTGATGCGGTTTTTCCTGATACTTTCAGGCCCGCTCGTTTATCTGCAGCTAATGCTTTAATTTCAATTTCATTGAAATCAGTGTCAATCGCTTTAGGCTTCGCCATTGGATGTGAAACAGGAGCTTTAGTCACCGTTACTTTAGGTTTTTTCGCAGGCTTTGGTTTGCTTGCTACTTCTTCAACTTCAGTCGGTTTTGGCGTCTCTTGTTGCTGTTCAGCGTCAACTTTAATCGGCGCTATAGTTTCGGTAGGGGCGGGAGCCGCTTCTTCAACTTTTTCCTTAGCCTGCTGAACTGGCGCATCAGAATTATCTGCGTCCAACTGAATTTCCACTTGCTCAGGTTGAGCTGCTTTTTCCTTCACAGGCTTAGCGGCTTTAACCGGTTCTTTTGCTTGTTCAGTAGCAGTTTCAGCTTTCGCTTCAGCAACATCCTGTTTTGAAGACTCATCTTTATTTTGCTCAGGAGCAGTTGACTCAGCGTTACTCTCTTCGACTTTCTTCGGACGTCTTCTGGTACGAGGTTTAGCTTTAGGTTTTTCCGCTTTAGCTGTTTCTGATGCATCGTTTGGTTGCTCAGACGGTGTATCATGGGACTCAAACTTAAGTTCGTCTTGAGCTACATCAACAACAGGCTTTTCGGCGTTATCAGTTTCATTTGTTTCTTCAACTCCTGCACCTTCTTTTCTGCGTTTTTGACCCGCAGCTCGGATGTGTCGAGGAGAGCGTCTACTTCTACTGCGCTCTGTTTGCCCTTCGTCTTTAGTCTCTGTATTGACAGATTCATCCACAACAGAATTGTTTGCTTCAGCTTGGGTTGAATTGATTAGTTCATCATTCTTAACGTCTTCAACTTTTACTTTAGGCTGCGTGTTTTTAGCTGTCTCTGCTTGCGGCTGAGCTACTGCTTTTTCATTTTCAGTTTTCTCACCACGGACATTTCGACGGGTATCGCGTCTTTTTCTACGTTCAGCAACTTTTTCGTTTTTACGTTCCGGTTGATTTTGACTGGTTACGTTCTCTTTAGCTGCATCATTTGTTTTTGCTTCTTGAGATTTATTACGATTGTCGCGACGTTGTTTTGGCTTTTGATCACGCTTTTCAGCTTGAGGTTTGTCATTACGATCTGACTTGTCTTTGCGATCAGAAGCTTTAGGTTTGCGGTTACCAGAGCGCTCATTACGACTACGGCTATTGCGCTGTGGACGTTTGTTTTGCGTATTTGTACTTGGTTTTTTGGTAGTTGTTTCAGGTTCACTTTCAAATAGACCTGACAACCATTTAGAAACCTTAGCAATCAATGTTGGCTCTTCAGCTTTGGCTGTAACAGGCGCTTGTTGAGGCGCGGCTAAACCTTGTAATACTGGTTGCTCTTTAGGTTTAATTTCCTGTGTAGGGTTATCAACCTCTGAAGATTGGGTTTCCATTAACTCAATATTATAACTCGCCTCAGTAACTGTATCGTCTGGACGTCTGCGGGCTACATGATAATGCGGCGTTTGCAAATTAGGATTTGGAATAATAAGTAAGTTTACACCGTGACGCTTTTCAATAGATTGAATTGAACGTCTTTTTTCATTTAACAAGTAGGTAGCTACATTGACGGGCAATTGTGCTTCTATTTGTCCGGTGTTGTCTTTAATACTCTCTTCTTCCATGATGCGAAGAACAGAAAGCGCTAATGATTCAGTACCACGGATATTACCGTGACCACTACAACGAGGACACACTATATGTGCTGACTCACCGAGGGACGGACGTAACCTTTGACGAGACATTTCTAATAAACCGAAACGTGAAATTCGGCCCAATTGAATTCTTGCTCGGTCATGTCTGACGGCATCTTTAAGACGATTTTCTACTTCTCTTTGGTGACGAACAGGTGTCATATCGATAAAGTCGATAACCACAAGGCCACCGGCATCACGTAATCTTAATTGACGGGCAATTTCATCAGCAGCTTCAAGGTTAGTATTGAACGCTGTCTCTTCGATATCGCCGCCTTTTGTTGCCCGTGCAGAGTTGATATCAATTGAAATCATTGCTTCAGTTGGGTCAATTACAATTGAGCCACCTGATGGTAAGCGCACTTCACGTTGGAAAGCTGATTCGATTTGGGTTTCTATCTGATAATGACTAAAAAGTGGTACATCACCTTTATATTGCTTAACGCGACTGGCAAAGTCGGGTCGAACGAGTTGAATGTGCTGTAGTGCTTTTTCAAACACTTCTTGGCTATCAATTAAGATTTCACCTACATCACGACGCAAATAGTCACGAATAGCTCTTACAATAACGTTACTTTCTTGGTGAATAAGGAAAGGGGCAGGTTTGGTTTCAGACGCTTCTGAAATGGCATTCCAATGACGAATTAGCACATTTAAATCATGCTCGAGTTCTTCAAAGGATTTACCTACGCCTGCGGTTCTAACGATTAAGCCCATGCCATCAGGTAATTCAAGCTTATTCAACGATTGTTTTAAATCGGTTCGCTCATCACCTTCGATACGACGAGATATACCGCCTGCACGAGGATTATTAGGCATTAATACTAAATAGCTACCAGCCAAACTAATAAAGGTTGTCAGTGCGGCACCTTTTTGTCCGCGCTCTTCTTTATCTATTTGGATGATAACTTCTTGGCCTTCCTTAATCACATCTTTGATGCTTGGGCGACCGTCAAACTTATAACCTTGTGGAAAGTAAGTTTTTGCTATTTCTTTTAGAGGGAGGAAACCGTGTCGATCTGCACCGTAATCAACAAATGCAGCTTCTAAACTGGGTTCAACGCGGGTGATAGTTCCTTTATAGATATTGGCTTTTTTTTGCTCGTGTCCAGGGCTTTCGATATCAAGATCATAAAGCTTTTGTCCATCGACCAATGCAACACGCAACTCTTCTTGTTGAGTAGCGTTTATTAACATTCTTTTCATTGTATAAGACTCGGTTTTAGTACCGAATGCGGAATAATTTAGAACTGAAAAACGTGGCTTGCAAGCTGCATCAAGCTGAAATCACTTTCAGTCTCACGACTGTAAAAACAGATCTTGTGCGCGTTTGGATGTGCCAAGGTGTTACCTTAAGCATATGATTTCATTAGGGAAACTAAAGTTTTACGAGTTGTAATTTTAACTTCAGACCCTTGGGTGAAACGCCTCACCCCAATAAATTTTTTGTCTATCTTTCCAAACTGACGTGATGTTAAACAAAACACATCAGTTTGTTGCCAAATTCAATTCTTACTATTCTGCGATTGGTACTTTTTTATTGTATATCGCATGATGAGATGTGAATTTGCTTGCTCAACCAATCGAAAAAATACTCACTTCGACAGCAGCAATGCATCATTATGTGTTACGAATTTTATTTCGTTGATGCCATACAAATTCTAATTTTCATCGCATTGTTTACTGCTATGCAACTGCAAAGCCAGCTAAACGGTAGGATTATCACATTAAACCTAACACTCTGGCAAGCAATTAAAATTTTAAACCTAATTTAAATATTTAAGTTAGAATAGGCGCTGAGCCTGATGGACTATATTGCTAAAAGCTAGCGTTTGACCACTGGGCTGTCAAATCAGCGTCGCAATCAAACTGCGTTAGGCTAAATCGAAACTCATATAGCAAAATTCTACGGGCCCTTAAATGACGGATTCAAACTTTGATAAAGTACAATTTTTAGCAATCGACGCTGAGCACGAGGGGCAGAGAATTGATAACTTTTTACGTACTTTGTTAAAAGGCGTTCCAAAAAGTATGATTTACCGAATTTTGCGTAAAGGCGAAGTACGCGTGAATAAAAAACGTGTCAAACCTGAATATAAATTAGTTGACGCAGATGAGATTCGGTTACCTCCCATCAGAGTGTCTGAATCCAATAACCAAGCTCCTTCTACTAAGCTTGATAAAGTAGCAACTTTAGAATCACACATTTTATTTGAAGATGAAGTGTTAATTGTAGTTAACAAACCATCCGGAATGGCAGTGCATGGTGGCAGTGGTTTAAGTTTTGGAGTGATAGAGGCGTTACGTGCGTTACGTCCTACGGCTAAGTTCCTTGAGTTAGTGCATCGCCTAGATAGAGATACATCAGGTTGTCTATTAATAGCTAAAAAACGTTCTGCGCTAAAACACTTACACGAACAACTACGTGAAAAAACGGTTGATAAGCGATACCAAGCATTGGTTCAAGGGCACTGGCCTGAAAATCGCTTTAAAGTAAAAGCGCCATTACTTAAAAATATTGTAAAATCTGGCGAACGTATAGTATCTGTTTCTACAGAAGGCAAAGAGTCTGAAACTCGATTTCGTATTTTAGAATCGTTTGCCCAAGCCACATTAGTTGAAGCATCACCGATTACTGGACGGACTCATCAAATACGCGTGCACTGTCAACACGCTGGCCATCCAATTGCCTGTGACAGCAAGTATAAGGACGAAGAGTTTAATCATTACATGACAAAACTAGGTCTGAATAGATTATTTTTACATGCGCATCGAATATTATACGTGCACCCAGTTAGCGGAAAGCAAATGAGTCACACGGCTAATCTGGATAGTTCATTAAGCAATGCGCTCAAAGAATTAAGAAAACGAGAAGCCTAAATTTCACTGCGTTGTGAAATAATCTAAACTTGCGAGTTTAATGTAAGCACATCGATTTTAAATTCAGCTAATACATCGCATAGGGCAATCAGTGGCAGGCCAACTAAGCAATTCGGATCTCGCCCCTGTAATTGGGTAAACAGACTAATGCCTAAACCTTCGCATTTAAAACTACCGGCACAGTCAAAAGGGGCTTCTTTGGCAATGTAACTATCAATTTGCTTGTCAGTTAAGTCTCTAAAACTTACTTTGAATTCTTCTACTATAGATATTTGTTTTTTGCTGGCCGCCTCAATAACACTTAAACCGGTGTAAAATGTGACGTCTTTACCGCGGCATTGTTGCAATTGTGCTTTAGCGTTTTTAGCATTCCCTGGTTTTCCTAATATCTCATTATCCAAACTTGCGGTTTGATCCGAACCTATTATTAGTCCGCTATTATAATGCTCAGCCACTTCTTCAGCTTTTGCTTGCGCTAATCGTAACGACATCTGTTTCGCTGATTCATTAGGTTTACGGCTTTCAACAACATTTGGTTTGTGGCAAGTGAAATCGAGTTGCAGTTTATCAAGGAGCGCTTTACGATATATCGAAGTGGAAGCGAGTACAATTTTCACAATTTTCCGTTCTGTTAATAAAAAGTCTTAATTATTATAGGGAATAGGGTACTTTTAGCTATATTTTCCTTTGACTAACGGCTTTACAATCTATATTATGCGCGCCCTATGCAGAAAGTGAAATTGCCCAAGTTTATCGAACCAGTCAAAAGTGCTACAAAACGCTCTGATTATCAGGGTGTGATGATGACTTCTGACATGGCGCGTTTTCTTAGCGCAGTGGCCACCGCTGCTGATACTGTTGAAGCTGAAGTAAGATTCGATAAAGACGAGCAGGGTCTGAATTTTTTTCAAGGACAACTATCAACATCAGTGGAGCTTGTCTGTCAGAGATGTAATGAGCAATTTGCTCATTCAATTCACACATCATTTTGTTTTAGTCCGATTAGACGGAAAGCAGTTGAAACAGATGATGCAGTTGAATTGCCGGACATTTACGAACCGGTAGAGGTCAATGACCATGGAGAAATCAATCTACTGCAGTTGTTCGAGGATGAACTAATATTGTCTTTGCCTATTGTCGCCCTTCATGCAGAGGAGGATTGCAAAATAAAGCGGGATGAGATGCAGTTTGGTAAGATTGAACCGGCCGATGAACGTCCAAACCCTTTCGCGGTTTTGAAAGAACTTAAGCGAGACTAGGAGTAATGTAATGGCTGTACAAAAGAACAAGAAAACTCGTTCAAAGCGTGGTATGCGTCGTGCACACGATTCTTTGACTGGAGCGACTTTGTCTGTAGATTCAACTTCAGGTGAGACGCATCTTCGTCATCACGTGACTGTTGACGGTTACTACAAAGGCAAAAAAGTTATCGCTGACTAGCAATGACTTTTAGCCGTCTAACCATTGCGTTAGATATTATGGGGGGCGACAACGGCCCCCATGTAACTCTTCCTGCTGCTTTAAAAGCACTGCACGAAATTCCCCATTTGCATTTTATACTTTGTGGTGATGAACAAATCATTTCCAAAGTTATTAGCACCCAAAATAGATCAATCCAAGAACGTGTTGAAATTCAGCATTGCTCAGAACATGTTGCTATGGATGAAAGACCAAGTTCAGCCCTGCGAAATAAAAAAGATTCGTCCATGCGCCGTGCTTTGGAAAGAGTAGAGTGCGGTGATGCTGATGCATGCGTTAGTGCCGGTAATACTGGTGCGCTATTGGCTATTGCTTATCATGTGTTAAAAACCTTACCAGGTATTGACCGGCCAGCCTTAGTATCTGCATTACCCACTGATGATCATCATAAGTTGTTTCTATTGGATTTAGGGGCTAATGTTAATTGTGATTCAGAAACCTTATTTCAATATGCGGTTATGGGATCGGTTTTAGCACAGGAAGTCGCTGGAGTTGATAATCCAAGAGTGGCTTTGCTAAATGTTGGTGAAGAACAAATTAAAGGCAATGACCAAGTAAAATTTACTGCCCAGTTGTTACAACAAGCCCCAGGAATAAATTATACTGGTTTTGTCGAAGGTAATGATATCTTTACTAATTGTGCTGACGTTGTGGTAACTGATGGCTTTGTTGGCAATATCGCTTTGAAAGCTTGTGAAGGTTTAGCGACCCTTGTTTTAGAAGAAGCTAAGCGCGTATCCAATGAAAACTGGTGGACAAAATTATTAGCCAAAATAGCCCTTCCACTGTTAAGAAAAATCTATCGAAGGGTGAACCCCGACCAGTACAACGGCGCTAGTCTGATAGGATTGCGCGGAATTGTGGTCAAGAGCCATGGTAATGCTTCTTCGGATGCTTTCTTGTTTGCGATTAAGGAAGCTGAACAAGAAGTACAACGGCAAGTTCCGAAAAAAATAAAAGATAAAATTGAATCCGTTTTAATGGAGCGCTCTTAAAATATGTACTCAAGAATAATAGGTACTGGAAGTTATTACCCTGCAGAAGTTCGTACCAACGCAGATCTCGAGATGATGGTAGATACGACTGATGAGTGGATAACCGATCGAACGGGAATAAAAGAAAGAAGAATTATAGGAGCGGATGAAACTGCTGCAACAATGGGATATGAGGCATCGCTTAAAGCCATTGAAGCTGCAGGTATTGATAAACGCTCTATAGATATGATTGTGTGTGCCACGACAAGCGGACGATACGCTCTTCCTAGCACCGCCTGTGAAATACAAAAAGCATTAGATATTGACGGCATCCCTGCGTTTGATATCGCTGCTGCATGCGCTGGCTATTGTTATGCCCTGAGTGTTGCAGATCAATACATTAAAACAGGCATGGTTAAACGGGTTTTAGTTATTGGGACGGATTGTTTGTCTCGAATGATCAATCCCGAAGATCGATCAATGCTGATTTTGTTTGGCGATGCTGCTGGCGCAACACTGCTTGAAGCCAGTGAAGAGCCTGGTATTCTGTCAACTCATATTAATGCTGCTGGCTCCTACGGAGACTTGTTACAAATTGGACATGTTGAACATGGCAATGAACAATCTGTGCATGAAAACTGGGGTAGCATGAAAGGAAATGAAGTCTTTAGAGTCGCTGTCACTAAACTTAGTGAAGTCGTCGAGCTGACTTTAAAAGCAAATAATATGGAAAAATCGGATTTAGATTGGTTGGTTCCTCACCAAGCAAACTTCCGGATTATTAAAGCAACGGCCAAAAAGTTAGAAATGTCTTTGGACCAAGTTGTTCTAACCTTAGAAAATTACGGTAATACATCTGCTGCAACAGTGCCAACAGCACTAGATAAAGCAATACGAGATGGGCGTATACAACGTGGCCAAAATCTATTGTTAGAAGCATTTGGTGGTGGATTCGCCTGGGCAGCAGCGCTCGTAAAATATTAATTACTTTTGTTTAAATACACCCAAGGTATGATTTATGACTAAACAAGCTTTTGTGTTTCCCGGTCAGGGATCTCAAACAGTTGGAATGTTAGCCGATCTGGCTGCGAAGTATCCACAAATTCAAACGACTTTTAGTGAAGCTTCTGAAGCCTTAGGTTATGATTTATGGGATTTAGTGCAACATGATGAAAATCAGCAACTGAATCAAACCCATATAACTCAGCCTGCGCTCCTTACAGCGAGCGTGGCAATCTACAGATTACTCATGGATTTAGGTTACGCCAAGCCAGACTATATGGCTGGGCACAGTTTAGGTGAATATTCTGCGCTAGTGTGTGCCGATGTGATTGGCTTAAAAGAAGCCGTCAAATTAGTCGAAGCTAGAGGACAATTCATGCAACAAGCTGTCCCAGCAGGTGAAGGGGCTATGTATGCCATCATAGGCTTGGCAGATGATTTAATTCTAGAAGCTTGTGAAAAGGCGCAACAACAAACTGGTGAAGTTGTTTCAGCGGTGAATTTTAATTCACCTGGACAAGTGGTTATCGCCGGAACTACCTCAGCTGCAGAAGTCGCAGCAAATTTGTGTAAAGAAGCGGGTGCAAAAAGAGCCTTACCACTATCGGTTAGTGTGCCTTCGCACTGCGCATTAATGAAGCCGGCAGCTGAAAAGTTAGCTGGGTTAATTGAGTCAATTGCATTTGCAGAACCGAGTGTTGCGGTCATTAATAATGTCGATGTAAATTCACCTAAAGACGCAAATAGCATTAAAGACGCACTTGTAAGACAGCTTTATTGTCCGGTCAGATGGACAGAGACTATTGAGTCTTTAGCTAGTCAAAATGTTGAAAAAATATACGAAGTCGGGCCGGGAAAAGTACTTATTGGTCTTATAAAACGTATCAATAAATCCATAGAAACAGACGCTTTGAACACGGTCGAATCAGTCCAAAATCTACTGTAATAGGGTATTAAAATGAACGATTTAAACGGAAAAGTTGCTCTGGTAACTGGGGCAAGTCGAGGTATTGGACGTGCTATCGCAGAGTCACTTGCAGAACAAGGAGCTGTGGTAATTGGCACAGCCACATCTGATAAAGGTGCTGACTCAATTACTGAATACCTGTCTAAATTCGGTGGTCAAGGTCTAACGTTAAACGTAACTGATCAGGCATCTCTTGATGAAGTATTAGCTAAAATTAAAGAAAATCATGGCGAAATCGATATTTTAGTGAATAATGCAGGTGTGACACGTGATAATTTGTTGATGCGAATGAAAGATCAGGAATGGGAAGATATTATAAATACTAACCTAACTCCTATTTTTAAACTGACTAAAGCGGTTTTACGTGGCATGATGAAAAAACGCAATGGTAGAATCGTCAATATTGGTTCAGTTGTTGGAACCACTGGTAACGCAGGGCAAGCAAACTACGCTGCAGCTAAAGCGGGTGTGATAGGTTTTAGTAAATCTACAGCACGTGAAGTTGCTTCACGAGGCATCACAGTAAATGTTGTCGCGCCAGGTTTTATTGATACAGATATGACAAAGTCATTGACTGACGAGCAAAAAGAAGCCATTTTTAAAGATATTCCAGCTAACAGATTAGGTTCGCCAAAAGAGATTGCCGCCGCTGTTAGCTTTTTAGTAAGTGATAATGCTGCTTACATTACGGGTGAAACTATCCATGTAAACGGCGGTATGTATATGGGCTAATAGACATATTAAACAGTCATGCTTTTTAAGGTTGATTGATAATATATTGTTTATTAGACTAATTTGATTCGGTGGTTTGACCAGATAAAAAGTTAATTGTCTTGCTTGCAAGACAGAGGCTAGCTGAATAAACTACCGGAAATTTAAACTCTAGCTACTTATAGGGAAAACTAGAATCATGAGTAACATCGAAGAGCGCGTTAAAAAAATCATCGTCGAGCAATTGGGCGTTAAAGAAGAAGAAGTAAAAGCTGAAGCGTCATTTGTGGATGATTTGGGTGCAGATTCATTAGACACTGTTGAATTGGTAATGGCTTTGGAAGAAGAGTTTGATACTGAGATTCCAGATGAAGAAGCTGAGAAAATTACTACAGTTCAATCTGCAATCGACTACGTTAACGCTAATAAAGACGCGTAAGATACTCCTATAAACGGCTCAATCTGGGCCGTTTTCTTCTTTATACTTAAAATAATGAATTTTATGCGGAGGCCTATGTGTCTAAACGTCGCGTAGTAGTAACTGGTCTTGGCATGCTGACACCATTAGGTGGAGACACCAACACTACATGGGAAGGCATTTTACAAGGTAAAAGTGGAATAGGTCCCATCACATCATTTGATACATCTGATTTTAGCACTCGGTTTGCCGGTGAGATTCAAGATTTTGATGTGGAAAGTTATATCCCCAAGAAAGAAACAAAAAAGATGGACCGCTTTATTCAATTAGGAATAGCTGCGGGAAAACAAGCCTTAGCCGACTCGAAGTTAGAAATAACAGCTGAAAATGCGAAAAGAGTAGGTGTGGCAATTGGTTCCGGTATCGGTGGTTTAGGCCTTATCGAAGAAAACCATAAGAAAATGTTAGCCGGTGGTCCACGAAAACTAACTCCTTTTTTTGTTCCTGCCACTATTACTAATATGATTTCAGGCTTCTTATCTATTTTTGAAGGACTGAAAGGCCCAAATTTAAATATTGTTACCGCTTGTACTACCGGCGTACACAATATTGGTATAGCAGCTCGCACTATCGCTTATGGTGATGCCGATGCAATGTTAGCAGGCGGTGCCGAGTCTTCAATTTCACCTTTGGGATTAGGTGGATTTGCAGCAGCAAGAGCATTATCAACACGCAACGATGACCCGACTAAAGCTAGCCGCCCTTGGGACAAAGACCGAGATGGTTTTGTTATGGGTGAGGGTGCAGGGGTTGTTATGCTTGAAGAGTACGAACAAGCTGTGGCTAGAGGTGCAACCATTTATGCCGAGTTAGTTGGTTTTGGTATGAGCGGTGATGCCTACCACATGACTTCTCCTCCACCTGATGGTGAAGGTGCAGCAGCTGCGATGGAAAATGCATTAAACGATGCCAATCTACCGGCTACGGAAATCGGTTATATTAATGCTCATGGTACTTCTACACCTGCAGGTGATAAGGCTGAAGTCGCTGCGGTAAAACGTATTTTCGGTGCTGCTACAGATAAAGTTCTGGTCAGTTCAACTAAGTCAATGACAGGTCATTTACTTGGTGCGGCCGGTTCAGTAGAGGGAATCTTTACGCTGTTAGCCTTGCGTGATCAGATTGCGCCTCCCACAATCAACTTGGATAATCCAGGTGAAGGTTGTGACTTAGACTTTGTTGCTAATACGGCAAGAAAAGTTAGTATGGAATATGCATTGTGTAATTCGTTTGGTTTCGGTGGTACTAACGGTTCTTTGTTATTTAAAAGAATGTAGTATCATTTTAAATTGAATTATTGCTTAGCACATTCAATAGTTTAAGATTAAGCCCAGTTCTTACTGGGCTTTTTTGTTGGTAAAAAATGATAATCGAAATTTCCTCTAATGACCGTATATCAAGCAGCGATAGGATTGCAACCTATGGTGACGGTTGTTTTACGACCATGTGTGTAACAAATAATAAAATTGAACTGTTAAATGCACATATAGCGAGATTAAAAGAGGGGTGTGCTCGATTAAAAATCGATTTTACAAATTGGCATAGTTTGCAAGGTAAGCTTGAACAGTTTGGGTTAATTCATGAAAACCAGGTTGTAAAGGCAGTCATTTCCAGAGGGTATGGAGGCCGAGGTTATGATACCGCTGGAGTCACGTCGCCACACTGCTATTTGAGTGTTTCTGACATGCCTAAACACTACGCAGAATTAAGTCGACAAGGTTTGACGCTAGGGTTAAGCACTATCCAACTAGCTAAACAACCTTTATTAGCCGGTATTAAACATTTAAATCGATTAGAACAAGTATTAATTAAACACGAAATGCGAAACATGCAGGTTGATGATGTTATTGTGTGTGACACAGATTCGCATGTTATTGAGTGTAGCGCAGCGAATCTGTTTTGGCGCAAAGGAACACAGTGGTTTACACCAAACTTAGATAATTGCGGTGTTTCCGGCGTTATGCGTAACCATATTGTTAATGTAATGGGGAAATCTAAGGTGCCTTTGGCCATATCAAATCATCCTTTGCAGTCGTTACTCGATTGCGATGAAGCATTTATATCCAATAGCCTTATGAAAATTATCAAAGTCAAAACCTTCGTTATTGACGGACAAAAATTAATGTTAGATAGCACTCAAAGTGTCTTTTCTGATTGGTTCAGTACCAATCAACACGAGGTAGTTTTAAATGAGTAGGTGGTTAAAGTTTTTATTAGCGACCATAGTGTTAAGTTTTGCTGTCATGATAGTATTGGTGTATCAGATAAACACCGCGTTTAACAACCCGTTGAATATAGTGGGTAGTCAAATTTTGGTGGTCGAAAAAGGACAATACGCCCACTCCGTAATAAATAAGTTATATGAACGCTCAATACTAAAGCATCCGGTGCTTATTAAAGCTGCATTAAAACTCGAACCAGAACTAAGTCAAATCAAAGCCGGAACCTATGAGTTGAGTTTAGGAATGAGCGCGCGCAATATGTTTGATAAATTATCCAGAGGATTGGAAAAAACCTATCAAATAAGCTTAATTGAAGGCCTACGTTGGCAAGATTGGTTAGTGCAATTAAACAATCACCCGCATTTAATCAAATCAACAAAAACTGACGAGCAATGGCTGGAGATGTTGTCCCCTGATTTACCGGGTCAGTCTATAGAAGGATGGCTATTGGCAGATACATATCACTTTACCAATGGCACCAAAGTAGAAGACATTGTAAAAACGGCCCATGTAGCATTAAAAAACTACTTAACCAGTGCATGGCAAACCAGACAAATGGATTTACCCTACAATAATCCTTACGAGGCATTAATTATGGCTTCGATTGTGGAAAAGGAAACAGGGGTGCCAATTGAACGTCCAAGAATCGCTGCGGTCTTTGTTAATCGGCTCAATCGTGGAATGCGTTTACAAACAGACCCTACTGTAATCTATGGAATGGGCGATGCATTTGATGGTAATATTAGACGCAAAGATCTGAGACAAGCTACTCCTTATAATACGTATGTTATTAAGCGATTACCTCCAACGCCCATAGCAATGCCAAGCAAACTAAGTATCGATGCCGTATTGCACCCATTGTATACAGAAGAATACTATTTTGTGTCCAAAGGTGATGGCACCCATTATTTCTCAGAAACCTTAAAAGAACACAACCGAGCCGTAAGGCAATATCAACTTAAATAGAAGTAAAAGTAACTAATTGAATGTCTGGTAAATTTATTGTTATTGAAGGCCTAGAAGGTGCGGGTAAAAGCAGCGCAATCGCCACGGTCAAAGAACAGCTCGAACTATCGGGATTAGAGGTGGTTTGTACCCGTGAACCTGGTGGTACGCCTATGGCTGAATCTATTCGTGAATGTGTAAAACATGCTTGGCAGGAAAAAGTGACAATTGAAGCCGAATTGTTATTAATGTATGCCGCTCGTGTGCAATTGCTTGAAAATGTCATCAAACCAAATTTAGCCCAAGGGCGTTGGGTGATTGGTGATCGTCACGATTTATCTTCTCAAGCCTATCAAGGTGGCGGACGAGGTATTTCAAGCCAAAAGATGACTACCTTAAGTCAATTATCATTGAATGGCTTTAAACCTGACTTTACGTTGTATTTGGATGTTGAGCCAACTGAAGGCTTGAAACGAGCTAGAGGCAGGGGAGAGCTTGATAGAATAGAGTTGGAAGACATTTCTTTTTTTGAGCGGACCAGAAATCGATATCTACAATTGTGTGAGCAAGATGACAGCATTTTCACAATCAATACAATGCAGAAAATCGAATTGGTACATCGAGATATTAAGACGGCTTTAACGACCTTTTTAAAGGATCAATCGTGTACCCTTGGTTAGATGAAACCTATCGACAACTTAGTCAACGTGCGCAAAATAGTAGTTTGCATCATGCTCTTTTAGTTAAGGGACCGGTGGGAATTGGCAAAACCGATTTCTGTAATCAATTAGCTAAATCCATTTTATGTAAAAGTCTCTCAAACAAGCCTTGTGGGAGTTGTCAATCTTGTACACTTTTCGATGCACAATCGCACCCTGATTTGCATCGCGTTGTATCTGAGAAACAAATTGGTGTGGATCTGATTCGTGTTGCGATTCAAAAGCTGACTAGCACAGCCCATCTATCGGGTAATAAGACGTTAATTATAGAGCAGGCAGAAAGCATGACTGAGTCTGCTGCAAATGCACTTTTAAAAACCTTAGAAGAGCCCACGGAAAATACATTTTTATTTTTAGTTTCCGCTTATCCTGAACGCTTATTGCCTACGATTATCAGTCGTTGCGAAAAAGTCAATTTACACGCGCCGAGTTTTCAGCAGTGTAAACAGTGGTTAGCCTCCCAAAATGTTGCAGGTGTTAACGACGATATAATTCGTATTTATGGTCAATGCCCATTAAAAATCATTTCTCAGCTGGCCAATAAAGAAGGTTTTACTTTTACTGATTTCACGCAGTCTTTAGATGAGTTAAAAAAAGCACAAACCAGCACTTTAGCACTCGCAGAAAAGTGGCAAAAAGAAGCAGAACAAGTGGTTTTATGGCTGCAATATGATTTGTCACAACTAGCTATGACGGGACTGCATAATAGCTTGTTATGGAAGCTAGAAGATAAATTAATAAAAGCCTCAATTGCTTTGCAAAATCCCGGCGTGAATCGTTTGTTGATATTATCTGATATGTTGACGGATTATCGTCGGTTAATTAGCCAATAAAAAATTATAAGAGGAGTTATTTTTGTTTGTTGATTCCCATTGTCATTTAGACAAATTAGACAAAACAAGCGCAGAACTTAAAGAGGTTATTCACTTTGCTAAACAGCGCGGAGTTGAACACTTTCTATGTGTGGCTGTGTCGGTAAAAGACTTCCCACAAATGTTATCTAAAGTCACTGAACTTGATGACGTTTCTGTATCCTGCGGAGTTCATCCACTGCATCAAGAAGATGCATGCAGTTATGCTGACTTATTAGCCATGGCGTCAAGACCCGAGGTGGTGGCTGTGGGTGAAACTGGTTTAGACTACTTCTACAGTAGCGACACCAAAGAGGTACAGCTGGTATCTTTTGTTGATCATATAAAAGTTGCCAACGAGTTATCGAAACCACTGATTATTCATACTCGTGATGCCCGTGAAGATACTTTAGCGTTGTTACGAGAACACAAAGCTGAACATACTAAAGGCGTTCTGCACTGTTTTACTGAATCTTTAGAAATGGCGGAAGCTGCTATTGAAATGGGCTTTTATATTTCGATTTCAGGAATAGTTACGTTTAAATCTGCTCAAGAGCTGCAAGCAGTAGTGAAAGCATTGCCATTAAACAAGTTGTTAATTGAAACTGATTCACCATGGTTGGCTCCAATACCTTATCGTGGCAAACAAAATCAACCTGGTTATGTGGTCGAAGTGGCCGAATTTATCGCTCAACTTAAAGGCGTGAGTGTTGAAGAACTAGCAGCGGTGACAACTCAAAACTTTTACGATTTGTTTGATGGAATAACCCGTAGATAAACAATAATCTCTGATAAGGCTAGTTTAGACTATAGTTTGTACTTAAATTATTTAGCGTTAGGAGTCGTTTCAGTTGAAAAATCGTTTAAAAACGTTCCTAGTCTGTTTATCAATACCATTTTTTTTAGTTCATGCAGTAGAGTGTGACTTTGATTCTTGGCAAAATTACCAACAAGAAAGGTTGTTACTTAATTCATCTAAGTCAGCCTTTATTTTTCAAACTGAACATAAAGCCATAGACGCTGACGGTGCGCCAAACGCTTATCACCCCGATAATACGGGGTTAGATAATTATTTAAATGCAGGCTATCCAAACCATAGTTGGTGGAATTCTGTTTTAGTTCAAGATCCAAATGATCCAACAAAGCCCTATATTCAAGAAGACGGTGAGTTTGCGGGCTATTTTATATCCAAAACGTCTTTGTTTGATAAAAATAAAGATATGTTGGACGTGTCTCGATATGTTGATGCAACCAAAATTCCGTATTTAGTTTTTCCCGGTAAATTTTACAGTAAAAAAGGGACAGGCCGCCTAGGTGATATTGGCATGGCTTTTAACCTCAAATCCGGTGAAAGTAGTGCCTTTGTAGTGGCAGATGTGGGTCCTTCGAACGCCAGTTTAGGAGAGATATCTATGGCTTTAGCCGAAAATCTTGGTGGAACGAATGTAAATCCACGAAATGGGGCTGGCAAACCAAAAGGAAATATTCTTTACGTATTATTCCCATATTCGTCGAAAAAATATCCTTGGCCATTAGATATTGAAGAAATACATAGTGTTGGCAAAGAGTTAGTAGAATCGGTTGGTGGTGCCGAAAGTCTTTTGGCTTGTTCAGCATCAATGTAAAGGTGCCATTACGATGGTAAATAGAAGATAGTTAGGAGTTTTTGTAGATGCGATTTTTAGTAGGTCTTTTTAGTCTTGCCGTGGTTGTGAGTCTTAGCGGTTGTGTGGTGATCCATAAGGAATCATCAGTCGATACCACTAATGAGTTAAGCAATTTGAATAGTACTTTGTGGATGCAAACCTCTGCAGAATACCAAGCAAACGCGCTACAAACCTATAAAGCGGCAGAGCTGCAATTAACCAATGCGTTAAATGATACAACTTGGACTTCAGCCGTAGAACAACAAAATAATTATGCTAATTTACCACCAGCTATTGTATTAGATATAGATGAAACAGTGCTCGATAACTCACAGTTTCAAGCTGATATGATTTTGCATAATCACACCTATGACTCAAAAAAATGGGATCAATGGGTGGCGATGCAAGCCGCACCAGAGATTCCAGGAGCAGTGGCATTTATCAACCATGCTCAACAAATGGGTATAGAGATTATTTATATTACCAACCGAGAATGTAAGGCCAGAAAAAGTGTTTCAGATAGCTGTCCACAAAAGCAGGAAACCATAAATAACCTAAAGAATGTAGGCATAAAACAGGTTAATGCTAAGCAATTATTTCTAAAAAAAGAAAAATCAACTTGGAGTTCTGAAAAACAATCAAGACGTGAATTGGTTGCACAGTCCTATCGTATCATCATGTTGATCGGTGATGATCTAGGCGACTTTTTACCGAATGTGAAATCTGCTATTTCATCAACTACGCGAAAAGAATTAGTCACTCAATACCAAGATAATTGGGGAGTGAAATGGTTTGTTTTAGGCAATCCTACTTATGGTTCATGGATACAGGTTTTAGACAAACCAACACTTCAAAACCTCAAGGGACTTTGATTGTTAGTCACAAAATCGATGTGGTATTCATTTTAAATTTACGCACGAATGTGCCTAAGCTCTAAATTAACCATCGTTGACCATAAATTTCCTAATTATGGCTTTTGTACACTTTCGTTACAGAGCCATATTAGCCATTAAATTTTAACCTTTAATACTAAATATAAAATAACCATGCTTAGATTATCCTACCTGCGTTTACCTTATGGAGAATTCATGTTTCGAATACTACTAGTTATATTGGCTTTTGCTCCCGTTATCGCCAACGGTTGCGAATTTGAGGAGCTGTCTTTTTCAGCTAATTTTGAATCAGGACGTTTAGATAATTGCGAATTAAATCAAAGCGGGCAATACGTGCTAACTTTTATGCCTGAAGATAAGACCGTCAACCCCAGTCCTTGGTATTATTTTAGTGTTCAAACAAAGGTGCCTAAAACCGTAAATATATTATTAACCTTTGAAGGATATACACCCAGGTACCTTCCTAAAGTCAGCAAAGATCAAGTTAACTGGAATGGTTTAGCATTTGATACAAATGAGCAGGGTATGTTAGTTGAACTTGATGTTAGTTCAACACCAACCTATGTTGCAGCTCAACGACCCGTTCCCAATGATGCTTACACAACTTGGCTCAAATCAGCGGGTAATAAATTTAACATACAAGCCTTTAGTTTAGGCAACTCTTCTGAAGGTCGTGCTATTTCAGCTTTCGTATTGGAAAATAAAGATAATACCGAATGGGTTGTTTTTATTGGCCGTCAACATCCACCTGAAGTAACTGGGGCGGTGGCAATGTTTTCTTTTTTAGATGAATTCCTAACCACTACAGCTAGCCAAAAAGCATTTCTATCTCGTTTTAATGTGTTGGTTGTGCCTAATTTAAATCCTGATGGTGTTGCGAATGGGCATTGGCGACATAATCTTGGTCATAAAGATCTTAATCGGGATTGGAATACCTTCTCGCAACCTGAAACCAAAGCGGTGAAAACATATTTAGATAAGATCACCCAAGGCGGCGGTAAAATAGTGATGGGAATGGACTTCCACTCAACTTATAACAATGTTTTTTACAGCATTCCGATGGAAGAAAATATTGCTCCTACATCTTTGGTAATAGATTGGTTAGCCGCACTGCAAGAAAAAACCAAAGGTGTATTTAAAGTGGTTGATAAACCCGGCACATCTCCTGGAAAAGGGGTTTTTAAACAATTTATTGCCGATACTTATAAAGTACACGGTGTGACATACGAAGTGGGTGACAATGAACCGGATGAAAAAACCCGCTATGTTGCTAGGCATGCTGCCAATACGTTGATCAGTACTCTTATTGCCACGGCACCAGAATCTTTTTATATCGATAACTGCAAACAAACTAACTGCGAGAAATAATCATGAAAAAAATAGTTAACCAGGGAATAGCAGCAAGTTTATTGTGTGTAATAACTAGTTTTGCAAATGTTGCACTGGCACAAAACCAAGAAGATGTAACGTCCACTAACAAATACCAACCGGTAATGAAACAAATTGCTAAGACCATGTGGGAGTCACCTGAATTAGGCTTTCTTGAGCATAATAGTAGTGCGCTGATGCAAAAAGTACTGACTGAACGCGGATTCACCGTAAAAGCAGGGATCGCAGGAATGCCAACTGCTTTTGTTGCACAATACGGTGAAAGTGGACCAGTAATTGGTTTACTCGCTGAAATGGATGCGCTTCCAGGAATGGGAGTCAATAATACACCTGATAAACAGCCGATTGTAAGTAATGATCATGTACATGATGGACATGCTTGTGGCCACAACTTGTTTGCAGGTGGCGTAATTGGATCTGCGTTGGCGCTAGCTGATTATTTAGATGAACACCCCAAACAAGGTCGGATAAAAGTGTTTGGCACGCCAGCTGAGGAGGGCGGTTCTGGTAAAGTGTATATGGTGAGGGAAGGTTTGTTCAATGAGGTGGACGTTGCCTTACATTGGCATCCATCGGATAGCACAACAGCAGCTCCGTATACTTCACTGGCCAACAAAAGCGGTAAGTTTCGTTTCTATGGCGTAGCGGCACATGCTGCCGCGGCACCTGATAAAGGGCGTTCTGCGTTAGATGGAGTGGAAGCTATGAACATGATGGTAAATTTAATGCGGGAGCATGTTCCAGACGGCACTCGTATTCACTATGTTATTACCCATGGTGGCACAGCGCCAAATATTGTTCCTGAGTTTGCCGAAGTATATTACTACGTCCGCTCTCCAGAACCTGCGGTGGTATTATCTCTGTGGGATAGAGTCACTAATGCGGCAAATGGTGCTGCACTTGGTACCCAAACCAAAGTAGAGGTCGAAGTTACCGGTGGTGTATGGAGTGTGCTTCCTAACGTTGCCTTATCTAGGTTAGCCGACCAAGCTATCTTAGCTGCCAAACCTATTGAATTATCCAAAGATGAACAACAATTTGCTAAAAAAATCAGTCAAACCTTAAACCATTCTTTTAGTGATGATGAGCACAGCACGGCGCTTCCATTTAGTGAAAAAATTACTGTATGGTCAGCTTCTACCGATGTGGGTGATGTTAGTTGGCAGGTGCCTACCGTAGGAATCTCAAGTGCTACCTGGGTAAGAGGAACACCCCCCCATACTTGGCAAGCTTCAGCAATGAGTGGTACAGGTATCGGATATAAGGGCATGTATTTAGCCAGTGATGTATTAACGAAAACCGCAATCAGTTTGTTCGCGGATCCTGATAATCTTAAAGCAGCGAAAAAAGAATACCTTGAAAGAAAAGACTCGTTGAAATATAAGTCTATGATTGGTGATCGTGCTCCAGCTCTCGAATATAGAAAAAAATAAGTGCTAATAGCTGTATTAAGCTAATTTTTTAGGATAGAGAAAAGTAAATACTTCTCAAAAGTAAACCCAAAGCAAGGGAAGAAAATATGAAATTATTCAAAATATGCATCACAACAGCAATGACACTTAACTTAGTGGCTTGTTTTAGTAATCCTCAAATGCCAGAGAGTAAGCAAGACGTTAAATTAGTAGTTCAACAACAAACTAATCAAGACGAAACGGCTGCATTTTTAGCCTTGATGGACAAACAAACTAAAGCGTTATTGCAGCGCACACCAACACTGGCGACAACCTTAGGTGTTTCGGAAGAATATTTCGGGGGGGGCTTTAACCACAAACTTGCAGACTATTCCGTTGAAAATATTGCCAATTCAAAAGTTTTACGAGATTCAATGGAAGCTGAATTATTGAAAATTGACCGTTCACTATTAGTTGGAACTGCGGCAACGACTTATGATGTTTTAGCTAATGCCATTGCAATGACAAAACGATTTGAACCCTATGTATTCGGTGCATTTGATCCACTTTCAATTTATACCCCCTATTCAATAACTCAGTTAACGGGTATACACATAGACTTACCAAGATCCCTTCAAACTGAACAGCCACTAAATAATAAAGCGGATGTAGAAAACTATCTGACGAGATTGAGTTTGTTAGAAGAAGCGTTTACAGATATGGCTGATGTTGTGGGCTTAGATGCCAAACACGGTGTAATCCCACCTAAATTTGCCATTGAAGGTGCGTTAAATGTGATCAATGGCATGACGAGTTCCATTCCCGCTGAAAACCCACTAGTAGTGGTGTTAGATAACCGTTTAAAATCGGTGGAAGGTATTAGTGATGCAGAGCGCGCAGACTATGTTAAACGTGCTCAAAAAATCACATTGGAAAAAGTCTATCCAGGTTATGCCAGACTTCACCAAGCACTTACTGCCACTTTAGCCTCAGCACAAAGTGAACCAGGTATTTGGGCGCTGCCCGATGGTGAAAAACGCTATGATTTAGCGCTGCAAAACTTTGGTGCTGGCGATTTGAACGCCGAACAAATTCATCAACTAGGGTTAAACGAAGTTGCACGCATTAAGGCTGAACTAGATTTACTCCTAAAGTCTGTCGGTTACTCGCAAGGCGATGTTATCGAAAGAGTCATTAGCTTGTCAGAAGATCCTGCCAATTTATATCAAAATACCGATGAAGGGCGAAATACGTTGTTGAACGATCTCAACTTACAAATGCGAGAAGTAGAATTATTACTGCCTAATATTCTTAACACCATTCCAAAGGCCGAAGTTGAAGTTCGTCGTATATCAATTTATGAACAAGACAACTCTCCTGGTGGTTATTATACCTCACCAAACCTAGACGGTTCTCGCCCAGGTATTTTTTGGATCAACTTAAAGGACACGGCTGACTGGCCAATCCTTTCGTTACCGACTTTGGTTTATCATGAAGCCAGCCCTGGTCACCACCTACAAGTGAGTATCGCTCAGGAAATTGACGATATGCCTATGATTCGGAATATGCTGTGGTTTAGCGCATATGGTGAAGGTTGGGCGCTCTATGCAGAATTACTTGCTAAAGAACTGGGCTTATACGATGACGATCCTCTAGGTGATATTGGTCGATTGCAATCAGATCTTTTTAGGTCCGCTCGACTCGTGGTAGACACGGGAATCCATTACAAGAAGTGGAGTAGAGAACAGGCAATTGACTGGATGTACAAAAATACTGGGCAAAGTGTCGCATCCATAACCAGAGAAGTAGAGCGCTATGCTGTCATGCCAGGACAAGCGACCTCTTATAAATTGGGGCAAATTCGTATTCTTGAATTACGTAAATTGGCTAAAGAAAAATTGGGAGATAAATTTTCTTTGCCAGAATTTAACGATCAAATACTTATCCATGGCGCGGTTAACTTAACTGTATTGACAGATAATATACATGCATGGATAGATTCAAAAATCTAAATTTGTATATGCAAGAATTAAAATCTTGTATTGCTACTCGAAGAACATTGATCATTTCAGTTTGCTTGAAATGATCAATGGTATTCTAAATAAACACCTTTGTTCACACACCATCGAAAGCGAAACAATAAGAAAGGTTACTTTTATAGAAAAGCCCCCTTAGAAAATCAGTTTCAGATTTGACGGGATATGTGTGGGCGAAAAATTGCTTACCTCTATACTGGGTGATTAGCTCGATCAATTAAAGTCGGTATGATTTTGTCTGCCCAGAAACACAATGGATTAAACAGAAAAACCATAAAAAAGTGGATACAGCATTCACTGTATCCACTTATATTCTCGCGTTTCAATCTCATTTTGCTGTTCAGCAAAAGTCACTCATTGAAAAAATTAGAAAGTAACTGAAACTTTACCGTAGACAAAACGGCCTGAGAAACCAAACGGTGAAAAGCCAGAGTATGGGAACAATCGTGAAAAGGTGCTTACTTCATCGACTAATTCACGGGTAGTATCAGGGTATACATCAAACAAGTTATTTGCCCCTAAGGTAAGGGTTAGATTGTCGGATACGTCATAACTGACATCCAAGTCTGTCACCCATTTGTTAGGTAATACTTCATTTGTTGCCGGATCTGTTGATGGCTCTTGAGTTTCCCCATAACGAGTGGTTCGCAATGTGGCATGCCATTCATCCATACTCCAAACTGCACTTAGGTTAAGTTTGGTTTTAGGCGAGCCAACTTCAAAACGACGTAACTCTACATCTGAAAATAAGTTGTCTTGATCAAAGCCTGCACCGGCTAACACATCTGGCGGATCTATGATGTCGGTAACTTCGTTTTTATTGTAGTTAAAGCCCGCATTAAAGGCGATATCTCCCCAGTTTTGAATGTCAGTGTTATATGAAACCACTACATCCACACCTGAAGTTTCACTATCAATAGCGTTTAAAAAGAAGCGTGCACGGTTAGCGCCTGTACCTGCTAACAAGGCTTCAATTTCCGCACCTGATAGGTTGTTAGATAACACGATACGATCATCAATTTTAATGTTGTAATAATCAACAGACACACTCACGTTAGAATCAGGAGACCAGGTGATACCTGCTCCGTAGTTTACTGATTCTTCAGCATCTAGACCCGGCGAACCAAGGGCTATTGCGACATCACTGCTAGGTGAGAAAGTACCGGTTTCGGTTGGTTCACCGTCAACAAAGACTGTCGCGATTGAGGTGAAATACTGTTGTTGTAGAGATGGCGCTCTAAACCCCGTTGATACAGATGCGCGAAGTGCGATGTCTTCGGTAAGCGTATAACGGGTAGCGATTTTACCATTCACTGTTGAACCGAAATCAGAATAATCCTCATAACGTGCAGCTACAGTCACGTTCAGGTCATCGGTTACATAGGCCTCTAAATCCACATACAAACTGATATTGTGGCGGCTGTTGTCACCAGCTGATTCAGGAGTAAACCCTGGGAATACTTGCGAGCCTGCTGCACCATCGAATTCACCTTGGATATAGGATGCTTCTTCACCGGCTTTAATTTCGTAACCTTCGTGGCGATACTCTGCGCCTAACGCTACGTTAACCCCACTGGCTAATCCATCTACGTCAACTTCTCGACTTAGGTCGATATTTAAAGTGAACTGGTCGTAAATTAGAGTTCCTGCATCAAATTCTGTCTGGCTAGTTGGCCCAAGAGATGTATTTAAGCTATTGATTACCCCAAATTTAAATTCATCTTCACCGTAAACTGCTGATACATCATAATTCCAATCGCTCAAATCACCTTTTATACCAGTGGCCAATGAATAATCATTTATATCTGAAGTGATAATAGGTAAAAATCCATCTGGGTAAATAGATTCAATATTGCGGCTATCTTGTGCTCTACGATAAAATCCACCGCCTTCACCTTCTCGGGTACTGTATGAGCCAAAGGCATATAATTCAGCTTCTGCATTCAATGTTAGGCCGGCATTCACAAATACGGCCATATCTTCTACGTCACCATTACCAAAATTATGATTGTAGCGATCCCAGGTCAGTTCGCGAGGGTCGAGTGAACCGTCTTCCAAGCGCGCGTAGTTTTCGCGAGTATCGTAGTCAGAACGATTACTTGCACTGCGGTCGCGAAATTCAGCTGAAATATTAATAAAGCCGTCATCTCCAAGCTCTAAACCAATATTACCTCTTAGCGTCGTAGTTTGCCCATCAGTTAATTCGCGATCGCTGCCTTCAGTAAAGCTTAAATTACCGTCTTCACCAATGCCTACATCGTTTAAATCAGGAACGCCGTCCATAGTGGTTACGTTGGCACCATAGGTCACTGATGCTGAACCACCGCTGCTCGCACTTTTTAAAACAATATTGATGACACCGGCAATAGCATCGGAGCCGTACTGCGCAGCTGCGCCGTCTCTTAATACTTCAATACGTTCAATCGCATTAGCTGGTATTGCATTTAAATCAACAGCTGAGGAACCACGTCCTGTAGAGCCATTTAAATTAAGCAAAGCGTTAGAATGGCGACGCTTACCGTTAACCAAAACCAACGTGTGGTCAGGTGCTAGACCACGCAGTTGTGCAGGGCGAACGTGATCTGTGCCATCTGTTAATGAAGGCTGAGGAAAGTTAAAACTTGGCAGCAAACTGCCTAAGATCATATTTGTTTCTGTTTGACCGGTTGTGTTGAGGGCATCGCCACCAATAATATCGATAGGAACTGGACTATCTTCCACTGTTCGTCCTAGACGACGAGAACCTATGACACTGATCTTTTCTACCGAATTATTCGCTGATTGATCTGACTGTTGCTGAGCAAAAGTGGGTGAGGCTGTAAAAATTGCTGTTGAAGCACTCATCATTAACGCGACTTTTAACCAATGTTCTTTGGCTTTGAATATAGGTGTTTTTTTCATGTATGTTATGTCCTGATGTTTAATATGAAATAACCCTGCGCTGTATTTTTGATATCTATTCTCTATTTTGAGGCTCAAATTATTATTATTGTGGCAGTGGTCGTTTATGATCTTAGACTGTTAAAATCTAACTGCAAATACTTATTGCACTAAACGTCAAATCAGAGCGATTTTTATCTGTATTTTTCTCAAAATTTGACAAAGACTAATTTTTAACCAATTAAATCAACGGAATAACATAAAGGTAAATGTAATGGGACATAAAGTGGCAGCGCAATATTGAGCATCAATAGTTGCAACTATTTATAAAAATATAGAAACTTAAATAGTAATTTTAGAGTGACTTTAGAATTACTTTAATGGCTGTCTGTTAGTTAGTCTCAAATTGAAACTGTTAGACAATGATTCTAATGACTAAATGATGTTAGCGAGTAATTCACTGGGTTACCCCATGCAACATTTTTTATACTTTTTTCCGCTTCCACATAGACACTGATCATTTCGATTTAGCTGGACTTGACCGGTATCGTCTTTTATTTCTCCGTCAACATAGACCCAGTGTTCATTTTCTAACATAAAGTTAGATACTTCATGAAGTAAATAAAATGTCTTGTCCGAACGAGAATAAGCTTTAAATTCTACAATGTTTTCACTTGGGCAATTAACAATCTCAAGGGACAGCCACTGTGTCTCATTGTCACTTTGCTGGAGATCTTTAATAGATAGGTTTTGGCGGGAGGCTTTAGCGTATGTATCTAAAATATATTGGTAATTATTTTTGGCATAGGCGCTATACCGTGAACGCATTAATTGTTCAGCAGTATCAGGGTATTTTGTTTTTGAAATAAAAGGTCTACAACAATTTTCAAAGGACTCGCCACTACAACAGGGGCATTCATGATTACTATTCAGCACAGCTTAAACAACTCTATGATATTCAGGTACATCTTAAATCTAATCTAGTATTGAGTAACAAACAATAGCTTACGAAAAACAACACTGTGAGTATTTGCGGTAAGCAAATGAGTCTCTTAGTATTATCCCTCAACTTTTAATGCTTGACGCAAGCTCAGTGCGCCACAAACATTAATGCCAAGGACCAATTATTAAATTATCTGGTAGCTTGGAGTCTAAGGTTAAATTAATCAAGGTTATAAAGTTTTGCTCGCAAAGGGATTTAATTTTAGCTGTACGAATATCATCAACTGGCAGATTTTCTACAAATAAAACTGAACATTGACCAGCAAGTACAATTTTCTCTAGCCAATTGAACAAAGTATCTTGTGCTGGTTTGTTTAATCGAATGGCCTTATCAAATTTACCTGAAAAGCTAACGCGGTCAGAAATTAAATACATCCACTTAGCATCAGATAGCTCGTTAAGACCATAATGAGCCATATAGTTTTGATAATGCAATTGATTATTGCTGGGTAAACATTGTTGTTGTGTTAAATCTACCTGTGCCATGAACTACCTCAATAGTGTATTAATATACAGTGGTTGTATATACAGTAGTACTGTATATATGTTCATGCAAGTGTTTTTTTACATTTTTTAATCAATTGAATAAATTTTTGTTTCCGGAAAAACAACAGAAGCAACAATAAAGCCCAGTAAATTAAAGGCTGAAGGATGTCTGACTTGACCGACCAAATGTAATGGAATGCGATTAAAATTGCTGCGATATACACAAAATTGTGAAGGGTTTGCCATGTTTTACCTAATTTACGCTGGGCCCATGTAGTGGAGGTCATTGTGAGTAATAACAAAATGACAAAAGCAATAAACCCAACTGTTATGTAGGGGCGTTTTATGATTTCCGAAATAACAAGTTGCCAAGCTAGTTGTAGTTCAAAAAGTATATAACTCAGGAAATGCGTTAAGGCATACACAAACGCATAAAGCCCGATCAACCTGCGCACTCTAATTAATGCAGCTATCCTGAATCGTTTTGCTAAGGGCGACACAAGAAGTGAAATCAGCAGCAAATTAAAGGCGCTAATACCGGTAAAATGCAGAAGCTCTTTAACTGGATCTCCGCCAAGCTGATCAATAAAGCCTTGATAAAAGACCCAAATTAAAGGCACTAATGCAGCCAGGTGAATTGCCACTTTTAGCCAAAATATACGTCTATTGGTTAATTTTAATTTCACTTAAACATCACTTAAAAGAACTGTCTTAGATCCATACCTTTATACAGATGGCTAACTTCGTCATAGCCATTGAATGGTAAAGTTGGCGTACGGGTTTGATTAAATAAACCACCACTAGTAATTCTTCGCTCACTTGCCTGACTCCAACGGGGATGAGAAACGGCTGGATTCACATTCGCATAAAACCCGTATTCGTTGGCCGCTAGCTTTTGCCATGTGGTTGGCGGTTGCTTGTCGGTCAACTTGATTCGTACGATAGATTTGATACTTTTAAAGCCGTATTTCCATGGCACTACGAGTCTAATTGGTGCACCGTTTTGTGGTGGTAAGGTTTCACCGTATAGCCCAACCGATAATAACGCTAATGGATGTAATGCTTCGTCCATTCGTAAACCTTCAACATAAGGAAAATCAATTCCGCCGCCAATAAAGCGACTTTTTTGACCAGGCATTTGTTTAGGATCATCTAAGGTTTCAAAGGCGACATATTTAGCAGAACTAAGGGGATTAGCAAGCTTGATCAAACTAGCTAAAGGAAAACCTATCCACGGTATGACCATTGACCAAGCTTCAACGCACCTAAGACGGTAAATTCGTTCTTCCAGTGGAAATAGTTTAGTCAGAGCATCGTAATCTAGGGTGATTGGCTTTTCGACCAAGCCATCTACGCTTAACGTCCAAGGTTCAACTTTGAATTTTTGGGCATTTTCCTTAGGATCCGATTTAGCGGTTCCAAATTCATAAAAATTATTATGAGAGGTAACTTTGTCCAATGGTGTCAGTGTTTCTGAAGTACTAAACTGAGTCGATTTAGTAAATGACAAGGGCTTGGTTTCGAATCCTTCTTGATCATTAGAAAACCAACCTAATGCGCGGGCGGGTTGGCTAGCAAGTAGGGCACTTGTGCCTAAAAATCCCATTGCCTTCAACATGCTTCTGCGCTGCTGATAAATTGCTTTGGGTGTTACCTGACTTTCAGATTCATCACTATTTTTGGGAATTTTTATTAACATTAACCATCCAATATATTCAAACTACGCTTCGCTTATACGTATAGAAAGAAGAATTGGATAAAAAGTTGCAATGTTTTTAATAAAAAGACAATTGTTTAACCGCTAAATTGATCGTTAATGCTGCCAGACTTGGGTAAAAACAAAGTGCTGTAGAGTTTAGATGCAAAACCATCGGTCATGCCAGATATGTAATCTGCAATAACCCGGTTTCCATTATTTTCTAACTCTGCTGCTCGCCATCGAACTCTTGTGTTCTCTGGTAATAGCCGAGCTGGATCGGACTGAATGGCCTCAAACAGTTCCATCACAATCTGTTGTCCTTTATATTCAATTAATTGAATATCCGGCTTACGAATAACGCGGTTAAATACAAATGTCTTGAACAATCCTAACGCCTTATGACAAGAGATAGGGAACGCCGCGTCATACGCTAATAGGGGTTCATCAAAGTGTTCTGTTTTGGGAACGATCTCGATGGAGGTGATAAACGCGTTTACTAACGCACCAATGGCGTCTTTACGTTGATGGTGATATTCACTAAATAGTTTGTTAGTGATTGAATCTATATTTTCAGATAAAACGAAATCCGTTAAATCTTTAATTTTTGCAGTAACTTCTTGTTGGAATTGCTCACGGTGAATGATTCCCATGACAATAGCATCTTCAAGATCGTGAATACCGTAGGCGATATCATCAGCCAATTCCATTATGGAACAATCAAATGTTTTGAAGCGTGTTTTACTGTGTTTATCGTCAAACTGATTAAAGGCTACAAATTTATTTTTATCGTTCTCAGACAATGGCTCTAACAGCCAATTAAACATTTCCGTATCACAAGTGTATAAACCCTTGGGTGGATGCCATAGATCGGCTTTAACTTGGCGATGAGGCACTTGATCTGTTTCGATCCGCTGATTGGTAAGATTATCGATAAAGTTGGGATACTTAACTAAACCTAACATAGTGCGACGACTCAGATTCATGCCATGTTCTAATGTGTATGGTTCTAATTTTCCGACAATTCTAAAGGTTTGCCCATTGCCTTCAAAACCACCATGTTTGTACATTTTATAATGTAACGCCACTTCGCCACCATGCCCAAAGGGTGGGTGTCCAATGTCATGGGCCAAACAGAGTGCTTCGATTAGCTGTTCATTTACATCAAGTTGCTGGGTAAGTTCTGGGTATTTATTGCGGAGTTGTGCTGTTATGCCCTGACCAATTTGTGATGCTTCTAGCGAGTGAGTTAATCGCGTTCGATAAAAATCACTCATGCCCACACCTAAAACTTGGGTTTTAGCCTGTAAACGTCTAAATGCAGCAGAATGTAATATTCTCGCTTTGTCTCGTTGATAGGGATTTCGATGATCGCCTGTGCGAATAGATTGATTTGATTCTCTTCTTTGGGTCCACATCTAAAATATCCTACTTATTTAATCCGTTTTGATACATCGAGTTTTCATTTTTGTTACTCAAACTCATGGTTTTATTGATTTACCCTGTTGAATGTCATCCGCAACCCTTCAGCCTTTTGTACACAGGTTATAAGATTAAATTAACCTATTTATACTACAAAGTCACTTGCCTGTTAGTTATAGGGCAGGGCAGAATTATTCTGTATTTACAGAGGTTGTTATGGATATAAAACGGATGAAAAACAACCGTATAAGCTGTTTATTTTTAACATAGTTGCATTTCAACTTGGCGATTGCTTAATACCTTGTCGTTAACCAGCATATTGATAGCGAAGTATTTAAGCTCATTTTCTCATTTCGTTGGATTTAAATAATATTATGAACCATGGCGATATTCGCCAGTTCTGCTGATGTGCTAGCATTCAGTTTGTTTTTAATTTGTGTATTGTAGTTACAAATTGTTTTGTAACTCAGACTAAGCTCATTGGCAACGTTGTGAGCGTTTAAACCTTTAGATAACAGCCTGAAAACATCAAATTCTCTTGGCGAAAGGAGATTAAGTTTATGTTTGGTCTTTTTCGGTCCATTGAAGCGTATTTCAGTATTGTTGGGTAACAAGCCTTTTTCTATATATTCCTTACCACTTGCAATAACCGCAACCGCTTCAGCTAAGACTTCTGCAGCACTGTTTTTAGTGACGTAACCTTTTGCTCCTGCATCTAATGCGCGCTCTACATAAATCTTCTCATCATGAATGCTGTACACTAAAATGAGCGCACCGTGATAACATTTGCATAACCGACGTATGGTTTCAAGACCACCAATTCCAGGCATCGATAAATCCATAACAACCACATCAGGTTTAAAACGCCGATATTCTTTGGTTGCTAATTCACCACGTTCAATATCAACAATATCACCGATAAAATCTTGCGAGGCGAGTAACATTCTAAATCCAGCCCTCACGACCATATGATCATCTACTAACAAGACCTTCAATTTATTTGTTTGCATTACTTGTCTTCCCAATAAGGCAGTTCCACTGTGACTTTTACACCATAGTTTTCGATGGACTCAATATGGAATTGGCCACCTAGGTTTTCAGCCCGTTCGCGCATACCTAATAAACCAAACCCGGCTGGATTGAATTGTTTACCTTGACCATCATCCGTTACTGTAATTTTTACCTGATCAGCGTCTTTGTTGATAAGAACCTCTACTTTTGACGCGTTTGCATGACGCACAACGTTAGTTAGACATTCTTGGACTATTCGATAAACATGGATCGCAATTTCATCACTTAAGCTTTCCAATGACGGGTCGTATTCAAGATCAAAGCATAATGTTTCATTTCGTCGCTGCCATTCGGTGACCAATTCCGACAATGTTGCGCCTAAACCAAGCTCTGACAAACTAAGAGGGTGAAGCGTTTTCATCATTGAGCGAACAACAACAGATAAATGGTCACAAATTTTAATAATAGAATCGGTAATCGCCTTTACATCGGTTTTCGGTTGTTGGCATGTTACGGCCATCGCTTTGATTGCTGTTAAAGATTGGCCCATTTCATCATGTAATTCGCGAGACATATTTTGTCGTTCAGTTTCCTGAATCTTCATGCTGTGCAGGGCTAACGCTTGATTATTTGTTTGTGCGTTTTTTAACGCCCGACTCATACCGTTAATTTCCATTGCAATGGTATTAAATTCACTAATTTTAAAATGCGGTAATTGCAAATCAAAATGGCCAGTTTCAACTTGACGTAAGCCAGATAGAATCGCTTTAACGGCTTTTAGCATGGAGTTAAAAACGAGGTTTACGGTGAAGAATATTACCGATAGCATCAGTGCTATTGAGCCGAAAAATACTTTCGTTTCTCCCCAGGCTTCGTTAATTTCATCCATAGGATCAGCGGTAATGAAAATCGTTTCTACTGATCCATCTGCAATTTCCATATCGTAATTATGAGTTAGAAAATCCGCCATTACAGACTTAATAAACCAGCGTGGAGCCGCATTTTCTTCTGGATTTTGATAATGGCTTTCACCCTTTACGGTTGAGCGTTTGGTGTTTTCAATGGATATATTCAGGTGCCTCGCTGGCTGCATAGTGGCAATTTTCTCAAACCAAGCATGCTTTTGTTCGCTTCCGGAAGACAGATGGTCAAACCCAAATTCAATCATTTGGACGGCTAGGTTAATCGATGAGCGAACTTCTTTTTCAACAGAGACTCTAGCTTGCCATACCGCAATAATAATACTGAAAATTAAAATCACTATGACTGAGGCAATAATTCTAAAGTTGATAAGAGCGCGCATACTCATTTTGTAGAATTCCAATATCCGTCTCTTGATTCTGTACTTTTGATCATACTCATCTCAGGCACCATAGGCATTGTTCCTTGGGTTCAAATTTCTCATACTTTGGAACTAAGGGGGAAAAGTGGGGTAAGATTGGTTTTGAGTTGTTAAAGGGAGATTTATTTTAGCTATTGCAATACTTAGCTTTCTTATAATCGAGGCCAGTATGAGGTTTATAGGTAGCCAATAAAGTGTAGGAGTCTTAGGGATTTATCGGTGTGCTGATTATTGGATGTTTGTGCTTCTTTTTAAAAAATTTAAAGATGAACAAGTACTGAGTGGTAAACCGCACTTGTTCATCCTTTTGAGTTTGCTTCGAGTAGCAATTAAACCGCTTAAAAATTAAAGGTAATACCTCCAAAGAACAAACGTTCACGACCTGCTAACTTGCCCTCATTTCGGCTGACTAAATAAGTTTTATCAAACACATTTTCGATGCTAGCAAATAACGTTACTTGGGTATCTGGAATATAGTAGTTCACGGTTGCATTCCAAATTGTGTAGCTTGATATTGTCCCCTCAATGCCATTGGCACTTTCTTCTTGGGTGTTTTCATCATCTACAAATTGCTCTCCCACATACTGAACGCCAATCCTTGCATCAATGCCACTGGCATGTTCATAACCAAAATCAAGATTGATCAATTGCTTAGGAGCATACTGCATTCGATTGCCATCATTATCTGGGTCAGAAGCCTTGATGTATTTAGCTGTCCATAAATTAGTATAAGCGCCAGACAAATAGACATTATTTGTTTGCCCATAAATGTCAGCAAAGTTAATCCGACCAGCTAGTTCAATACCTTGCTGTTCGCTTTCGCCACTGTTATCAAATGTTGCGCCATTATCAACGATAGTATTTTCAATATCGTTATGGAAGATTGCGCCAGAAAACATCACCCCTTTTGCGTAATTCGACCTCATACCGACTTCATATAAGGTACTTTCTTCTGGTACGGCGCGTGCTCCAGAAGCATCAAGATCGCGATCTGCTCGAGCTGGTGATATGCCTTTGTGAACGCCTGCAAAAACGGTTGTGTTATTTATGCCATTCCAAGCGATACTTAAGCTTGGCAGGAACTTAGTATAATCGTCAGATACGCTATTAGTGGAGAAATCGTCACTGTCTCTGGTTGTTACATCTTCAAAGCGAAAACCAGCTGTAACAGACCAATTATCGATATAGGTGGTATTTTGCGCATAATAAGACACTGCGTATCCGTCGAAACGCTCCCCTTCGAGATCGTCGCCTTCGACTAAGGCTAATTGGTAATCCAAGCGCTGTGCAGTTGTGGTTGCATATACTTGTTGACGATGTATTTCTTCCTTATGAAAACGTACCCCAACAATCACATCATTTTCAAGGTTGAATAGTTTATGTGCAAAGTCAGCGCGACTTTCTGCGCCCCAAGTAAAATACTGACGGGGAGCATGACGACCGCCGCATAAATTAATATCAGAGTTAGCAATATCGGAAACCGTTATATTACCGTCGCCGTTGGTATCACCTATAGCATCACAGTTACGTAGCCGAGACTCCCAAACTCCGTCAACCTCTCTGCCGCTATTCGAACCCCGAAGACCATTACGAAAAATATCGCTGTAGTAAGCCTGAGAGCTCAAGGTGAGCTTGTTATTAACCTCAAATGTATGGGTGAGTTGTACAATGTCACGGTCTTGTTGCCATTTGTCTAGCTCCGCCGTAGGGTGATCGTAAGGGTCGTTTGCATATTCATCGCGAGTGAGATAGTTTTCCGTTTGATTGCGACGATCTTTTGTGTGAACTACCTTGAGCCCTATTTTTTGCTTATCGGTAATGTTGTATTCGCCCTTAAATCGATAGTCTTTGATGTCGTAGTCACTGTTGTAAAAAATACCATCACCTTTAGTTTGTGCCAGTTCAAACATAAGGCCACCTTTGTCGCTTCCATAACCAATACTCCCATGTAAACCTTGGAAATTTTGATTACCGAAACGAGATGTAAAGCTACCTTGAATTTCACCATTTCTTGGCACCGCTTTGGTCACAAAATTGACTGCTCCGGCTAATGTTTGAGGTCCATATAAAATCTGACCAGCACCTTTTACAACTTCTACTCGAGTAACCGATGTTGAAGGCGTAGCATAGTGATTCACCGGATCCGTGTAGGGAGCTAACTGAAGAGGCATACCATCTTCCATCACCATCGCTTTCGCACTGCGCCGTGGGTTTTGTCCTCGGATACCGATATTTAAATCAAAACTCATACTGCCATCTGCGACAACCATTATGCCTGGCAGTGCTCTTAACTGCTCATTTACCGAAATTGGACGACGAGCCTGTAAATAGTCCTCTCCAAGAATATCAAAAGAGCCGGCAACAGCTTCAAGCCTTGATGGCAAAATACCATTAACCGTTAGCTTTTCAATGTCCGCAATGTTATCTACAGCTTGAGTGGGGTATGAGGCCAGTAATAACGATGACAGTATCGCCGTACTGATTAGCGTTAGTTTCAGAGTCATGTTTTTTATTCACTTTTATTTAACAAAAAACATATGCTATACATCGCTAAATGAACTTCATATAGGAAAAATTCCTGTTCCACAGTACAACGCAAAAGTTGACTTTTTTTGACATTAGCTAAGGTGTAGTTAGGGCTCAGAAGTAGGCTAACAAAATAATAGTCAAAGACGTTATTTCTTTGAGCTAAGCGCAACGGATGGGGAGAACGTATCTTTTAAGTGACTCAATAATCTGTGAATTAAGCCACTTAAAGATTAAATTTTGTGAGCGAAGTGTTGTTTATAGCTGGGTTTCAGACAACTTATCTAGGGTTGTAGTGCAACTGTCCAAAAATATTTCTACAAAACATTCAACTTCAGGCATGGTAACGATAAGTTCTTGTATGGTTTTATCTAGTTTGTCTTTAACGTGTAAAAATTCATCGTTATGAAAACGTAGCTCATTCATAGTTTTCACATAGGCTTGTAAAATATCAGCCGCTTTTACAATGGCTTTATATTCAGGATCAACTTCAGACTGCACTAACAAAGGTTCCATTTCGCTGCGTAAATCTTCAGGTAACGTTGACAAACATTCTTTTTCAGCTAGGTCTTCGAGCATTTTAAATGCTTTAGTGAATTCAGGGTTATGGTACTTTGTATTGGTGTTGATATCTTGCAGCTTGGTTTCTGAAACTTCGTGATACAAGGCTAAAGTAGCGGCTCTTTCTGGATTTAACTTGCCATTAAAGCGCTTATTTTTAATCACTGTTAACAAATGCGCAATCACGGCCACTTGATGACAGTGCTCAGATACATTTTCTGATTGAAAGCAATGCATTAACGCCCAACGCTCTAGTAATGGCATTCTAATTATCCATGCCATAAATGTACTTTGGTTCATAATAACGACCTTTGATTTTACCAAGTAATAAATGAGTTTTTGATGAAGGAATAGGCTTAGATCCACCTATTTACGAAAACAATTAGCAGTTAGGGTAAATGATACATCGAAGTGTTGAACTTTTCTGCTATTTGTATTGCAAACTACATTATTAATGTAAGTGTTTTAAAAATGAGAGTGTAGATAATTACACTCTCATTTGAAGTTGTGCTTAATTACACTTGCTTGTAGTAAGAGAAGAAATTACCAATACGATTAATGGCCGTTTCCAGTTCATCTTTATGGGGTAGAAAAACCAACCTAAAGTAGCAACCATCTTTAAAGTTGAATGCTTTTCCGTGTACTAACAGGATCTTTTCTTTGGTTAATAGATCCAAGATCATTTGTTCATCGTTAGTAATATTAAATTTTTCGGCATCAACTTTGGCGAAACAGTACATTGCACCTTTTGGTACTACGCAACTGATACCATCAATGTCATTTAACATTTTAGTGGCAATATCTCGCTGTATTTTTAAGCGACCGCCATCAACAATTAAATCATTAATACTTTGGTATCCACCAAGTGCAGTTTGAATCGCATACTGACAGGGGACATTGGCACACATTCGCATTGAAGCGAGCATGTTAATTCCATCAATATAGTTTTTAGCGATCAATTTATTTCCGCTAACCAGCAACCAACCGGCTCTAAAACCAGCAATTCGATAATTTTTCGAAAGACCACTTAACGTAATAAAAAACAAATCGTCAGCCATTGCAGCAATACAATTATGTTCGGCGTCGTCGTATAAGATTTTGTCATATATCTCATCACTGAAAACAACCAAATTAAATTCTCTTGCCAATTCAATGATGTCCTGCAAAACCGCCTTGCTATATACCGCACCGGTAGGGTTATTTGGATTAATAAGCACAATTGCTTTGGTATTGGCGGTGACCTTACTGCGAATATCGTCAATATCAGGAAACCAACCGGCTTGTTCATCACATTTATAATGTACTGGGGTACCAGAGGATAAACTAACAGCCGCGGTCCACAATGGATAATCTGGGCTTGGAATCAGCACTTCATCACCATTGTTCAACAAAGCTTGCATTGCCATTACGATTAATTCGCTGACGCCATTTCCAATGAAGACGTCATCAACCGAGATATTTTTAATGTTCTTTTGCTGGTAATACTGCATCACGGCTACACGAGCTGCGTATATGCCACTGGCGTCAGAATACCCTTGCGCGGTAGGCAAATTATGAATAACGTCTTTTAGAATATCTTCTGGGGCTGCAAATCCAAATGGGGCAGGGTTACCTATATTAAGTTTGAGGATCCTATGCCCCTCGTCTTCCATTTTTTTAGCGGCATCCAGGATCGGTCCTCGAATGTCGTAACACACACCCTCTAATTTGTTGGATTTATTAATTATTTTCATGAATGCCCATACCTTGATTTGATAACACAGAATAATACAGCCTGGGGGTTGGTGTTAAGAGGGATTTAATAATTTTTTTTATATAAGACTCATGTTTTTTGCATAACATCTGTTTACAAACTAATTGTTGTCTTATTTTTTAAGATCTAGCACTCTGAAATTGCAGTTCATTATAGGAATACACCATTATGCCTGTTCCATTAATTTGGTTAGGGGCTGGAATAGCAGCTCTGTACGCTGGTGACAAAGTTCATCGAGCAAATAAAATTAAACGCCAGTACGTGAAACATTACCCTGGAGAAGAGCAATCCTTCGTTCACCTTCAAGACGGCGCTATTGTGTGTTGTGGGATATTTGGTGTGTTTGAACATACCGGAATTTGGGTTGATGGCAATATTATTGAATTAAAAGGGAATGGTTTAATACGCGGTATCTCACCGCAACGTTTCTTAACTAAAAGAAGTGGTGAATGTATTTATGTGGTTTGTAACGATTTAGGAGAGGCGCTAATCTCACCACATGCCGCAAAAACTGCCGTTTCGAAATTGTACAATTATAGCGACTACGATTTGATCAAAAATAATTGCCATCGTTTTGTTTGGAGGTGTGTTTCTAATTCAGAAGAATTAATCACCAGTTTTTCTGATCTCAACAATGCACTTTTTGGTTATTTTAATTCCTCACTGAGTTGGCGTCCTGCCGATTTTAATCGCTAAGCATTTCGACTCCCAATCGAATATTATTTGAATAATGTTACAAATATGTTAATTGTAGCTATATTCATAGAGGACATCTTAAACCTTGGGAAATTATCTAGGTGAACAATATTTCAGCGGATAAATGGCAAACTTCCCTTGCTTGCTTATACTTATTGATATGTCCAATTTGAATTATAGATGTGTTTCCAACCGAATCGATTTAAAATTTTGGAGTTAAGTATGTCACAGCATTTCCAAGAAGAACCTCACAATGCAATAACAGATAGTAATATTGCACGAGTTATTCCTTGTAATGAATTAGCGTTTTCAGATCCATTTAAATGGCTTGCATTAGGATTTAGAGATCTGTTACGAGCACCTATTTTAACCGTTTTCTTTGGTGTGTTCTTTGCACTAATTCCTTGGCTAATTACTTATTTAGTTGCACTCACAGGTTGGCACTTGGTTATTTTGCCAGCGATGGTTTGTTTTATGTTGATAGGGCCTTTTTTGGCAGCAGGCCTGTATGATATCAGTTGGGAATTTGGTAAAGGTCATAAGCCCACTTTATGGCACGCCGTAAAAGCGGTGAAACGCAATGCAGTTAATGAATGGGGATTTGGTATATTGTTAATGGTGTTGATGATATTTTGGTTACGCGTAGCCTCAATGATCCACGCACTGTACCCTTCATACCTAGGAGATAACTTAGAAGAGTTATTACCATTCTTAGTATTGGGGACCTGCGTAGGGGCCGTTTTCACTGGCATCGTATTTTTACTCAGCGCTTTTACACAACCTATATTGATGGAACGTAAAGTAGATTTGGCTACTGCGGTATTAACTACTGTAAATGCTGTTTGGTTAAACAAAGGTCCAATGTTTGTTTGGGCGATGATTATATTTGTCGCGGTGGTAATTGGCTTTCTCACAGGGTTTGTTGGATTCGTATTGTTAATGCCGCTAATTGGTTATGCTACTTGGCATGGCTACATAGAAACAATACAAACTAAACGCGAGCGTAAGTTTGAGTAACTGCACTAGTTTTAAAAGGGTCTAATTTTTAGACCCTTTTTTTCCGATTTTATTTAATCTTCCTGCAAATTTGAACAAGCATACAACTGCATCGTCATATCCCTGATTGAATCATCTTTTTATTGGTTAAATCCTACTTTGTTAGGCAAATAAACTAGATATGGTTAGGTAAATTCACAATTAGGATAAACATCCTAATTGTATTGGGCTTATTAGAATACTTCTGTACTTTGTGCAATTTCTGCAATTCATTTTCGCAACACATCTCCGCTATTTGTGAACTAGAATTAACATATTGATAACAGTTTATTTAACTCTTAAAAATAGGTTTTTAGATGAAAGACAGAAATCATCTTTCCGATATTGGGATGGTCCATAACGTGGAAATGATCACCAACGGTTTAGTCGATATTCCCATGCTGCAGTTATTATCGCCCGAAGGCAAGGTTCACAACCACGAGGAGTCCGCGGAGTTAAACCAAGAAGTGTCACAAAGAATCCTAAAAACGATGCACTATATTAGGATTTTAGATGAACGCATGATTGCCGCACAACGACAAGGCAGGATCAGCTTTTATTTGGCCTGTACAGGTGAAGAAGCTGCCACAATAGGCAGTGCCGCAGCGTTAGAGCCGCAAGATATGATCATGTCTCAATACCGTGAACAAGGTTCATTAGCGTATCGCGGATATACGACTAAGCAGTTTATGGATCAAATGTTTAGTAATCAAAAAGACCCAAACAAAGGTCGTCAAATGCCTATTCACTATGGGGATAAAACATTAAATTTCATGACTATATCATCTCCATTAGGAACTCAAATTCCACAAGCATCAGGCTATTCATACGGTCAAAAAATGGCTGGGTTGGATGCCTTAACTATTTGCTATTTTGGTGAAGGTGCCGCCTCTGAGGGAGATTTTCATGCAGGTCTGAATATGGCCGCAGTGTTAAATTGTCCGGTTATTTTCTTATGTCGGAATAATGGCTACGCCATCTCTACACCAGCAGAAGAACAATTTGCTGGAGATGGTATTGCTTCTCGCGGAATAGGCTACGGTATTCGCACGATTAGAGTTGACGGCAATGATGTTTTAGCTGTTTATGCCGCCACAAAAAAAGCCAGAGAAGTTGCTTTAAAAGAAAAATGTCCGGTATTAATTGAAGCCATGACGTATCGACTAGCAGCCCATTCAACTTCTGATGATCCTACCGGATATCGTTCCAAAGAAGAGGAAGCCAAGTGGAAACTAAAAGATCCTATTTTACGGTTTGAAAAGTGGATGAAAAGTAAAGGATGGTTTGATGAACAAGCAATTAAAGACTTCGCTAGCGAGTCTCGTCAAGAAGTTTTGCAAACCTTAAAACAAGTAGAAAAAGAACCGATTAATAGCATAGAGGATATTATTGAGGATGTTTATGACACGCCACCATGGCATTTAAAAGAACAACTGCAACTACTCAAACAACATATTCGTCAGTACCCAGATGCCTATCCGAAGACTTCAGGGAGAATGAAAAATGACTAAAATGAACATGTTACAAGCCGTTAATAATGCATTAATAACGGCAATGGAAGCAGATAAAACGGCGATGGTATTTGGCGAGGACGTCGGTCATTTTGGAGGCGTTTTTAGAGCAACCAGCAACTTACAAGAAAAGTTCGGTAAGCAGCGCTGTTTTAATACACCGTTGACCGAGCAAGGGATAATAGGGTTCGCCAACGGCTTAGCATCACAAGGTTCAACTGCAATAGCAGAGATTCAATTTGCCGATTATATTTTTCCAGCTTTTGATCAAATCGTAAATGAAACCTCCAAGTTTAGATATCGTTCTGGCGGTCAATTTACCTGCGGTAGTTTAACGATTAGAACGCCATACGGTGGTGGGATTGCTGGTGGCCATTATCATTCACAATCTCCAGAAGCTTTTTTCGCACATATCCCTGGAATGAAAATAGTGATTCCTCGCAATCCATATCAAGCTAAAGGCTTGTTATTGGCCTCAATTAGAGACGACAATCCAGTGTTGTTTATGGAGCCTAAACGCCTTTATCGAGCGTCTGTGGGCGAGGTACCAGAGGAAGATTACGAATTAACGCTAGGCAAAGCAGAACTTGTCAAAAATGGCACCGATATAACCTTACTTGCGTGGGGCGCGCAAGTGGAAATACTGCAAAAATCAGCTGAGATGGCTGAAAATGACGGTATCTCCTGTGAAATTATCGATCTACGCAGCATATTGCCCTGGGATGTAGAAACCGTATGCGAGTCAGTGGTGAAAACCGGACGTTTGTTAATTAACCATGAAGCTCCACAAACAGGCGGCTTTGCCAGTGAAATTGCAGCCACAGTGCAAGATAAATGTTTCTTAAATCTTGAATCACCTATAGCTCGAGTATGTGGCTTAGATACACCTTATCCGTTGTCACACGAAAAGGAATACATGCCAGATCATTTAAAAACCTACGAAGCCATTAAGCGCTCAGTCAATTATTAATCAGGAGAACAACATGAATGACTTTATATTGCCTGATATTGGCGAAGGAATTGTAGAATGTGAACTTCTTGAATGGTTGGTAAGCGAAGGTGATCTGATAGAGGAAGATCAGCCTGTTGCTGAGGTCATGACTGACAAGGCAACCGTGCAGATCCCAGCAATGCATTCTGGCAAAGTCACTAAGCTGTATTACAAAGCTGGTGACATAGCAAAAGTCCATGAACCACTATTCGCTTTAGATGGTGGTTCCGAGAGTGGACAAGGCAAAATACAAAGTGATAGTGAACAACAGCACAAAAGTGAGGAATTGATTCAGCCAGCACATGCTTCAAGCAAACAAGAGCAAGGGATCCAGACACAATCTACTGAAGCGACTGATTTTATCTTACCTGACATAGGTGAAGGTATTGTTGAATGTGAAATCGTAAAATGGCTTGTTCAAGAAGGTGATACGGTTGCGGAAGATCAAGCTGTGGTTGAAGTGATGACGGATAAGGCACTTGTGGAAATTCCCGCCAAATATTCCGGTGTCATAAGTCAGTTATATTATCAACAAGGGGAGATAGCAAAAGTCCATAGCCCATTGTATTCTCTTGTGACTTCTGAAGGTTCTCAAGCTAGTCAGCCTAGTTCGGTAAATAGCAATAAAATTTCAGAACCACAAAGCACTACGCCTGAAGTTGGCCAAACCACGTCAGCAAAACGTAAAGCCTTAGCTAGTCCCGCTGTTAGGCGTTTAGCTAGAGAAAATAGTTTAGATATTACCTGCGTATTAGGAAGCGGTAAAAAAGGTCGCGTTTTGAAAGATGATATAACCGCCCATCTAAACAAAAATAATCAACCACAAACTTTACAAAATGCTGTTACCAATGAGGATGCAGCATCACAAGACAGCCACGAGAATAAGGTTGAAACCATTCGCGGAATTAAAGCGATAATGGCTAAACAAATGACAGACTCTGTGTTCAGTATTCCGCACTTTAGTGTGAGTGACGAGATCGAAATGGATAACTTAATGAAGGTACGTAGCGACCTTAAACAGGAGTTTGAGAATAAAGGCACTAAGTTAAGTTTAATGCCATTTTTCATTAAATCTTTGTCTTTGGCTTTAAAACAGTTCCCAATCATAAATAGCCAAGTGAACCAACAATGCACTGAAATTACTTATTTCAAACAACACAATATTGGTATTGCTGTTGATTCCAAATTAGGCTTGCTTGTTCCCAATATCAAGGGAGTTGAAAACCTTTCATTGTTTGAAATTGCGCAAGAAGTCGAACGATTAGTAGGACTTGCAAGGCAAGGTAAACTTTCTAGTAACGATTTAAAAGGCGGTACAATTAGTATTTCCAATGTGGGTGTGATTGGTGGCACTACAGCGACACCAGTAATTAATAAGCCTGAGAGTGCAATTGTTGCCCTCGGAAAGATTCAACGACTACCTCGTTTTGATCTAAATGATAAGGTAATTCCGGTCAATATAATGCACATAAGTTGGTCTGGAGATCACCGTATAATTGACGGCGCAACTATGCTTAAGTTTAGTAATTTGTGGAAATCTTATCTCGAAAACCCAATAAGTATGCTGACTGACTTAAGTTAGGTTGTAGGGGGCCATATAATTTTTATCTGGCACCTCTTGGTTAAACGTTGGTGAGTCTGGCTTATTTGGGTATCATTAGCTGATGTTCAGTTATATAAGTAGCCATTCAAATGTTAAGTTATCGTCATAGTTTTCATGCAGGTAATCATGCTGATGTGTTAAAGCATATTACCCAGATGTTGATCATCAAAAAGCTTAAAATCAAAGCTAAGCCCGCAGTCTACATTGATACTCACAGTGGTGCGGGTTTGTATGAACTGCAAGGACTAGAGGCGCAAAAAACCAAAGAATTTTTAACTGGCATAACCGCTATGCAAGCATACCAGTCAGAACAACAAGATATAGCGGAATATCAACAGCTTACACATGATTTTGTTGAAAATAATCAGTATCCAGGATCGCCCCTGATTGCTGCTAATATGCTTCGTGAGCAGGATAAAATAGTATGCATGGAGTTGCACAATACGGAGATAGACAATTTACGCCATAATTTGGCGGATTTTGGATCTTTAGCAAAGGTGGGTGTACATCACAGAGATGGCTATGAAGGACTATTAGCAATATTGCCACCGATTCCTGCAAGGGGATTAGTCCTAATAGACCCATCGTACGAAGTCGCTGACGAATATCAACAGGTTGTGATGACACTCGCTAAAGCCATTAAGAAATGGTCGGTTGGCATTTTTGCAATTTGGTATCCACTTTTATCTAGTCGTGCAGGTCAAAAGGCGGGATTAAGTGAAAAAATGATCAGTGAAATCGCTGCCCTTGATTGTAAAAGCGTGCTCAATGTAGCAATGCATGTTACTGAAAATGAAGGTGATGCGGGTATGTATGGGTCTGGTTTAATTATCGTTAATGCTCCATGGCAACTGGATACTGATCTAGAGAATGTTTTACCTGAATTAGTCGCGCATCTTGGCGGTGATGATGCACATGGCAAAGCTTACGTAGAATGGTTGAAAAAGCCTGACTAACTAAGGCCATCTAAAATGACTGTAGCTGATCTAAAACATTTTTATATTCCTGATGAACAATCTATTTATCTTTTGTCTCACAAAGATGCACAAAAGTTAAAAGATTGGATAAAACTGTGTAAAGAGCAGCTCGAGTTATTGGGCTACAGTGAAATAGAGCTAATTGGGAAAGGTGCTTTTGGCTTTGCTTTTGCGGGCAAAGATCCACGTCAGAATCAATTAGTGTTTAAGTTTTCTCGGATCAATCTTCCTCAACATGTGCAAGAGCAATTGGAAGATGAAGCTTATATGTTAAGTCAGGTAGAGCACCCCTTCGTACCATCACTAATCGAATTTCAACGGATTAAAAAACAAGCCATTTTGGTAATGGAAAGAGCCAAGGGCGTTGATTTAGAAGTATATTCACTGCAAAAAGGACCTTTATCGGCGAGGCTAATTACAAAAATCGCAGCACAACTTTGTGACATCTTAATTTTTTTACGACAACACCAAGAGCAAGGTATCACTAAACCTATTGTGCACGGCGATATTAAACCTTCCAATATTGTGTTCGACGAGCAAACTGAATCAATTGGCTTAATCGATTGGGGATCCAGTGTTTTTGCGCAAATGGATCACCAAGGCCAATATATCGCTAACAATGTTATGGATTTAATGTCGAGTGATTTGCAACAAACCAATGCTCGCCTTGGGGACGTTTATTTCATCGGAGATGAACAATTAAATGGTGAATTATCCAGTCCCAGATTCGATGAACAAGGGCTGGCAAGTACCTTATATGCATTAGCGTCAGGTCAGTCAAGCCGCTTCGGTAGACACATTATAAAACCAAATTCCCTCGGCTTACCCAAGGAATTATCTGAAGTGCTTAGCGCGATGTTAAGTGAAGATCCTAAACAACGTAAATTGGGTGGCGACTATTTTATTAAAAACATGAAATTCATGAAAAATATTGTCTTTTGTGAAACAGACGTCGAAGATCATGTTGCACTTATTCCTACTTGGAGTTTTGCCAAGAAAAAAGAAATTGATACGGTAGTTTACAGTTCTAGACGCTCATTCTTAAAACTAGAAAATAACGACATTACTTCCGACCTACATTATGTAAATGACGCTCAGTTTGAACGTTATTATAAAAACTACATGCAAGGTATGGGAGAGACAGAAAAAGCATTTATATCTGCGGTGGGTAGATTAGGTAAATATCCCGTTGTTGGCGGATTAGTAGTTAGGTGGCTGCCAGAAGGGGTTTATATTGATTCTAGTTTGAATCTTTTTAATCCAACATTAAAACGTTCATTTGATGTTTCTGTGAACAATGTCGTTACTTTAGCAAGAGCGATTCATAGAGTAGGGGTGTTTAAAAGCTGTATGTTTAATGCGCGAGATACCTTACACATTGAACGGGAAGACGAAAACTTACCCTACCAACCCAATATCCATATGCAAATACCTTACGAATTGAGCCAAACATCCATTACAGAAGATCAGAGTCGTAACCATTCTTATTTTGAAGATGGCGAAGATCCTGATGAGTTATTAGCCCTTCCTGACAATATGATGGTAATTATTCGGCAATTAAATAGTATTCATCATACCGGTTGCATTATATTTGAAGCTTTACCTACACATCTTAAAATTCATAGTTATTACACATTACTGGATCACAGTATGGAGAGTGAATTTAAGGCATTATTAAATAAAATTATCGACTTAGTTTCAGAAATTAAAGGGTTGGGGATTTCAGGATTTATGAAATTGCCGTATAAAGACACTCGTTACTTTGAACATGCTTCGGGTTTACCAGAGAAGTTTCATCCAAAAAAATTAAAAACAAATAAGCGCTAAAAATATACGGGGAGTAGTACATGGCAGAAGTGACATTAAAGTCATTATTGCAGTTAGAAAAAATCGAAGATTCGCTCTACAGAGGACAAAGCTGGGATCTGGGATTCCGCGCGCTATTTGGCGGACAGGTTATGGGACAAGCGTTAGCCGCAGCCCATAACACCTTGCCAGAAGGTAGAGTTTCTCATTCCTTTCATTCTTACTTTTTATTACCCGGTGATGCAAACCATCCAGTGTTATATGATGTGGAAAATGTCAGAGATGGTAGAAGCTTTTCAACCCGTCGCGTAAAAGCAATACAAAATGGCAAAAACATATTCTATTTGACTGCGTCTTTTCAAACACCCGAGAAAGGCTTAGAGCATCAGTTTGCCGATATGCCAGATGTTCCGCCACCGCAGGAAGTGAAATCTGATTTAACTTTTTTTGAAAGTACATTGGATCAAATATCTGAGCGAATGCAAGAAGCAATTAGTTATCATAAGCCAATCGATAGCAGGACTGTACAAACCATAGATCCCTTGGAACCGGTTAAATCGGAGCCGAAGCGTTATATATGGATGCGCGCACAAGAAATCATAGCGGATAATTTAAACTTAAATCATGCCATGCTGGCCTATGCATCAGATTACCATTTTCTGGGTACTTGTTTGCAGCCCCATGGAATTTCGGTTAGAAATAAACAACTTAGAATGGCAACCATAGATCATGCAATGTGGTTTCATCACCCATTCAAATTTGACGAATGGTTATTATATGTCGCTGAAAGTCCATTTACTGGTGGCGTACGAGGGTTAGTTCGCGGTCAGTTCTTTAATCAAAAAGGGGTTCTTGTGGCTTCAACCATGCAAGAAGGGCTAATGCGACAAGTTAAAAAGTGAAGCGACTAAAGGCTAAAGGAGAGTTAATGTGATTTATTCAATCGGAAAACGCAAAGCCGTTGTTGCAAAGAGCGCGTTTATCGCGCCTGGTAGTCATGTGATTGGTTCGGTTAATTTGGCAGAAAATAGCAGCGTTTGGTTTAATGTTGTTATTCGTGGTGATTGTGACGAGATAACAGTGGGGCCAGATACGAATATTCAGGACGGCTCTGTTTTGCACACGGATTACGATATCCCCTTAATTCTAGGCAAAGGTGTAACGGTAGGACACAAAGTGATGTTGCATGGGTGTGAAATAGGTGACTACAGCCTAATTGGCATCAATGCTGTTGTGTTAAATGGGGCGAAGATTGGTCGTTATTGCTTAATTGGCGCAAATAGCTTGGTTACTGAAAACATGGAAATACCAGATGGTTCCCTTGTAATGGGAAGCCCAGCCAAAATTATTAAGACCCTAAATGAGCAACAGCAAGCAATGTTAAAAGGCTCTGCCGAACATTACGTGAATAATGCGAAACGCTACATGAGTGAGCTGATCGAAGAATAGTATAGGCATTTTACACTGCTTTTTTGGCGGTTTTTTTCCCCCTTATAAAAAAGGCCCGGTACTATCACTAGTTCCGGGCTTAGGGGAATGGCTCTTGGAAAGAGCCTTGCGCTAACTCAACTTCTTCAGGGAGAAGTCTTCAAAATCAAAATTATTGATTCGAATATTTATTTTAGAACAACTTTGCACAAAAATTAAACAAATTTGAAACTAAATTTAAAAACGTCTTAAAATCAGTGTCCTGCATCACAAAAACAAATGACTTCCATCCTTTATCAACACCTAAACCACACTTTATACAGTCCTTGTCTACAGCTTATCCACAGATCATTGGTGTGAACTGAACAATATTTTGGCTAATTAAAAGAAATATGGGGAATACAGTTGGCTAAATACATTCTTTTTATGAATAGTGGATATGCTGATCTTGTCGTTTAGTCAGTCACCTGTAACACTAAGGCAGTTTTAACCTTTTGAGAATGTAATTTATGACTTCACTAGCTACATCATTTATACCAACGGTTCGTACTCTCATGGGGCCTGGACCTTCAGATGTTGACCCAAGAATACTGACGGCGCTATCTAGACCGACTATTGGGCATTTAGATCCGCAATTTATTGATCTAATGGATGAGATTAAATCTCTCCTACAATATGCATTTCAAACAAAGAATCAATTAACTATGCCAGTTTCAGCGCCAGGTTCTGCTGGTATGGAAGCCTGCTTTGCTAATTTAGTTGAGCCAGGTGACAAAGTGATCGTCTGCCAAAATGGGGTTTTTGGTGGGCGTATGAAAGAAAACGTGATTCGTTGTGGTGGTATCGCCGTAATGGTTGAAGACGAATGGGGTAAACCAACGGACATAAAAAAACTAGAACAAGCATTGGAAGAAAATAAAGACACTAAAATTGTCGCATTTGTACATGCTGAGACCTCAACAGGGGTTAAGAATGATGCCCAAGCGTTGTGTAAACTTGCGAAACAGTATAATTGTTTAACCTTAGTGGATGCCGTTACTTCCCTAGGTGGCTGTGAACTTAGAGTGGATGATTGGCAAATCGATGCGATTTATTCAGGTACACAAAAATGCTTGTCATGCGTGCCAGGCTTGTCTCCCGTTTCGTTCAGTCAGCTAGCGATCGACGCCATTAAAGCTAGAAAAACGCCGATTCAAAGCTGGTTCCTCGACATGGAGTTGGTTATGGGGTATTGGGGTAAAGGTGCTAAACGGGCCTACCACCATACTGCACCGGTAAACAGTTTATATGCATTGCATGAAGCGCTTTTGATATTGCAACAAGAGGGGCTAGAAGCCGCTTGGAAGCGTCATCAAGAAATGCACATTAAACTAAGAGATGGACTGCAAGCGTTAGGCTTAAAGTTCATTGTTGAAGAAAAGTATCGTTTACCGCAACTCAATACCGTGAGTATTCCCGATGGTGTTGATGACGCCAAAGTAAGAGAAACCTTACTTAACGAATACAACTTAGAAATTGGTGCAGGATTAGGCTCATTGGCTGGAAAAGTTTGGCGAATTGGTCTGATGGGATATGGTTCAAATATACAAAACGTGAACTATTGCATCGATAGTTTAAGAGCAGTTCTTAATGCTAGCGATTAATCGCTAAAAGACGCAACTCTCAGTCCCAAACTCAATAAAAAGTCCTGTTTATTAAAAGCTAATAAACAGGATTTGCTCACAGCCTATTGATTCTATGGTAATTTACTTGGTATTACTAAATACGATACTTACTTATGTTACATAGAATTTGGCTAGCGTTCATTTTGTCAGCATTCATCGCCACACTCTGGCAAGTTATTTTTAATGATCACATTGGCAGTTTTAAAGACGTGATGGACGCCGTTTATTCGATGGCGAAATTGAGCGTTGATATTTCCATTGGGTTAATAGGTGTACTTGCTTTCTGGTTAGGGATTTTTCAAGTAGCCGAACGCTCTGGTTTAGTCACTAAGTTGTCGGTAGTGTTGGAGCCCTTGCTGTGCCGCTTAATGCCCGAAATCCCTAAAGGGCATCCTGCCATCGGCAGTATTACTATGAACATATCCGCTAACGTTTTGGGATTAGATAACGCTGCGACGCCTTTTGGTATAAAAGCAATGCAAGATATGCAAAGCCTTAATACTCAGCAATCACGTCTGACCAACGCGCAAATAATATTTTTAGTGATGAACACCTCTTCGGTGACGTTGTTTCCAATCGCTGTGTTTCTATACCGAGCAGAACAAGGAGCGCTTAACCCTACGGATGTATTTATCCCTATTTTATTGGCTACTTTTGCTTCCACATTGGTTGGCTTATTGGTCACATCTTGGGTACAAAAAATTAATTTATTTAACCGTGTAATCTTCTTTTATGGCGCTGCTATTATTTCCGTAATTGCGGCCGTAATTCTGTACTTCTCCTCTTTAGGTGCTCAGCAAATGGCTGCGCAATCTTCTATAGTTGCAAATGGATTGCTATTAACTTTTATTGTCATAGTATTAAGTGTTGGTGCGCATAAAAAGCTCAATTGCTATGAGTTGTTTGTCGAGGGGGCTAAAAAAGGATTTGAATTAGCTATTTCACTAATTCCTTATTTAATCGCTATGTTATTTGCGATAGGAATGCTCAGAGCGAGCGGCTTGTTAGACATCTTGATGGGAATAATTGCCAATGGTGTAAACTTCATCGGTATCGATAATCGTTTTGTTGATGCAATACCTAATGCATTGATGAAACCTTTAAGCGGTTCTGGTGCCAGAGCTTTAATGATTGAAACAATGCAACACCATGGAGCTGACTCTTTTGCGGGGCGACTTGCTTCGGTGTTGCAAGGTTCAACAGAAACCACGTTTTATATTCTAGCCGTGTATTTAGGGGCTGTAGGCATTAAGCATAGTCGCTATGCCGTTGCTTGCTGCCTTGCTGCTGATTTTGCAGGTATTGTTACTGCAATTTTGGTGGCCTATTGGTTTTTTGGTTAAACTAACGGTTAGGTATTAGACATTTTTATAGAAGGTAAAGGTATGTTACGTAAACTAATCATGTTTTCAATTGTCTGTGTTTTTTTGGCGGGTTGCTCAAAAGTCACATATGCAAATTACGATAGAGTTGAAATGGGCATGATAAAATCGGATGTAGAAATGATTTTAGGAAAAGCCGATAACTGTGAGGCTGTTATTGGCACACACTCATGTATATGGGGAAATGAAGAGGACAAATATATCAAGGTCAGCTTCATTATGGATAGAGCCGCTGTGATTACACAAAAAGGATTAAAATAAAATGCGTATATTTGTTGTTTGTTTTTTATTATTAACTAGTTTTGCCATATCCGCCCATGAGTCACGCAGTGACATTATTACAGTTAGAGGGCAGGGCAGCATATTTCAAGCTCCAGACATTCTAAAATTTACGATTGCGGTAGAGGAGAAAGGTGATAATTCTGCGGCTTTAAATGATTTAGTCAGTTCAAAAACGCAAAAGATATTGTCGGTGTTAACTAAACACAAAATTGCTGAACAAGATATCCAAGCAATGTCTTTGAGTCTATACCCTTGGTATGAGCGTGAGAGACAATCAAACATTCAAAAAGGCTATGTGTTCAATCGTAATATTAATGTTACGTTGCGAAATTTTAAAAACTACCCCGCAATTTTAGATGATCTATTTGCCTTGAAAGTTAGCAGAATTGATGGCTTTCGTTATGAAGTAGAAGATCAACAACAAGCTTATCTGAATGCGTTAGAAGCGGCGATCGCTGACGGTCACGAGCGCGCCAAACATTTAGCTAAGAATTTGCAGATCAGATTGGGCTCAGTGGTGAATGTTGAGGAAACATCGAGTTATCAACCTGCGCCACAACCATCTGCTCGTTCACTGTCAGTTTTTAATGAGGCGGCGCAATATTTACCAGGATTAAATGAAATAAATGCGAGTGTGACACTGTCATTTAGTATTGCCAAATAGCCTCCTTATCCCCACGTCATTTTAACTTACATTTATCGCCGCGCTTGTTGAGAGATTAAGCAAATTTATCTCTCAACAAGCCGCTATCTATGGTTTATAAATCACAAAGCTTAAAAAAATCGCTGAAATTCTGGTGATTGAAGGTTAAAATCCCTTTAAATAACGACTCGTTGTAAAAATAAGCCGATAGCCTGAAGGTAAAGATGTCAAAAGATATAGAAAAAACTGATTTTTATCAAAGCCTTGCAAAGCAAGCACAAGCCTTGATAGGTGATGAGCGTAACTTAATTGCAAATTTAGCAAATTTAAGTGCGCTATTATTTATGAGTTTAGAAGACATTAATTGGGCAGGATTCTATCTTTTTGAAGACGATGAATTAGTGTTAGGACCGTTTCAGGGCAAACCTGCTTGTATACGAATTCCTATGGGAGTCGGTGTCTGCGGAACGGCAGCTATGAATAGAACCACGCAAATCATTACCGATGTGCATCAGTTTGAAGGGCATATTGCCTGTGATGCAGCGAGTAATTCTGAAATAGTCATACCTATTTTATCAGGAAGGCGCTTAGTTGGTGTGTTAGATATAGATAGTCCCTCATTAGCTCGTTTCGATTCTGTAGATGGGCTAGGTTTACAACAGATCGTTGATATTTTACAAGAGACTATCATTTGAAAAGTCTTGTAGATGTTCATGTTGTGTTGGCTACGCCAGCGGATCTCGAAAACTGGGATGAAGACGCTGAAGAAGCAGCGGAACGATTAAATACGATTTTGCATTTGGCTTATGATCTTGCTGATGAAGACATAGACACGAGTCGCTTGGAAAAAATACTACATCATATATGGGTAAACTGGCACGAAGACAGTTATCTCTTGGAAATCGACGACGCGGATTTGCACGACTGGGTTGACCAACTGTTGGCAACTTGGGATGATGCAGAACACGATGAAGATTATGAACAAAATTATTAATTAGTAGATTGAATGGAAAACCAACAAAAATTTTCAAACAGCAAAGAAGTCATTACTTTTTTGGCACAAACTTTCCCAAAATGTTTTTCCTTAGAAGGTGAAGCGAAACCTTTAAAAATAGGTATTTTTCAAGAGCTTTCCGAGCGTTTGAAAGACGATGAAAGGGTTAGTAAAACATTATTACGCGCATCACTTAGACATTACACAAATAGCTGGCGTTATTTGCACAGTGTCAAAGAGGGGAGCTTTCGAATTGACTTAGATGGCAATCAAGGCGATGCAATTGAAAAAGAGCATGCTGATCATGCGATAAAACAATTAGCTGAAAGTAAGGCCAAGGTAGCGGAAAAACGCAAACTAAATAATCCGTCTAAGACTGCCGCTGATAAGAAAAATCACAAAGAAAAGCGTGAAAAATCAAATCAAACGCAATTTAAGGGAACTAAAGTTCCAAAAAATAAACCAATAAAGCAACCACCACCGGAAAAATTGACTGAATCAAATTTAGTGGTAGGGACCGAAGTTACCGTTAAGGTTGGAAAGAGTCCACTTCCTGCGACCATTACCGATATTTCAAAAGATGAAGTTCACGTCCAACTGCAAACAGGTATGATAGTGAAAGTGCAAGCAGATAATTTGCGCCTAGCTCGACCAAAGAGGTAGTAATATGAATAAATTTGTACGCGTTTCTGTATGTAGCGCATTGTTTTGTTTGAGTGCTGGTGCAATCGCGGTTAATTCTTCGAGTGAAGCGATCAATATTCCTAGTCTAGAGCAGGAATCTCAGCACTCAGCTTCAGCTAAACGAATAAGCTCCCACTTGTTACGCTCGCATTATAAGCCAATTAAAATTGATGATAGCTTGTCAGCGAAAACCTTTGATCGATACATCAGAACATTAGACTTCAATCGTAATTTCTTTTTGAAGTCGGATATTGAAGAGATGGAAAAGTATCGTTTAAATTTCGATGAAGCTATCGCCCAAGGCAATTTAAATGACGCGTACAAAGTATATTCGATAAATTTAAACCGCCGCTTAGAGCGTTTTAAATATGCGATTACGCTACTTGATAAGCCTTTCGACTTTGAGAAAAAGGGCGATTCATTAGAGTTCGATCGTGAAGACGCGCCTTGGGCTGCATCTACCGCAGAATTGAATGAGTTATGGCGTCAAAGAGTTAAATATGATGCTTTAAACTTAAAATTAGCAGGTAAAACAGCTGAAGAGATTAAAGATCTTTTAACCAAACGTTATGAACGTGCAATTAAACGTTTATCACAAACTAAAAGCGAAGATGTATTCCAAACTGTAATGCATTCTTTTGCTCGTAGTGTCGATGCACATACAAGTTATTTATCTCCGCAAAGTACAGATCGTTTTGATATGGAAATGAATCTATCTTTTGAAGGGATAGGTGCCGTGCTGCAAAGCGAAGACGATTACACTGTTATTCGCAGTGTTGTTCCTGGTGGTCCAGCTGAATTATCCAAAAAAATAAAGCCAGAAGATAAAATTGTCGGTGTAGCCCAAGACGAAGATGATTTTGTTGACATTATTGGCTGGCGTTTAGATGAAGTCGTGGAATTAATCAAAGGTCCAAAAGGAAGTGTGGTTAAGCTGCAAGTGTTAAAAGGTGCTTCTGAGTCTAATGTGCCAGAAGTGGTTAGTTTGACCCGTGATAAAATTAAGCTAGAAGATAGAGCTGCTAAATCAGAGGTTTATGTACCAGAAACAGGTAATCACGCTGGTGAAAAACTTGGCGTCATTACCATACCTTCGTTCTACAACAATCTGCATACCGACGTTAAGAAAGAGTTGGCAGATTTAAAAGAAAAAGGGGTACGAGGAATTGTTGTCGATTTACGCGGTAATGGTGGCGGTTCGTTAACTGAGGCAACCTTACTTTCTGGATTGTTTTTTGATCAAGGTCCAGTAGTTCAGATACATGATGCTTCAGGGCGCACAAGAACTGAGAAAGATACCGATGGGATTACCTATTATGAAGGTCCTTTAACCGTACTTGTCGATCGCTACAGTGCATCGGCTTCAGAAATATTTGCTGCAGCTATGCAAGATTACGGTCGTGCAGTCGTACTAGGCGAACAGACCTTTGGTAAAGGAACGGTGCAACGTCATCGTCCACTTGGTCGTATTTACGATTTGTACAGCAATCCATTGGGGAGTATTCAATACACAATTGCGAAGTTTTATCGGATAAACGGTGGCAGTACTCAAAACATGGGTGTTGTTCCAGATATCAAATTTCCGTCAGCAATTAATCCTGAAGATTGGGGCGAAAGCCAAGAAGAAAATGCGCTTCCTTGGGATAGTATTGAGCGGGTGAATTATTCCACCTTCGGTGACACTTCTAATGTACTCACGGTGATGGAACAGAATCATTTGAAGCGTATTCAAAATGATCCTGAATTTGCTTATATATTTGAAGACATTCAACGATATCAAAAAGAAAAAGATAAAAAGACGATTTCTTTGGTTGAATCTGAACGGATAAAAGAAAAAGACGAACAAGAAGCTATGCGTCTTAAAAGAGCGAATGAACGCTTGGTCAGAGCAGGCAAAGAAAAAGTTGAAAAACTTGATGATTTACCAGAAGACATGGATGAAATTGATCCATTCCTAGATGAAGCAGCTAATATCACATTCGATTTAGTATCATCTGGGATGTACGCTTCTCATTCAGCAAAAAAGTAATTTTTAGTTACTATTAAAGGGCTATTTTTAATAGCCCTTTTTTTATAACATCAATAAATTATTTTTCGATACGAAAAAATATTAGACCTTGCAAGCTGAACTTAAATTTATGCAAATCGTCACTCACGACATTTAATGCTATTTTTAAGTAGGATAATCAATTGCAAAATATGGGTATTTTGAGGTCATAGCGGTATAGTATAGTATTCCCAAAATGGCTAAAAAAGTTAGCTAAACACAATAATAATAAAAGGGTACGGAATGAACGCACGTGGAGAGTTTTCTTCTCGACTTGGATTTATACTCGCTGCAGCTGGTTCAGCTGTTGGATTAGGTAATATTTGGGGGTTTCCTACCCAAGTAGCCAGTAATGGGGGAGCCGCTTTTGTATTGGTTTATATAGTCTTAGCTTTCCTTTTGGCTTATCCGGTTTTAATGGCTGAATTAATCATCGGTCGTGCTACCAGAGCTAATATGGTAGATGCCCTTGGGCAAATATCTGGTAGTAAACTAGGTCGAGCTACTGGCGTCTGGGGGTTTATAACGGTTTCATTAATTCTGGCATTCTACGCCATTGTGGCCGGTTGGATGTTGGCTTTTTTCCTAGAAACAGTCACCCATTTCTTCGCTCTAGATACGTTATCAAATTGGTTGACGAGCCAATCCATTTTCCGAAATTTAGTCTTTTCTGGTGCATTTCTTATTCTCACCGCTGCTATTGTAACCGGAGGTGTTAGCAAAGGAATTGAACGTTGGTCAGTGAGACTTATGCCAACGCTAATGATTATTATTGTATTACTCATTGGTTACGTTTCATTGCAAGATGGTGCGATTGAGGGCTGGAAGGCTTATTTAGTTCCTGATTTCAGCCGAATTATGGATCCAGGGTTACTTATTAATGCGATGGGACAGGCGTTTTTCTCTATGTCTCTTGGTGTTGGTACTATGCTAGTTTACGGTTCATATGTGAGTAAAAATGAACGTTTACCGTCACTTGGCGCCTCAGTTGCGTTAGTCGACATTGGCGTGGCAGTACTTGCTGGGATGCTAATTATCCCTTCTATGTATGTCGCCTTGCATAACGGTGTACAAATATTTTCTAAAAACGGTGCGTTAATTGAAGGTGATAGCCTCATCTTTACCGTGTTGCCTGCACTATTTGATACTATGGGATCAGTGGGCATTTTTGTGGCTTTCGCATTTTTTGCATTGATGGTAATTGCCGCCTTAACCTCATCCATTTCAATGCTTGAAGTGCCCGTCGCCTATGTCGTGGAGAGTAAAGGCGTTAAGCGCACCAAAGCGGTTTGGTTGTTAGCGATATGCGTTTTTGTCGCAAGTTCGATTATCATCTTTAATTTCTCAAGTTTGTTTGGTCTGGTGATCAGCTTAACAACTAAATATAGCCAACCTCTATTAGGTCTCGCTTTATGTATATTTGCAGGTTGGGTATGGCGTCGGGATCATATATTAACTGAGCTTCGCAAAGGGGATGAAGAGGTCGAACATTCGTTATTTTGGAAAATTTGGCCTTGGTATGTGAAATTTATATGTCCTGTGGTCATTTTCATCATGTTTTATCGTTCAGTGACAGGATAAGGAAATCAATCCAATGGACAACAATAATAATAAAAAAGTCATAAAAGAAGCGACAATTCTCGATGCATTAATACCGATCGTAATCTTAATTTGTTTGTTATTTTCGTCGGTTTATTGGTACGGCAGTGATTCTTCTTTCGGTCCCAATCAAATCGCTTTGATATTCGCGATGTTCATTGCTTCCATGATAGGGATTAAAAATGGCTATACCTGGAAGGAAATAGAAAAGGGTATTGTCAGTGGAATTTCATTATCCCTTGGTGCGATCTTAATCTTATTGGCCGTGGGTGCTTTAATTGGTTCATGGATGTTATCTGGTACAGTTCCAACCTTAATCTACTATGGATTAGAACTACTCAACCCATCACTGTTCTATGCAGCAACATGTTTAATTTGTTCTGTTGTAGCCATGAGTATTGGCAGTAGTTGGACAACTGCCGCTACTGTTGGTGTTGCCTTGATGGGAGTCGCCAATGGCATGGGGATGTCGGAAGCTGTTACTGCTGGTGCTGTGGTATCTGGCGCTTATTTTGGCGATAAAATTTCTCCTTTGTCGGAAACCACTAACTTAGCGCCAGCAATTGCCGGGACAAATTTATTTGAACACATTCAATATATGCTGTGGACAGTTGTTCCAAGCATAATAATCACTTTAATAATATTTACGGTTTTAGGCTTTAACTCAAGTCAAGAGGCATCAGCACAAGGTATTGTGGATATGCAAAATCTGCTGGAGTCTGAATTTAACTTGGGATTACATTTACTTATCCCGTTAGCCGTGCTGCTTGTTTTAGCACTGAAAAAAGTGCCAGCTTTCCCTGCGGTATCTATTGGCGCCATTTTAGGGGGGATTTGGGCTGCTGCCTTTCAACCGGAAGTCGTTCAAAGCTTTGCTACAGATGAACGCGAAGGAATCGTTGCCAGTATCACTGTTGTTTGGACAGCGCTTTATGCAGGGGTTAATTTTAGTACCGATAGTGATGTGTTGAATGACTTGTTAAGTCGTGGCGGAATGTCTAGCATGCTCAATACTATATGGCTAATTATGTGCGCACTTACCTTTGGTGCCGTACTGGAGAAAGTCGGGCTATTAAAACGAATTGTCAGCGCTATCTTAAAAGGTGCTACATCGGCTGGTGACATGATCTCCAGAACTATATTGACCTGCTTTGCTACTAACGTGATTACGGCGGATCAGTATATGGCTATAGTGATGCCTGGGCGCATGTATAAGAATGAGTATGAAAAGCGTGGTTTGCATCAATTAAACCTATCTCGTAGTTTAGAAGATGGCGGAACCTTAACCTCGCCTCTAATACCTTGGAATACGTGTGGTGCCTACATGGGCGGTGTTTTAGGGGTCGGTGCGCTAGATTACGCTATTTATGCCTTTTTTAATCTGATTAATCCTATTTTAGCTATCGTGTATGCCTATTTAGGGATTAAAATTCTCAGAGTACCAATTCCTGCATACGCAGAGCCGGTTGCCAGTAAAAGTTAGCTTTTGCTGAGCGCAATTCGGTATTTTTATATTTTCAATTAGGTCAAAGTATGTCCGACAATAGTGTTATCAAAGCAAAACGCCGTTTAGATTATCAAGCTCCCCATTTTTTCATTAGCACGGTAGATTTATCGGTAAAACTTGAAGAGCCAAAAACTCAAGTTAAGAGTCAGTTGCGTATTAAGCGTAACGGTGAACATCAACATCCACTTGTTTTGGATGGTGAAGAGTTAGAACTGATCGATGTTAAATTAAATGGTAAAAGCGTTGAAAAGTATCAGCAAACATCAACGTCGTTAATAATTGAAAATGTCCCTGAAGACTTCTATTTAGAAATATTTACAGAACTTAATCCGGCTGCGAATAGTTCGTTAGAAGGGTTGTACAAAACTGCTAACGCCTATTGCACTCAGTGTGAAGCTGAAGGTTTCCGCAAAATAACCTATTTTATCGATAGACCTGACGTTTTGGCTGAATATACAGTTACTATCTATGCTGATCAGAAGAATTATCCATTCTTATTATCTAACGGTAATAAAGTTGACAGCGGTAAGCTTGAAGATGGCCGTCATTGGGTTAAATGGCATGACCCATTCAAGAAACCTTGCTATTTATTTGCTTTGGTTGCTGGAGACTTTGACCTCCTCGAGGATCACTATAAAACGGCTTCTGGTAGAAAAATTTTATTACAGCTTTTTGTTGATAAAGGTAAATCGAGTCGTGGTCATCATGCATTGGCTTCCCTTAAGAAAGCGATGGCATGGGATGAACAAGTTTTTGATTTAGAATACGATCTTGATATCTATATGATCGTTGCCGTGGACTTTTTCAACATGGGAGCGATGGAAAATAAAGGCTTAAATGTATTCAATAGTAAATATGTTTTAGCCGATAGTGCCTCGGCAACAGATGAAGATTTTTTCAATATTGAGTCTGTGATAGCCCACGAATACTTCCATAATTGGACAGGTAATCGTGTGACCTGTAGAGATTGGTTCCAACTCAGTTTAAAAGAAGGGTTAACGGTTTTTCGCGATCAACAGTTTAGTGCAGATATGAGTTCTCCAGTGGTGAATCGGATAAAAAATGTCAAAGTGATGAGAGAACATCAATTTGCCGAAGATGCCAGCGCCATGTCTCATCCTATTCGACCTGACGAAGTTATTGAAATGAATAATTTCTATACTGTCACTGTCTACGACAAAGGTGCTGAAGTAATCCGCATGATGCACACTTTGTTGGGTCAGGAAGGGTTTAAAAATGGCATTGACTTGTATTTTAAACGACATGATGGACAAGCTGTTACTTGCGATGATTTTGTGAGCGCAATGCAAGACGCTAATCAAGTTGATTTGTCACAATTCAAACGTTGGTACGGACAGTCAGGCACGCCTATTGTGAATGTTACTGAGAGTTTTGATGCTGAAAAAGGAGAGTATGCTCTTGAGTTCAAACAAATCAATAATCCAACCGCCGATCAAAAAGACAAACAAGATTTACACATACCTATCCGTTTAGAATTGATTACTAAAGGCGGGGAAACAACGGTTGAACTGTTCAATCTTAAACTCAATCAACAGTCACTAGTTAAGTCTGGGTTTGAACAAAAACCGACAGTTGCATTATTAGCTGATTTCTCCGCCCCAGTTAAACTCGAATTTAACTATTCAGTCGACGCTTTATTGCAAATCGCCTTATCTAGCCAAGATGGGTTTTCTCGTTGGGATGCTGCTCAAACCCTTTTTAGTGAATATTTACACGGCAAAACGCCAGCAAGTTCTAAATTGAGTGTTAATTATAAGGCCATTGATAAACTCGTCGATGGATTGCTGAAGGACATAAAAGCATCCTCTGACTTAGCGTTGATCGCTGAAATGTTAACCCTACCGAGTATCGAAACGTTAGCCCAGCAAGTCCCACGTTATTATGTGGTGGAGTTAAATCAGGCTAGAAAAGAACTGGAAATTTATATCGCCAAAACGTTTTCAGAGTATTTTGCAACTGTTTATCAAACGACCCAACAATCTGGTTATGACTATGAATCTGAACAAGTTAATAAGCGTAAGTTACGCAATTTGTGTTTATATTATTTAGCCAAAACTGAGCAAGGTAATAGCCTAGTAACTAAACAGTTTGAATCATCAGACAATATGACTGACACACTAGGCGCACTTAAAGCCGCTCAATCTGCAGTGCTTCCTTGTTTTGAAATTCTAATGGGTAAATTTGAACAAAAATGGTCTGATGACCCCTTAGTTCTGGATAAGTGGTTTGCGTTGCACGCAAGTTGTGAGGTTCCAGATATTTTAGCGCGTCTAGATTTATTATTGAGTCACAAACAGTTTAATCATGATAATCCAAACCGAGTTCGATCAGTTATCGGTACTTTTGCGTTCTACAACGCTACTGGTTTTCACGCGATTGACGGTTCAGGCTATAAATATATAACCGATTATTTACTTAAGTTAGATGCAAGAAATCCGCAGGTAGCCGCTAGAATTGTTACGCCTTTAACCCAATGGCGTAAAATGGATGATATACGGGCTGATTTAATGAAGTACCAATTAACGCGATTAATGGCGCTTCCCAATTTAAGTAAAGACGTATTTGAAAAAGTGAGCAAAAGCCTTAGCTATCAATGACACTATGCGAACATATTATTTTAATTTAAAAGCTTCTTACGAAATGTGTGAGAAGCTTTATCTATCATCTAATAATGCCGTTATTCTTTATTCTGAGAACGGCGAGAGTGTTCAACTTCCCACCTTTAATTTACGACCATTTGTAACCCGACTCGGGTTAAATGGGCGTTTTCGTCTTATAATTACTCCTGAAAATAAAGTCTTTTCATTTGAAAAAGTGAGCTAATTTACCCTTGTTAACGATTGATTGATTTTCAACCTATTGAAAATGGTAGATTTTTACAAATTGTTAACTGGTACGATTTCTTCTTGCTATCAGGTCGAAATGATGTAATGATTTTGTGAATAATTTGCTACTAAATAAACGTCGTCTGTATTTTCTGACGACTAGGGAGAACTAAAATATGAAGTGTGGACCTTTGAAGTTTAAAAAGTCACCGCTTGCACTTAGCATAGCCGCCGTTTCTGTTATGACTTCCGCAAATCTTTACGCCGCGTCATGGGAGAGTGGAGATTGGTCAGTAAACTTTGACTCAAACTTTTCGCTAGGAACGAGCATTCGAGTTGAAGAGCGGGACTTTTCTTTGATTGGTAACAGCAATCACCCTAATTTTGATTGGACAGGTTATAATGCGGCTACCAATGTTATTTATCCATCATCTGATGTGTGGGCAAGCGCTGATGGCTCTTATTCAACAAATGGTGACTTAGGAAATTTAAATTTTGATAAAGGTGAAGCCTTTTCGACGGTTTTCAAAGGCACCCATGAATTAGATATCCGTTATGACAATATGGGATTTTTTGCTCGCGGACTCTATTTTTACGATTTTGCTTTAAACGACAGCTCTAGAGATTGGGCGAATCCGATTACCGGTCAAACCCAAGATCCATGTGCTGCATCTCAAGCATCAGAAGAATTATGTTCAGATGTAAGATTGTTAGACGCATTTTTCTATGCGGACTTCGATATTGGTGACGTACCTGTCACCTTGCGTATTGGTAACCAGGTAGTTAGTTGGGGGGAAAGTACTTTCATCCAACACGGTATAAACACCACTAACCCTGTGGATGTGACTCGTGCACAAGCTCCAGGTGCAGAGCTAAAAGAAGTTTTCATTCCTGTCGGCATGGTTTTCGCCTCCTTCGGTTTAACCGAAAACTTAAGTATGTCGATGTATTATCAGTATGAGTGGGAGCGCAGTAGATTACCGCAAGCAGGTAGTTACTTTGCGACTAATGATTTTGCAGGTGAGGGCGGGCAGGCTCAAAATATTCAATTGGGCTTCAGCGGTAACCCAGATATTAATTTAGATTTCTTATTAGAGAGCCTAAATGGATTACGTTCGGCATTATTGGCCGGTGCTGATTCGACTCAAATTGCAGCTGCTTATTTGGCTTATCCTACTAAAGTAGCGGTAAGAGGATATAGTGACGCAGCTCATACCGACGCCGATGACCAAGGTCAATACGGTTTTAAAATGTCTTACTATTCTGCTGATTTAAATGATACGGAATTCAGTATTTATCATATAAATTACCATAGTCAGCGTCCGCTAATTTCCGGTACAACATCCGATTTTACTGCCGAAGGTATTGCACAAGATATTGCTTACTTAGCCGCTAATGAAATCACACGTGACAACATTACCTCGTTAGACGCCTTCACAGAAAGCCAATTTATGTATCCTGAAGATATTAAGTTGTATGGTTTCAGTTTTAACACCAACGTTGGTGAAACTGCTGTTGCTGGTGAAATCGCTTATCGTGTTGATGAACCATTACAAATTGATGATGTAGAACTACTTTACACCGCGATGCCTGAGCAGTTGGCAAATGCAGGTATACGCCCAGATTTTGCGGGTATCTCGCAGATGGGTAATATCGGTCGCTCGGTTGGTCCTGGCGAAACAGCAGAAGGTTTTGTGTTATCTGATACTATTCAGATGCAATTAACTACAACCCATGTATTTGGGCCAGCCTTTGGAACCGATAATTTAATATTACTTGGTGAAGTAGGCTATGTGAGCATTGAAGATATGCCTGATCCAAGCATTATACGATTAAATGGACCTGGCACATCAAGAACACCTTCGTTAGAGCCTTTACGGGATGAAAGTGGTAATATTATTTCCACCCGAGAAGGTCTACACATTGGATTGTCAAATGGTCCTGAAACAAATCCATTTCCAACGGATTATGCTTGGGGATATCGGATCTTAGCGGTAGCGGACTTCAATAACGTGTTTTCCGGAGTAAACCTCAGAACACGGGCGACATTCTCTCATGACGTAGAGGGTACAACACCTGATCCATTGTTCCTGTTCACCGAAGATGTGAAATCAGCTAATTTAACTTTCGAGTTTGATTATTTGAGTAAATTCTCAGCTGCGGTAGGGTACAGCAGTTTCTGGGGTGGAATCGGTAATTCGAACGCACTTTCAGATCGCGACTTTGTTTCAGTCAACTTTAAATACTCGATTTAAGAGAAAAACGAAATGATTAAGAATTTAGTAGTAACAACCTCTGCTTTGGCATTGGCACTAAGTGTTTCGTTTGCTCATGCGAAAGTATCTCAAGAGCAAGCAGCGAAACTTGGCACTGAACTCACGCCACTTGGCGGAGAAAAAGCGGGTAATGCTGATGGCAGCATTCCAGCTTGGGATGGTGGAATTACAACACCTCCTGCAGGTTATACACCGGGAGACTTTCATCCTGACCCTTTTCCAGGAGATAAGGTTTTATTTACCATTACAGGTAAAAATTACAAAGAATATGCTGACTTTTTGAGTGCTGGGCAAATCAAACTTTTTGAAACTTACCCAGAAACATACGAAATGCCCGTATATCAAACTCGTCGTACTGCCTCTAACCCTCAATATGTTTACGATGCTGCTAAAGCGAACGCATCACGGGCGGAGCTAGTGCAAGGCGGAAACGGAATAAAGAATGCCGCTATTGGTGTACCTTTTCCAATTCCACAAACGGGTGTAGAAGCAATTTGGAACCATATTTTACGTTTTCGTGGCGAAGGCATTGAACGAAATGGTGGGCAAGCAGCACCGACAGCTTCTGGTGATTACACGGTAATAGGATTCGATGAAATACTATTAGTTGAATATGCAAAACGTGATGCAACACCTGAAGCACTGTTAGAAAACAACATGTTAATGAAGTTCAAACAGTCGATTACTTCACCAGCTCGTTTAGCCGGAACAGCATTGTTAGTGCATGAAACCATGGATCAGGTGCGTGAGCCACGTCAAGCTTGGACGTACAATACAGGGCAACGTCGTGTTAGACGGGCACCTAATATTGCTTATGATGCGCCAGGAACTGCGTCAGATGGATTGCGTACAACCGACGATTTCGATATGTTTAACGGTGCACCTGACCGCTATAACTGGGAATTAAAAGGTAAAAAAGAAATGTACGTCGCGTATAATAGCTATGCGCTGCATAGTGATAAAGTGAAGTACGAAGAAATTTTAACACCTGGACATATCAATCCTGATTTAACTCGTTATGAAAAACACCGTGTATGGGTTGTTGAAGCTACTTTAAAAGAAGGTTTCCGTCACGTATATTCTAAACGAGTATTTTTCATTGACGAAGATAGTTGGCAAGTACAAGTCGTGGATATGTATGACAACCGTGGCGATTTGTACAAGGTAGCAGTTGCTCATGGATTAAATTACTACGATGTTCCCACACATTGGTCTACGCTAGATGTATATCATGATCTTAATTCAAGACGTTATTTGGCATTAGGACTTGATAATGAAGATAAAGTCTACGATTTCTCTGTTAGACCTAGTGAGAAAGAGTTTACCGCCCAAGCCCTTAGGCGAGAAGGGATACGCTAACTAGCAAAAAAAAACGGTTGGCTCTGCCAGCCGTTTTTGTAACTGAAGATGAAAAGAAGAAAATGAATCGAAGTAAAATTTTAACAATTTTGTTTGTGAGTTCTTTAAGTGCATTCTCAGCGTCTTCTGAAGAGTCTTATATGGCTCCTTTAGCAAAAGAATCGCTATTATTAGATGTCACTAAAACCGCGCAACGCATTGTCGCTGTTGGCGAGCGTGGCCATGTTCTGATTTCAGAGGATGGTGAAAAATGGCAACAGCAAGCAATTCCAACCTTATCTACTCTTACCGCGGTGACTGCCATTGAGAATAAATTATGGGCAGTGGGACATGATGCGGTCATTTTACATCAGTCGGAAAAAGGCCAACCTTGGGAAATTCAAATGTTTGCCCCGGAGTTGGAGAAACCACTTTTAGATGTAACATTTTTAGATGTTAAAGAAGGTTTAGCCATTGGTGCATACGGCACTTTCATGCGCACCGTTGATGGCGGAGTTACTTGGAAAAAAGAAGTTCACCAGGGTTTCCTCCATCCAGATGATATTGACTATTTAGAAGAAATTCGCTTAGAAGATGAAGAGTTTTATCAATCTGAATTGGTCTCTATTTTACCTCACCTAAATAAAATATTAGTGGTTGATGATGTCATTTATATTGCTGGGGAGTCTGGGTTATTGGCTAAAAGCGAAGACAAAGGACACACTTGGCAGCGTATGGACGTAAACTATTATGGTTCGTTCTTCGATATACAGCAGTTGAATAATGGCGATATTGTTGCAGTTGGTTTGCGTGGCAACATTTTCAGAATGACTGCTAATGATGGAAACTGGATGACCATCCACTCAGGGATAACTTCCTCATTAAATGTGATTATGCCTATTTCTCAATCCCAGTTTGTGGCGATGGGTAATAGCGGTAACGTTGTGTGTGTTGATGATACAAATGTTTCAAATGCACATTTTGATGATGGCAAAGCGATAAATGCTGCTGTTTCTTTTCAAAACCATATTCTTTTGGCCACAGCTGAAGGAATTAAAAGTGTTTTGTATAACGAAGGCGAGTCAGTTTGCGAAGGAATTAGTAAAGACCTATGACTAAATTGATAGATTTTTGTGTAAACACAATTTTTCGAAATCGGATTATTGTAATAATACTGTTTGCGTTAACCACTGCGTTTTTAGGTTACCAATCTTCGCAACTTAAATTAGACGCAGGCTTCACTAAAAATATACCGTTGAATCATGAATACATGGTCAACTATATGAAGCATGCTAAAGATTTTGGCGGTGCTAACAGTATATTGGTATCAGTATGTGATAAAGATAGTGATATTTTTAACACCGAATTCTTCGATACGCTGAAAAACGTACATGACCAGTTGTTTTTCATTAACGGCGTTGAACGTTCTTTAGTTAAATCATTATTTTCGTCCTCCACTCGTTTTACTGAAATTGTTGAAGGTGGGTTTTCTGGTGGTCCAGTGATCCCTGCAGACTTTGATTCAACAAACCCAGACGCGTTAGCCTTAGTTTCTCAAAACATCGATAAGGCCGGCATAGTTGGGCAATTGGTCTCAGATGATTTCAAATGTGCCATGGTTTCTGCGCAGTTACTTAATATTGACCCAGCAACGGGCGAAAAATTAGATACCCTAGTACTGGCTGATCAATTAGAAGAGCAATTACGGGGTAAATTCGAAAACGAAAATACCACTATTCATATAATTGGTTTTGCCAAAATGATTGGCGATGTTGCCAATGGTGCCAAAGACGTACTGTTGTTTTTTGCCATTGCATTAGCAATTACTGCCGTAATGGTTTATTTCTTTTCCAAATCAATCATGCTCACCATATTGCCTTTACTGTGTTCAGTGATAGCCGTTGTCTGGCAATTAGGTTTGCTAACCATTCTAGGGTTTGGCTTAGATCCTATGTCGATTTTAGTACCATTCTTAGTCTTTGCCATAGGCGTAAGCCACGGTGTGCAAATGATTAATGCAGTAGGCAAACGTGTTGTTGAAGGCGGAACTGCGCTATTTGCAGCTGAAAGTGCGTTTAGAACTTTACTGATTCCTGGTGGTATTGCGTTGCTATCTGATACCGTCGGTTTTATGACCCTGTTAGTGATCGATATTGGTATCATCAGAGAGTTAGCAATAACCGCTAGTTTGGGTGTTGCAGTCATTATATTGACCAACCTGATCCTATTGCCGGTGCTGATGTCTTATGTGAAATTTAGTGATTCATATAAAAACAAATTTAAGAACAAAGAAAATCGTTCCGATAAATTTTGGAATACGATTGCTCATTGTTCGACTCCTAAAGTGGCATATTTAATCTTAATTGTGACCGCCGTTTTGTTTGTATTTGGTTGGCTTCAATCGTCAAAAATGAAAATTGGTGACTTGCATGCAGGTGCGCCTGCGCTGCACGAAAGTAGTCGCTACAATCAAGATACATTTTTGATAACCGATAAGTACGCCATCAGTGTCGATTACATCTCCATTTTAGTAGAAACAACGCCTGAGGCATGTACTTCCTATGAAGTAATGAATGCGATTGATGAATTGCAGTGGAAAATGGGCAACATTGAAGGAGTACAATCAACTGTTAGCCTCCCATCGGTGGCGAAATTAGTCAACGCAGGTTACAACGAAGGTAATCCTAAATGGCGTGTTATTCCGCGTAATCAGCAAACCTTGGTGCAGGCAATTGCACAAATCCCAACGTCTTCTGGTTTGCTCAATACTAATTGTTCAGTTATGCCGATCATCTTGTTTATGGAAGATCACAAAGCAGAAACCATTAAACGCGTGGTTGATGCGGTTAAAGTCTTCAGACAGGATTACGAAACAGATGAGCTTAAATTTAGTTTGGCATCTGGCCCTGTTGGCGTAATGGCGGCTAAAAACGAAGCTGTCGATGATGCTCAGAATCCAATGATGATGTATGTGTTTGGTGCAGTGATTATTTTATGTCTACTGAGCTTCCGTTCTTTACGGGCTACAATGTCAGTGGTTATTCCTCTGTATGTTGTTTCAGTATTAGCCCAGGCATTGATGACATTTTTAGAAATTGGACTTACTGTGTCTACATTACCGGTCATTGCTTTAGGTGTAGGTATTGGTGTGGATTACGGTATTTACATATTATCGACCATGAACATTAAGCTCAAATCAGGCATGCCGGTTAGACAGGCTTATTTTGAAGCATTGAAAGAAAGAGGTAGTGCCGTTCTCTTTACTGGTATTACGCTTGCGGTAGGTGTGAGTACTTGGGTATTCTCTTCTCTCAAGTTCCAAATGGATATGGGTATACTATTAACCTTCATGTTTGTCGTAAATATGTTGGGTGCTATCGTAGTTTTACCGGCTTTAGCCGCTGTTTTCTGGCGAAAACAAAAATAATTTTTGCATAATTATTTGCTTAAACTTCAATGAAAGGGCCATTCGGCCCTTTTTTAATTAGATTCCTTGCATATTTATATTTATTGTAAATTTATAGTTAATTTAATCCTTTTAAAGGCTTCAATTTTTAGCGAAAATAGAGCAACTAAATTGTCAAAAACTGTATATATCTCAGCATTTTGACTAATCTAAAAAGAACCTATTTATTGTGTTAAGAAAAATTAGCACTTTTATCATTACAAGGTAATAAAATGACGGTTGCCAATAGCCAACATTCAGTACTGCTAGAAAACGTATTTAAACTGATTAATAAAAAAATCGATAAATCCAATGCCGAATTAGTGGAGCAATTTTCTCGTTTACTATTTAAGAATATTTCGATAGACGACTTAGAAAATCGCAATGACAGCGATTTATATGGTGCGACATTAAGTCTGTGGAATGAGTTTGTTAAATATGACGGTCAACAGCCAAAAATTCGTGTGTTTAATCCAGAAATATCTAAACACGGTTGGCAATCCTCTCACACTATCGTTGAGATCATTGTTAGGGACATGCCGTTTTTAGTTGATTCTGTCAGGATGACTCTAAATCGCCTGAATATAACCTCACATTTATTGTTACATAGTCCTATTAGTCTAAAGCGAAATGATAAAGGTGAAGTAGATACATTTTTATCTAGCAAAAGCCGAGTTAAGCAAAAAATACGTGAAACTGTTTTTTTAATTGAAGTTGATAGGCAAGTCACTAGAGAAGCGCTGAATAAACTAACCAGTGAACTACTGTCTGTGGTCGGTGAAGTATCATTAGCGGTTTCAGATTGGGAGTCAATGCGCGACAAATTAAACAGCATAATTGATGAATTTCCTTCATCAAATTGCCCCGTCAGCAAAGACGAACAAACTCAGGCCATGGAGTTTTTAACTTGGTTAAATGATCATAACTTTACGTTAATGGGCTATCGCTACTATGACGTAAACGCTATCGAAGGTGATCATCGTTGGACGCCTAAAAACGAAACCAGTCTCGGTTTGATGAAAAATTCAATAAGCGACCGCGATAGAATTTTATCTAATATGCCACAATCGGCGCAAAAAGAAGCATTAAGTAAAAACCCGCTTATTTTAACTAAAACCAACAGCAGGGCGCGAGTAAGTCGTCCCGCGTATATGGACTATGTAGGTATTAAATGTTTCGACAAGGCCGGTAATGTAATTGGCGAACACCGCTTCTTAGGATTGTATGCAGCTTCATTCTACAATAGCAGCGCTACACAGTTGCCTGTTTTACAACGCAAAATTGAACGCATTTGTGGACATTCCGGTTTTGATAAAAACTCACACGCGTACAAAGCATTCGTCAATATTATCGAAACTTATCCTCGTGACGAGTTGCTACAAGGTGATGATGAAGAGTTAGGCAAGATAATATTGGGCATTTTTCAAATGCAGGAACGTGGAATATCTAAATTATTCGTACGTAAAGATGCATTTGGTCGTTTTATTAGTTGTATGGTTTATGTTCCGCGGGAACGCTACAACACGCAGTTACGTAAAGAGACCCAAGAATTATTACAAAAGTCTTTTAATAGTACAGAACAAGTAGAGTTTACTACTTATTTTTCTGAGTCTGTTTATGCGCGTACTCACTACATTGCACGAGTGAAAGATAACAATGCGGAATTTAATGTGAAGGAAATTGAAAAGAATATTATCGAGCTAACCAAAAGTTGGAATGACAGGTTGGCAGCTTCTATTAGCGCAACCTATGGTGAAGCAGCTGGTAAAGCCATAGAACAAATGTACGGTAATGCATTTTCTCGCAGTTATACAGAACAAAACTTACCAAGCGTTGCATTAGTCGATATCAGTAAGCTTGAACAACTTACCGAATCTCATACCCTGGATATGTTGTTTTATCGACCTCAAGAAGAAGGTCACGACTCTAAAGCGGTTAAACTAAAACTGTTTCACCGTAAGGAACCCATTCATTTGTCTGCTGTATTGCCAATGCTTGAACACTTTGGTTTGCGGGTAATTGATGAAAGTCCCTATAAAATAAAATGCCAAAATGGCGATGTGCATTGGATTATGGACTTTTCAATGCTGCACAGTAATAGTCAAAACTTAGACATGGAAGCAGCGCAAGCATTGTTTCAAGATGCGTTTGCCAAAGTATGGCACAACACCTTAGAAGACGACCCATTTAATAGGTTGGTTTTAGGTGCCGGTTTAACCGGACGGAACGTCACTATATTGCGGGCCTACGCAAAATATATGCGTCAAACCGGAAGTTCGTTTAGTTTGACTTACATGGCAAACACACTGGCTAATTACCCAAGTATTGCAAAAAAACTAATTGAATTATTTGCCAATAGATTCAATCCAAATAAAAAACGCAGTGAAAAGAAAAACGACAGTATTTTAAGTGATATTAAAGAGCGCCTAGACCAAGTATCTAATCTAGATGATGATCGAATTATTCGCCGTTATTTAGACATGATTTTGGCCACTTTGCGAACCAACTTCTATCAACCTGATGAAGATGGCAACGAAAAACCTTATATGTCATTTAAGTTGCTGCCTGAATTAATTCCAGACATGCCTCTTCCTTTGCCAAAATATGAAATATTTGTGTATTCCCCTCGAATTGAAGGTGTGCATTTACGCGGTGGCAAAGTAGCACGAGGCGGTTTGCGCTGGTCTGACAGAAGAGAAGACTTTAGAACCGAAGTACTTGGATTGGTTAAAGCCCAACAAGTTAAGAATACGGTAATAGTACCCGTGGGCGCTAAAGGTGGATTTGTTTGTAAAAACTTACCCATGGATCAAGGTAGAGACGCGATTCAAAAAGAAGGGCAGGCTTGCTATCGCATATTTATCCGCAGCCTATTAGATATCACTGACAACATTATTGATGGTGAAGTCGTACCGCCTAAAAATGTGGTTAGACTTGATGAAGATGACCCTTATTTGGTTGTGGCGGCAGATAAAGGAACGGCGACCTTCTCTGACATTGCGAACAGCATTTCCGATGAATACAATTTTTGGCTTGGTGACGCCTTTGCTTCAGGTGGCAGTATCGGTTACGACCACAAGAAGATGGGTATTACCGCTAGAGGTGCATGGGAATCAGTAAAACGTCACTTCCGTGAAATTGATATTGATTGTCAAACCACTGATTTTACCTGTGTTGCCATCGGCGATATGGCAGGTGACGTGTTTGGTAACGGAATGTTGTTATCAAAACACACACGTTTAATCTGTGCGTTTAACCACTTACACATATTCTTTGATCCTGATCCAAACACCGCAAACAGTTATGCAGAACGAAAACGTTTGTTTGAAAATCCATCTCTGACCTGGGATGACTACGATAAATCGCTAATCTCTAAAGGCGGCGGTATCTTTAGTCGCGCCTCGAAGTCGATCAAATTAACCAATGAAATGAAAAAATGGTTAGGTACGACTCAGGCAGCTATGACTCCTAATGAACTTATTCACAATGCATTAAAAATGCAGGTTGATTTGATTTGGAACGGCGGGATTGGAACATACGTCAAAGGTAGCAAAGAAACCCACAGTGAAGTTGGGGACCGCGCCAATGATGATACTCGCGTAAATGGTAAAGATGTCCGCGCCAAAATTATTGGTGAAGGGGGTAACTTAGGGTTAACCCAAATGGGCCGAATCGAATATGCATCTCAAGGCGGTAGGGTAAATACCGACTTTATCGATAACGTAGGTGGGGTTGATTGTTCAGATAACGAAGTGAACATAAAAATCTTACTGAATGCTTTGGTTCGCGCCGGTGATTTAACCAGTAAACAACGCAATGAGTTACTTTACTCTATGACCGATGATGTTGCCGAGTTAGTGATACAAGATTGCTATCGTCAAACTCAATCAATATCCATTACTGAATATGGCGGTCCTACGCTACTTAAAGAGCAACTGCGATTCATACATGGTTTAGAACGAGAAGGGGCGTTAAATCGAGAACTCGAATTTATTCCATCTGACGATGAATTATCGGATAGACAAGCTTTGGGTAAAGGCTTAACACGACCAGAACTATCGGTATTGATAGCTTACGGCAAAATGGTTTTAAAACAGAAGTTAAATATCGAACAGATCACTAACAATCCTTTCCATGAGCAATTACTGGTTAGTGCCTTCCCGCAGAAACTGCAAGACAGGTTTGTACCGCAGATGGAATTCCATCCGCTGCGAGCTGAGATTATCGCCACTAAATTAACCAACAATATGGTTAATGATATGGGGCTTAATTTTGTGTTTAGGATGCAAGAAGAAACCGGTGCTGCAGTGGAAGAAGTGGCGACGGCATACTCGGTTGTTAAAGCTGTATTTGGTATCGATGCATTGTGGCAAGAAATAGAAAGTTTAGACAACAAGGTTTCAGCAAAAACCCAATTGGGAATGCTCGATCTAATGCGTAGAACAATGCGCAGAGCATCACGTTGGTTCTTGCGCCACGGTGAAAAAAATCTGTCTATCACCGAGTCAGTTAACTTGTACGTTTCTACTTTTAGCGCGTTAAGTGAAAACTTAGAAAACTACTTAGTTGATACAGAATATAGCCAATTGGAAAAATCCACTTCAGATTATGTAGCGCAAGGTGTTCCTAAAAATATTGCCTACAAAGTCGCTAGTTTGAGCAATATGTTCTGCAGTTTAGATTTGGCCCAAATGACCCAATCAGAAAACCGAAAATTGGATGTGGCAGCAAGCTTATACTTCAATTTAGGTTCAAAATTGCAGTTACATTGGTTCCTTGATCAAATTAACAACCAAACAGTAAGCAACCATTGGCAAGCACTCGCCAGAGCCTCTTATCGTGAAGAGTTAGATTGGCAGCAACGATCGCTTACTACTGTATTGTTATCAGGTGCACCAGATAACAATGATCCTGAAGAAATTTTGAATAAATGGATGGAGAACAATACCATATTGTTGGAACGCTGGTATCATATGATGTCAGAATTCAAAACCAGTAATTCTCATGAATTTGCTAAATTCTCTGTGGCACTAAGAGAATTGATGTTGCTTAGCATAAACGCGAGCAGTTAATGGGGTATTGGTAAACTAATATCCAGTTGTTTTTAATAATAAAGCCCTGCTAATCAGGGCTTTTTGTTGAGGTCTTTTTATGTATCCACTTGTGCAAAAAGCACTATTTCAATGTGACCCAGAATGGAGTCATGACTTCACGTTAAACTATTTGAAACGTTCTCAACATAATTTATTAAAGCTAACCTATCAGCAGACGGTAGAAGACCATCCAGTTAAATGTTTAGGATTAACCTTCAAAAATCCATTAGGCCTTGCCGCAGGCTTAGATAAGAATGGCGAATGTATTGATGCATTTTCTGCCATGGGATTTGGCTTTATCGAAGTTGGCACCGTAACCCCTCTAGCACAGCCTGGTAACGAAAAACCACGCATGTTCAGATTGCCTGATGCGAAAGCTATCATTAATCGCATGGGATTTAACAATAAAGGTGTTGATTATCTAGTTGAGCAGGTGAAACAGTCCCAATATGATGGGGTTTTAGGTATTAATATTGGTAAAAATAAACAAACAGAAGAAAAGAACGCCCTAGATGATTATTTAATCTGTTTGAAAAAAGTTTACGCCTATGCAGATTATGTCACAGTTAATATTTCTTCTCCCAATACGCCAGGGTTAAGATCGTTGCAATATGGTGAAGCATTAGATCACTTACTGTTGGGCCTAAAAAATGAACAACAGCAATTATCCCAATTTCACGGTAAATATGTGCCACTTGTGGTCAAAATAGCGCCTGATTTAACCGATGAGGAAGTGCAGGGCATTGCTGCATCTTTAGTTAAAACCGGAATTGATGGGGTCATAGCCACCAATACCACGCTAGATCGTTCTGTTGTAGAAGGCTTGCGCTATGCAAAAGAAGCTGGCGGGTTAAGTGGAGAAGTGCTAACTGATAAGAGCCTGCATATAACTAAGAAACTAGCGCAATACTTAGATGGTGCAATGCCTATCATTGGCGTAGGTGGGATTCATTCTAGTGCTACTGCAAATGAGAGACTAAGTGCGGGAGCCAGTTTAGTTCAAATATATTCCAGCTTTATTTATCAGGGACCTCCACTGATAAAACAAATAGTGAAAGGATTAGTATAAGGCTGTAATTGTGATAAATTCACACTAGATAAAATAGCCTTTACTGAAGTTTATATTCTATGTTGTTGCCATCAGGTCATTGGAAATGGTTTATAGATAAACAGTCACATTTTTTGATGATTGAGTTAAATGCTGGATTATCGTTTCAAACTGCTTATTTGGATTCTCAGTTAAAGCTGATTCCAGAGAATTTGTACTTTGAAATTCAGCATTCTCAATGTTTCATTGAATCACTTGAAGCGGTAAATAACTCCAATGTACCCTTCGAAGATAGTGTGAAGACTCAAATTGCATTAAACGCAACTGCTGCGAAGTGCTTTCATAAACCGGTTTTAAACAAAAGCTGGTTATACCAAAAAAATAGTTGTTGTTTGCATAGTGAAGAGCAGCAACTGGCTTGGTTAAGCTGCAATGGTGAAAGTTACCTGATGCTTACTCTGCAACAACAGGGTAGTTCAGTATTGTGTTTAAATTTATCTGAAGAGTTTACAACCTCCGATAATAAAGTACATAGTCAGTTTTCGTTAATAAATGTGCTGTCCGATAGATTGTTGAGCTTAGAGCAACTTGAAGATGACAGCGACGAACAATCAGACAATTTTTCTTATTTTTAATCTTCATTTTTTATACAAATATAATCCGCTATTCAATAATAACCCTTATACCCTCTGCCTTTATCCCGTATAATCGCCGAGATTTTATTTTCTGGTACATACATGTTTGAAATTCTAGTTACAACCTCAAGGGGACTCGATGGGCTATTGCTTGACGAGTTAACGACTTTATTACCGAATAGCAGTTTAAAAATGCGACCTGGTCAGGTGTATTTTAGTGGTGAGCTAAAAGATGTATACCAAGTTTGTCTGTGGTCTCGGTTAGCGAATCGTGTTCTTGTGCAATTGGCCGAAGGCAAAATAGATACTGCCGAAGAGCTGTATGATATTGTTGCAACTGTGCCGTGGCAGGATCACTTTAGCGTTTCAAATACCTTTGTGGTTGATTTTGTGGGTACCAATAGAACGATTAATAACACCCAGTTTGGTGCTTTAAAGGTTAAAGACGCAATTGTTGATACCTTTAGCCATCATTTTGGCGAAAGACCGTCGATCAGTAAAGTTCAGCCAGATATAAGAATTCATGCTCGAGTACGCAGAGAAAATTTTGCGGTATACGTGGATATTTCGGGCCGCAGCTTACACCAACGTCACTATCGTCAGCAAACGGGACAAGCTCCTTTAAAAGAACATTTAGCCTGTGCGATGTTATTACGTAGTGGTTGGAATAATGATCGCTCTAAGCCATTATTTGATCCAATGTGTGGTTCAGGAACCATTGCCATCGAAGCGGCATTGATGGCATGTAATATTGCTCCTGGCTTAGGTAGACAGCACTGGGGCTTCAGCAATTGGAAATTACATCAAGCTGAACTTTGGCAAGTATTAGTTGATGAGGCACTGGATGCTCAAGTACAGCCTGAGGCAAAAATATATGCTAATGATCTGGATAGAAGAGTTTTAAACACTGCAAAACAAAATGCCGATTCAGCCCGAATGCTTGAGCACATTACTTTTTTCAATTCTGATGCGACTAAATTACAAGTTGATTGCGAAGCCGGTTACATAGTGTCTAACCCACCTTACGGGGAAAGATTAAATGAGCTGACTGAACTATTACCAGTGTTCCAATCATGGGGCGAACATTTAAAACAACACTTTCAAGGTTGGCGAGTAAGTTTACTCACTGCTAATAGAGACCTGTTTAAACAGCTGAAATTGGTTGCCAATAAAGATTACAAATTAATGAACGGGGCTATTGAGTGTCAGTTGGTTAATTACGTATTAGATGAAAAGAATGTCATTGTTAAAGAGTCGGTGAAGCCGCAATCCGATTTTGCCAATCGCTTAGCTAAAAATATTAAGTCCCTATCTCGTTGGCTCAACAAACAAAATACTAACTGTTATCGTTTGTATGATGCCGATTTGCCCGAATACAACGTGGCAATAGATCGTTACGCTGATTGGTTAGTTGTGCAAGAGTACGCTGCGCCAAAAGATATTCCAGAGCAAAAGACCCGTAAACGCTTGCATGACGTACTCTTGGCATTACCCGAAGTGACTGGGGTGAATTCAACGCAAATTGTAGTGAAAACACGCCAAAAGCAAAAAGGCAGTGAACAGTATCAAAAGGTAGCTGAAAAGAAAGTTACTTTAGAGGTTTACGAAAATGGGGCTAAGTTTTTAGTTAACCTGTCTGATTACCTTGATACGGGACTGTTCTTAGATCATCGAATTACCCGCCAAATTGTGCAACAACGATCAAGCAATAAAGATGTGTTGAATCTTTTTGCCTATACCGGAAGTGTCTCTGTGCACGCTGGATTAGGTGGTGCAAAATCAGTGACCACAGTTGATATGTCGAAAACCTATATTAGCTGGGCGAAACAAAACGTTCAGTTGAACAACATCAATTGCGCAAATCAATTTATTCAAGCGGATTGTATTAATTGGCTAACCGACCATCAGCAAACTTATGACTTAATATTTATCGATCCTCCGTCATTTTCTAATTCTAAAAGAATGGATTCAACTTGGGATGTTCAGCGTGATTATATGCAACTGCTTGAACATGCCTACCAGCGCTTAAATCCAAAGGGTGAGATTATTTTTTCTAATAATCTACGCAGTTTTAAATTGGATGAAAGTGCCGTTAAGTCACTGGGGCTATCGGTGGATAATATAAGTCAAAAAACATTGCCTGAAGACTTCAAACGTAATCCTAAAATTCACCACTGCTGGATATTTACCAAGCAAGACTAGATAAACGAGATAATTGATACATGCAGTTAAAATTCTATTCTGGAAAACAGTGTCATTTGTGTGACTTAGCTCATGCTTTGTTAGCAGAAGTAGCAACAAGTTATGACTTGGAAGTTACCACTGTTGACGTGAAATCAGACCATCAGTTATACCATTTATATGGCGCACGAATTCCGGTTATCCAACGCCAAGACAACCAGAAAGAATTAGGCTGGCCATTTGATTTAATGCAACTGAAGGAGTTTTTAGCTTGAGCTTATTACAATTAAAAAATGCTCAACTGTCGTTTGGACATCCTGCCATTTTAAACAAAGGCGAATTAGTGGTTCACCCTGGCGAACGTATTTGTTTAGTAGGCCGTAATGGTTGTGGTAAGTCCACGTTACTAAAAGTCTTAGAAGGTGACCAGCCATTAGATGATGGCCAACGAATTATTTCACCTAACGTTAAAATATCTCGTCTTCCGCAAGATCCGCCGGAAAGTGTTGAGTCAACACTATTTGATTATGTCGCTGAAGGTATGGCTGAAACAGGTGAGTTATTAAAGGCCTATTTCCACCAAATAAATTTAGTGACTACCGATCCATCTGATAAAAATCTACAAGTTTTAGAGCAGCTTCAACATAAGTTAGAGCATCAAGATGCTTGGCAATTTGAGCAACAAATTAGTCAGGTACTGACTTTATTGGATTTGGATGGTAATCAGCAATTATCTTCTTTATCTGGTGGTTGGCGTCGAAAAGCCGCGCTAGCTAGAGCCTTGGTGGGGAACCCAGACATATTATTGCTAGATGAGCCAACCAACCATTTAGACATTCACATGATTAAGTGGCTTGAAGGAATTGTTAAGGAATACAAAGGCGCGGTAGTTTTTGTCAGTCACGACCGAGCATTTATCCGCGCTGTGGCATCCAGAATTATCGATTTAGACCGCGGTAACCTCACCAGTTATCCTGGTAACTATCAAACCTATTTAGATAAAAAAGCCGAAGATCTTAAAAACGAAGAAAATGCTAACGCTGAGTTTGATAAAAAATTATCCCAAGAAGAGCAATGGATTAGACAAGGAATAAAAGCACGTCGTACTCGTAATGAAGGTCGGGTAAGAGCGCTTAAAGCACTGCGCCAAGAGCATTCGCAAAGGAATAAATTGCAAGGCAGAGCGAAAGCTACCGTTAGTGCCAGTAACTCTTCCGGCAAGATTGTGTTTGAAGCCGTCGACTTGCACTATGAAATTGACAATAAAGTTATTGTTAATAATTTAGAATTAAATGTATTTAGAGGCGATAAACTTGCCTTAATCGGCCCCAACGGCTGTGGTAAAAGTACCCTGATACGTTTGTTATTAGGTAGTTTGCAACCCCAGTCGGGTTCTGTAAAACAAGGAGCTAATCTAGAAGTTGCCTATTTTGACCAACACCGATTAGCCTTAGATTTAGATAAAAGTGTTATTGATGTAGTGGGTGACGGAAAGCGTGATTTGTTGGTTAATGGCCAATACAAGCATGTTATGAGTTATTTACAGGACTATTTGTTTACGCCAGATAGAGTTAACGCACCGGTTAGGTCACTTTCTGGCGGAGAAAAAAATAGATTATTGTTGGCTAAGCTATTGTTAAAGCCCTCAAATATACTAATTCTAGATGAACCAACAAATGATTTAGATGTGGAAACTTTGGAGTTACTTGAAGATTTAATTTCCGGTTACCAAGGCACTGTTATTTTAGTAAGTCATGATAGAGAATTTGTTGATAATGTCGTAACATCTAGCCTGTTTTTTGAGGGCAATGGTAAGCTTAAAGAGTTTGTTGGTGGTTATACTGATATCGAAACTTGGTATCAAACAGAAAAAAAAACCACAGAAGACGAAACTTCTGTAAAATCAGCGAGTCCTAAGTCTCAACCGGTAATAAAAAAGACAAAAAAGTTGTCTTATAAACATCAATTAGAGCTAGATTCTTTACCACTAGAAATAGAAAAGCTGGAAAATGAAGTCCAAGCTTTACAAAGTAAAATAAATGATCCGGAATTTTTTAAGCAGTCCCAAGATGAATTTAATACCGCAATCAATGAACTAGCAGATTGTGAAAGTTCGCTGGAAAAAGCGTATGCACGATGGGATGAGCTAGAAGGTATGTAGATACCCAAATGTATTTGCTATATCAAAATACCGAAATTAGCTAATTAAGTAGTAATTTACAGGATACGTAATGAAAATGAATCGGCTGGCCTCTGGGCTAACCCTTTGTGCGCTAACCATTTGTTCAGCGCAAGCAGCAAAATATACAGTTGTGGAATTACCTTTAAGAGATAAAGGGATTAACAGCTATGCTAGAGCAATTAATGATCGAGGTGAAGTCGCAGCATCGATTGCTAATCCTTTTAATCCGCCAATAGATGTTGATTTAATTAACTTTGAAAGCGAAGCATTAATTAATACGTTAACAGATGCAGATGGCGCATCTGTGGGCAATATTAATGATGATGACTTACTGATTTTATATAGTTTCATCACTTCCGACGCTACAACGACTAACATCTTTTACCCACAAAGTAATGATTCAACCAATCCCTTTCTACAACAAATTGCAACTGTGCAAAGTTATGTATTGGAAAATACTGAAGTAGAAGAAAAAATTGGCTTCGATGTCATCGAACAAGATCTTCAAGGTTTAACAAAAAGTGCTGATACTTTGGCCACCGGAATTAATAACTTTTCTGCTATCGTAGGTTTTGGAGAAGCTCCATTCCAAAAAATCAACTACCGAAATGAAAACGGCTTGAACCTAAAATACCACGTTCAAGATTTCCTCGTTCGTGGTTTTATGGATATCAACGGTGTCACAATCGAAGTTCCTCCCATTGAAGATCTGTTGGGAGGGATAAGTGTTGCAAATGATATCAATGATAGTTTTGAAGTCGCTGGATATGGATCTGTGGATGTTATCGACGGCTTTGATGACGTTGTGGATTTATGTGACGACAAAGAAGCTAGAGGCGACATTCCTCAAGAATACTGTTTAAGGCAACTCCGTGATGAATATCAAGGCAGAGTGCGGTCAAAACTCGCTAATTCCTTGGGTAATCGCGATCCAGTTGACGAAACATTTTTGCGTAGGGCGATCATTTGGGAGTTTAGTTCAAGCGGAGAACTTCTAAATAGTAGAGAGCTGGGCACAATATTAGAACCTGCACCTGGTGATACTAGGTTCTATGAAAGCCGCGCTAATGCCATCAATAATAATGGCATCGCAGTAGGCGTTTCTAATGACTTTTATCAGGATTCACAGACGGTAGTGATAAACAAAGCTGCTGTTTTTGATGGAGACGATGTGCATGGATTCATCAGTGATGAAGAATATTTAGAAAGTACCGCTTTAGATATAAATGATAATGACGTTGTCGTTGGTTATGCCAATAAAATTATCACCTCAGCGACTCGTAATAAATTTTTTGTTTATGATTATCGTGGTGACGTTCTTAGTTTCCCGGACGACTTCTTTGAAAGCTCGTCAAGTATTGCCAGAGGCATCAACAACAATGGTTTAGTTGTTGGGGAAGGTGAGGTAGACACAGATTTGATCGGTAGCCGTCGAAAAGAAGCTTTTCTTTACGATATCAATACTGAAGAGTTTACCAATATAAACGATTTATTAAGCTGTGATACCCCTTATACCATCGTGCAAGGCATTGATATTAACGATAACGATGAAATTACCGCAACAGCAGTGATATATCGCGAGCGCACCGCCATTAATGGCGAGTTAGCACTAGATGCTCGTGGTAATACGATTTTCCAGAATATGTCTGTGGCAGTTAAATTAGTGCCTATTCCAGGCGGTAGTATAGATGATTGTCATTTAGTTAAAGAGACTGTTGAGCGTAAAGGTGGCAGTTTATATTATATATTGGGACTTGCTTTGTTCGTCTTCGGTGGTCGATTAAGACAAAAATTTAAAGCCTAATCATCTTTTAGAGCTAAACAAAAATTAACTTTGAGCCCCGACATTTGTTTCGGGGCTTTTTTATGATTTTTGATTAACTTCAATCTAGACCGCGCATTCGTTGACGTCACAAAATTGAAATATTAATTTGGTCTTAAAAAACAAACCTATATTCAAAATTGGTGTAAAGATAAAAACCTAAACTAATCATATATTTATTAATAAATTGGGAATTTTTATGCAGTAACATATTGAACCCTTTTGTGTTTCAGATAGTCTCAGTATTGTGGTTCAGATAATCACATGTATTTGTTTAAACAAGAGGTCACTCAATGAAAAGACAAAAACGCGACAAACTTTCCCGTGCTCATTCAAAAGGCTATCAAGCAGGTATTTCAGGACGTTCTAAAGAAATCTGTCCATTTCAAACAACTGAATCTCGTTCCGAGTGGTTAGGAGGATGGCGAGAGGCTATCGAAGACCGTAATATTGGTTTAAACAGCCGTTAGGAAAATGAGCCCCGAAAGGGGCTTTTGTATTTTAGTGGGTTCTTAAAATACTTAGAAACTACTAGTGTCTTGAAATAAACCAACTTTTAGGTTTTCAGCAGCGTAGATTTCTCTGCCATCCACCTCAACAACACCGTCAGCCATTCCCATATACAATTTACGTTTTATTACCCGCTTCATATTAATTTTATAGGTAACTTTTTTGGCTGTAGGAAGAATTTGCCCAGTAAATTTGACTTCACCAACACCTAAGGCACGTCCTTTACCTGGTCCGCCACACCATCCTAAGAAAAATCCAACTAACTGCCACATTGCATCGAGTCCTAAGCAACCAGGCATAACTGGATCACCAGGAAAGTGACAATCGAAAAACCAAAGATCAGGAGAAATATCTAACTCGGCTAAAATATACCCTTTATCGTATTTTCCGCCTGTTTCGCTTATCGTTACAATACGGTCCATCATAAGCATATTCGGAGCGGGTAATTGACTATTACCTGGCCCGAAAAGCTCCCCTTGACTACATGCTAAGAGATCTTCACGGCTAAAACTTGATTTAAAATTACTCATTTAGGCTTCTTCTAGTTTATAAAGTGTCTAATTTAGCGAACACTTGTAAGCTAAACAACTCTGAACAGTGAAATTTTCCAAACAAACTGTTATTTTGTAGCTATTCTAACGTTAAATTTTATTGATATTATATTAAATGCAAAAAAACCAGAAAAAAGTCGCAAACGCAGAAAAGCAAAAACGCTATCGACAACGACAAAAAGAGTTGGGTCATAAACAAGTTCGTGGTTACGTAACCAAAGATGCGATGAGCTGTTACAACGAAATCCGCGATAAAACCAAATGGACCGACAATGAGGTTTTGTCTAATGCACTGCGGATAACTTATGCTGCTTATAAATGCGGTCAAATTAAATTATTAAATGAATGGCTAAAAGATCATAAGCGTTAATCAGAAATAGCCATAAATTACTTAAAAATCTGTGCATAGTTAACGGATAATAAAATTTAAATTAGTCAAAGTAGTTTCGAGTACTAAGGATTTCGTTATTAAAAAGTTTCAATTGTTTTGTTTTATCCTGCTTAGCTGTTTAACGATGGCAACAAAGAGCACAGCGAAAGATATATTACACTCTTCCGTTTCGCCAGAATTTCCCAACGGATTGCATGCACAGTATTTACATTATATGGCGGATAAATTGAATGCCGATCTTGTCATAACACCATTATCTTTTGGTCGTCGATTAGTTGAACTCAGGAATGGTCATTTAGATTTAGTGGTTGGAGTCCACCATTATGCTGCGCCGGATCAGGGCTTCATTATTTTGCAACCGAGTTACGAATCAATTCAAAACACCTTATTCGTGAAGTTAGAAGATAAATATCGATTATCTTCTTTTGAGGAATTTAAACAATCCACTTTTGCGGTTACTATTCGCGGGAATTATTTTCCTGAACTGAGCTTAACTGAAAGGCCGCAAACAGTAAAAGTATCTACATTAAAACAAAAAATAGGTTTACTAGAAAAAGGGAGGGTAGACGGTTTTGTGCATTTTGCTCACAGTACCAATAAGTTATTGGAAACCGTAAAAAGTGAAGTAACTATTGTACCTGCACTCTATCAGCCAGAAGCTCAGCGCAATTACTTTTTTGGGCTAAGTAAATCTTCTAAATTTACCGAAAGACAAGCAGAGATTGAACAAATAATTAGAACAGCTAAACAAAACGGAGATTTTAAAAGAATCAGAGAACAATATTACGCTGATTAACTTCAACTTATATACCCTTTGTGGAAAATGTAATTTTTACAATGGGTGAAAAATTTTTATACACTTTAAACACTCTTCCTTTCTATCTTCCCCTAGAAATGGCCATTGCCGAATTGGCTAACAAATTGCTTTGAATTACTCAAAGAACATAAACAAAGAATATTTTATTTAATGGAACGATTTTGATGGGAACCCGCTCTAAAAGCTATTAGATTTAATTCTCAGTCTTTCAAAGTACCATTTTTAAATGCACACAAAAGGAAGCACCATGGATTCATCTTCAAAGTATCAATCTACTCTTTCTGTTGACGGTAAAAATTACCTTTTTTACGACATTAATAAAGCTGGTTCAGCTGAACAACTTCAACGCCTTCCATTAACTGCAAAGTTGCTTCTGGAGAATCTACTCCGGCATAGTCATAACGATTTTGTACAAACAGAAGATATTGATGCCTTAATAAAATGGGATAATAACGCCGCCTCATCCACCGAGATTGCCTTTGTCCCTTCCCGAGTGATTTTACAAGACTTTACCGGTGTTCCAGCTGTTGTAGATTTAGCTGCAATGCGAGATGCTATGAATGATTTAGGAGGGGATCCTAAAAAAATCAATCCGTTAAAGCCGGTCGACTTGGTGATCGATCACTCAATTATGGTGGATGAGTACGGCAGTAAAGATGCGTTTAAACATAACACTGCAATTGAAGTAAAAAGAAACAAAGAGCGCTATCAATTTTTAAAATGGGGACAAAAAGCTTTTAACAATTTCAAAGTTGTGCCGCCAGGAAAAGGCATTGTTCACCAAGTCAATCTAGAATATTTGGCTCGTGTCACCTTTGCACAAGATAGTGAAAATCCCGATGATAGTAATAAAGTTCTGTTTCCAGACACTTTAGTTGGCACCGATTCACATACCACTATGATAAATGGACTTGGCGTCATGGGCTGGGGCGTAGGCGGCATAGAAGCAGAGGCTGCCATGTTAGGACAGCCAGTGACAATGCTAATTCCAGAAGTCGTTGCAATGGAATTGACCGGCAAGCTTGCACCTGGGGTCACCGCAACCGATATGGTCTTGGCGGTTACTCAGCAGTTGCGTGAGTTTGGGGTGGTAGGGAAGTTTGTAGAGTTTATCGGTGAAGGTATTCAACATTTGACGGTCGCAGACAGAGCAACTATTGCAAATATGTCGCCCGAATACGGAGCCACATGCGGTTTGTTTCCAATCGATGAACAAACGGTAACCTATTTAAGGTTAACCGGTCGCAGCGAAGAACAGATAGAGTACATTACGCAATATAACAAAGCGCAAAAAATGTGGGGCTCAGATAGCCTAAGTGAAGCCCAATACCATGATAAATTACAATTAGACTTATCCAGCATAGTTCCATCTATTGCTGGACCCAAAAGACCCCAAGATAGAATTGCCCTTAATGATGCTGCCAGTAGCTTTAAAAAATGGGTGTCGGATCAATCTGATCTGAAAATAGCGCCAAAGGATACCATCGAAGGCCGCTATGAAAATGAAGGCGGGCAGGGGCAAGAGCCCATTAGTAAAAAGGTCGAATGCCAATACAATGGTGAAAGCTTTGACATCGAAGATGGTGCTATCGTCATCGCAGCAATAACAAGCTGCACTAATACCTCGAATCCATCTGTGTTAGTCGCCGCAGGATTATTGGCTAAAAATGCCAATAAATTGGGCTTGCATGTTCATCCTTGGGTAAAAACCAGCTTTGCCCCAGGTTCACAAGTTGTGACAGAGTATTTAGATAAGGCTGAGTTAACTGAAGAGCTGAATCAACTAGGCTTTAACCTTGTGGGATATGGTTGCACAACCTGTATCGGCAATTCAGGTCCTCTTCCGAATCCTATATCGAAAGCGATCACTTCAGGGGATCTCACAGTCTCTTCGGTTCTTTCAGGCAACCGTAATTTTGAAGGTCGCATTCACCCAGAAGTCAAAACAAACTATCTAGCATCTCCACCTCTTGTTGTTGCTTATGCGCTTGCAGGTAACATGAATATAGATCTGACCTCAGAACCCCTAGGCACCAGCAAAGATGGAAAACCTATTTACTTAAGAGATATATGGCCGAGTAATGAGGAAATAGCCGAGATTGTCGAAAAAGTAGTGGATAAAAGCATGTTTACTGAAAAGTATGGCTCTATCTATGACGGTGGAGAGATTTGGAATGACCTCGAAGCGGTTGATTCCGATATTTATGATTGGCCAGAATCAACCTATGTAAAACGCCCGCCATTTTTTGAAAAAATGAAAGCGACGGCTACCGATATTGACCCCATTGAAGGTGCTAAGTGTCTTCTAAAATTAGGTGATAGTGTAACTACTGATCATATTTCACCAGCTGGCACTATTGGATTAGATACTCCAGCAGCAAAATATCTACAGCGACAAAATGTCAATAAAACGGATTTTAATTCCTATGGTTCACGACGTGGTAATCATGAGGTCATGATGCGAGGCACCTTTGCAAATGTGCGTTTAAAAAATCAACTTGCACCTGGAACCGAAGGTGGATGGACTCGTTTGCAGCCAGAGTCTGAGGAAATGACCGTATTTGAAGCCGCTGAAGTTTATAAAAGTCGTGGAACGCCAACTATCGTTATTGCAGGCAAGGAATATGGAACTGGAAGTTCTAGAGATTGGGCTGCAAAAGGACCTTTAATGCTAGGAATCAAAGCCGTTATTGCCCAAAGTTATGAGCGGATCCATAGATCAAATTTAATTGGAATGGGCATATTACCATTACAATTTAAATCAGGACAAAGTGCAGAAACTTACAAGCTAGATGGCACTGAAACCTACGACATTGATGCTATATCCAGTGATCAGAAGAGTGTCGTGGTCAATGTTCACCGCGCCAATAAACAACCCTTTAGTTTTGATGCTGACATTCGCATCGATACTCCCAACGAGTTTGAATATTTCAAACATGGCGGAATCCTGCAGTTCGTGATCAGAAAACTGTTGTAAAACCCAAAAAGAATAGGCCAAGCTTCTTAAATTAGGAGCTTGGCTTAAACGATTTTTGCTTCAACAAAACTAGTAAAACCACTAAGAATATTACTAATTTTACTATCTTGTTTATTTTCTGAATTGCCCCCCTAGTCAAACTTTTCTTAAACGTTTAACATTACAAATAAGTAAATAATACGTAAATGCTTTGTAATCGTGCATTCGTCATGTCGAAGCAGTAAAAATTTACCTTCTAAGAAGCTACAGCTTAAAAGGACGAACTATGAAGACAAACGAATATGATGCAATAGTCGTGGGCTCCGGAATTAGTGGTGGTTGGGCGGCCAAAGAACTGTGTGAAAAAGGTTTAAAGGTTTTGATGTTAGAACGAGGTAAAAACGTAGAACACATCAAAGACTATAAAAACGCTCACAAAGAAGTATGGGACTTCCCCCATAGAGATTTAGCAACCCAAGACATGAAACAAGACTACCCGGTGCTTAGTCGTGATTATCCATTAAATGAGTCAACTTTTGGTATGTGGGCGAATGAGAAAGATGCCCCCTATACCGAAGATAAAAGGTTTGATTGGTTTCGTGGATACCATGTGGGAGGGCGTTCTTTATTGTGGGGACGTCAAAGTTATCGATTAAATGCAGAAGACTTCGAAGCCAATCAAAAAGAGGGCGTAGCAGTGGATTGGCCGATTCGTTATGAAGATCTCTCTGATTGGTATGACTATGTGGAAAGATTTGCAGGAATTAGCGGAAATCGTGACGGTTTAGATGTTTTACCTGACGGGATATATCAACCTGCCATGGCGTTAAATTGTGTTGAAAAAGAAGTCGCCAAGCGAATTAAAAAAGCTTTTAAAGGAACTCGTCATCTAATTCCCGGTAGAACGGCCAATATGACAGAAGCGAAACCCAGTGAAGGTAGGACAGGCTGCCAATATCGCAATAAATGTTGGTACGGGTGTCCATTTGGTGCCTATTTTAGTACTCAGTCTTCAACATTGCCGGCCGCCGTTAAAACCGGCAATTTAACTTTGCGCCCATTTTCCATTGTAAAAGAAATAATCTACGACAAAGATAAAAAACGTGCCACAGGCGTAATGATCATAGATGCCCAGACTAATCAAACAATCGAATACAACAGTAAAATCGTGTTTGTTAATGCATCTGCACTAAACTCTGCCTGGTTATTAATGAATTCTGCTACTGACATTTGGCAGGGAGGACTTGGCAGCAGTAGTGGTGAATTAGGTCACAATGTTATGGACCATCATTTTCGCGCAGGGGCCTCGGCTGAGGTTGAAGGTTTCGATGATAAATATTATTACGGACGCCGACCCAGTGGCTTTTATGTTCCTCGCTACCGAAATTGGGGGAGTGATAGCAGAGACTACTTAAGAGGCTTTGGTTATCAAGGCGGTGCTAGCCGTCAAGGCTGGGGGCGGGATGTTGCGGAAATGGGTATTGGAGCGAATTTAAAAGAACAAATCAGTGAACCTGGAGCTTGGCGGATCGGTATGACTGCGTTCGGAGAAATGTTACCTGACCATAAAAATCGGATCTATTTAAACCATAAAGTAACAGACAAATGGGGGTTACCGGTTTTAGCCATGGACGTTGAAATTAAGGAAAATGAGTATCGAATGCGCAAAGACATGCAACAAGATGCAATCGATTTTTTTGATGCTGCAAAGTTAAAGAATATTGAAGGCTTTGATGCAGGCTATTACCCAGGAATGGGAATTCATGAAATGGGAACTGCGCGTATGGGCAGAGATCCCAAAACCTCGGTGTTAAATGGAAATAATCAGGTTTGGGACGCACTAAACGTGTTTGTAACTGATGGAGCATGTATGACTTCTGCATCTTGCGTCAATCCGTCATTAACCTATATGGCATTAACCGCTAGAGCTGCCGCTTTTGCAGTGGAAGAACTTAAAAAAGGGAATTTGTAATGCAAAGACGAGAATTACTAAAAATGATTGCTGCAGCCACCGGCACTGCATTTATTGGTGGTCAATCTCTGGCTTATGACTTACGGCCAAAGGTATCTTTAACTGATACGAGCTTTAATCAAGAAGACGTTATCTTGTTCAACCAATTGGGAGAAACCATTATTCCGCAAACTGATACTCCTGGCGCGAAGCAAGCCAATGTAGGTCTAACCATAGCCATAATAATTACAGATTGTTATATGGCCGAAGAACAACAGATATTTAAAAAAGGGCTTATAGAGATTGAAAAACAAGCTAGTGATGAATTTAATCAAGCCTTCCTTCTTCTTAGTGCAAATCAGCAAACGCAGTTACTCACTAAACTCGACACCGAAGCTAAACAATATATTCATCAAAACAAACAACAAATAGCGAATAAATCCGTTCCTATTCACTATTTTACGATGCTCAAACAATTAGTTTTGTTTAGTTTTTTTAGCTCTGAATTGGGAGCAACAAAAGTCTTACGCCATGTAGCGATCCCAGGATCTTATAACGGCGATTTGGATTATAAAAAAGGAGATAGAGCATGGGCCAGATGACCCCAAAAACAGAATATTTATTCATTTCCTGTTTTTCAAAAATCCCCCTAATGCTTGCGATAGGCTTTGCTCTTTCTGGGGGCCAAAGTATTGCTGGTGAAGCGCCTATTGAACCTTGGCAACAAGCTGAAAAAACCGAGGTTTGGAAGCCTGTCCCTAAGGTTATTTCGGCATCAGAGAATCGTCCACCTTCCGATGCAATTGTATTATTTGACGGGACTGATTTGTCTAGATGGCGATCTTTATCTAATGAAGATGCTAAATGGATAGTTGAAAATGGCAGCTTGACTGTTAATCCTGGAGCAGGAGACATTAAAACTGTAAAAGAATTTTGCGATATTCAATTGCATTTAGAGTGGAAAACGCCAACAGAAGTAGCGGGGCTTGAGGGACAACAACGCCACAACAGTGGTGTTTTTTTGCAGCAAAGATATGAAATTCAAATATTAGATTCATACAACAATCAAACTTATGTAAATGGACAAGCAGCTAGCGTCTATAAACAAAGTATACCATTGGTTAATGCAATGCGACCTGCAGGTCAATGGCAGGTGTATGACATCATTTATAAGGCCCCAAAATTTAATGGGGATAGATTAACTTCTCCTGCTTTTATTACGGTTTTACATAACGGAGTTGTTGTACAAAACCACACCGAAATAAAAGGTAAAACAGAATGGATTGGAGCACCAAGTTATGAGGCTCATGGCTGCGCACCAATTCAATTACAAGACCACGGAAATAAAGTCAGTTTCAGAAATATTTGGCTTAGAGAATTAAAAAATACACCTTAAAAAAAGCCTAATAAATTGTTCAAATATCAGGCTATACAGTGTGTTTTTTAACTAAATTAGACAGTCTTATTTTGATTTTGATGATAATGTGAAGTTACGCGTGGTTATGCGTAACTCTTGCAGGCCAACAGCAGCATAGATTAAATATTCTTTCCATGGAAATTTCTAACAATTCAAAGCGAAGTTGCTTCGACCTTAAGGATTATAGGTTTTCGAATTCAAATTGTTCAAAATCGTATTGTTAGTGTGTTTTATCGTGCTGTTTTTAACGAGTAGTTATAAATAAAAATGGGCCGTTTGTGTCAAGTAGACGTGCTTAAAAAGGGCATTATTTAAATGACTTTGATGCAAATTCGCCTTCAGAAAAACGCTTTTTTGTTCTATTTACTGGCCGTTTTTGAGGATACAATTTAATTGAAATAGACAAGGTCAACTACAAATATAGTTGACCTTTATCTTATTAAAACCGTAAATATTTACACTAAAGCAAACGCTCTATTCTAGTTTTTAGTTGGTCGTTTTCTCTCTCTAATTGTTCTTTTTGACGCATTAACTCAATGACCATTGCAGTAGCAACCCAATCAATCTGAAATTGCTGATTAAGTCGAACGGCTTTTTTTATCCAGTGAGCGCTGTCTAAATCAAAAATCCATTCAGAAATAGTATTTCCTTCAATGGGTATGGCTATCCCGTATTCTACAACTGCGTAAATCGAGTCTTGGGTAATTTCGTCGTATTCACATAACTCATGAATTGAAAGGTGAAGTGTAATTTCTGACATCTTAATTGCTCCAATCTGCTCTAGGATCAAAATTAGCGGCTTCAGCTAATTGAGCCCACAATTTTTCTGTTTCAGGAGTTGTTTTGCTTGGAATATCTATTTTAATCACGGCAAAAAGATCACCTTGCTGCTGTTTATGCTTAAGCCCTTTACCTTTCACACGTAACTTTTGTCCTGAGCGGCTATTAGCTGGAATATTAAGACTAATTTTCCCGTACAACGTCGGCACCTCGAGTTTAGTACCAAGTGCAGCTTCCCAAGGAGCTAAGGGTAAGGTAAGTAATAGGTTATGGCCCTGAACATCAAATAAAGGGTGGGGTATTAAACGAATATGTAAATATAAATCGCCATTTAATTTGCTTTCACTTCCTGGTACTCCTTGACCTTTAACTCTAATTCGTTCGCCATCAGAGGTCCCTTCAGGAATCTTAACTTCAAGTGACTTCTTCAGCTGTTCGACTCTATTACCGGTTAAATTAGGAACCGTATATTCCACTCTTTTCACTATGCCTTTAACAGATTCTTCCAAAAACAGTGGTACTTCTAATTCAACATCTTGGCCCTTAAATAAGTCAGACTCTGTTTGACGTGATTGTCGATGTTGACGATTTGCACCACCAAAAATTGAATTAAAAAAGTCGGAAAAATCAGCACTTCCAGAACCGGGTGAATGTTCATAGTTTCCACTAGGCTGCCAATCGGGCGGGACATCAAACCCTTGTCCTCCTTGAGCACCGTAACGTTTTAATTGATCATACTCGGCTCGTTTGTTTTCATTTTTCAATACTTCGTAGGCTTCAGCCACTTCTCTGAACTTTTCTTCTGCGTCTGGAGCAGCATTCATATCGGGATGAAGTTTGAGTGCAAGTTTACGATAGGCCTTTTTAATCTCTTTTAAATCAGCGTCATCTTTGACACCTAAAACTTGATAGTAATCTTTAAAATCCATACATGTTCCTTACCCGATAGTTAGAGCGACATAATGTTTACATCGTTCGGCGTAATAATTCTTTGACCTCATACATATTTTGTATGTATCAGTCTGATTATAGTTCCTTCATGATCGCGATATAAATGGTATTACTAGTTTGTATCCCTAAGAAGCAAATGTTGTTGATGTAGATCAACATAAAACGTGGCTATTGCTTTAAATTAATATACATCTTCAAACAACAGCGAGGCCTTTCAGATGATTTCCACTTCGATATTCCCAGGTCGTTATGTTCAAGGTGACCAAGCACTAAGCATTCTGCCTGAAGAAGTAGCAAGACACGGCAAGAGAGCTTTTATCATAGCTGATAAATTTGTTACTGATAGTAATAATGGAATGTTTAAAGAGGCTTTGGGTCAATTAAATGATTCTAAACTACAGCTTTTTGGTGGTGAATGTTGCGACCAAGAAATAACCAAGCTATGTGAACGGTTTTCCGGTGACACCAGTGATGTGATTATTGGTATTGGCGGTGGTAAAACACTTGATACAGCTAAAGTTGTCGGCTACAAACAAAATTGTCCGATCATCTTAATTCCAACCATTGCCTCTACTGACGCACCATGTAGCGCGTTATCCGTAATATACAATTCCGATGGTTCATTTAATCGATATGAAGTACTGCCACATAACCCTGAGGTGGTTTTAGTCGACACTAATGTCATAACCCACGCTCCGGTAAGATTTTTAGTGGCAGGCATGGGAGATGCATTTACCACTTGGTTTGAAGCTGAAGATTGCAGAGTAAAACGCGGCACAAACATGACCGGCAGAGTAGGGCCATTAAGTGCTTATGCCTTAGCTAAGTTATGTCATGAAATCTTGATTGAATATGGTCTATATGCAAAACGCGCTTGTGAAAGCAGCATAGTAACGCCCGCACTTGAACATGTGGTTGAGGCCAATACGTTATTAAGTGGATTAGGCTTTGAAAGTGGCGGTTTGGCAGCAGCACATGCAATCCACAACGGATTAACGACTATCGCAGCTACTCACAATTATTATCATGGTGAAAAAGTCGCAATTGGACTTCAAGCAATGATGTTTCTCACTGATAGGCCCAGTAAAACCATTGATTTAGTATTCGATTTTTGTCAATCAATCGGTTTACCTATTTGTCTTGAGGATATTGGAATGATTGATCCCACGGAAGATGATCTAATGAAAGTTGCTAAACGAGCATGTGCTGAGGGTGAAACTATCCATAATGAGCCTTATGAAGTAACCCATAGAAAAGTCATGCATTGCATTAAAGCCGCAGATGCCGAAGGTAGACGTAGAAAGAAATTATAAATCTAATAGAGTTAACCATTTGTCAAAGCCCTTGACTCTGACAAGTGGTTTGCACACCTTTCAATGTGTTGGGCGACATGGACTAACCAGCGAAAAGCATCCAGCATGTTAGTCGCATCTACTATGTTAAACTCATCGTTGGTTACTCTTGTAAGTATATTATGCCTAAATTCCCGATGTTCAGAATTGAGTTTTTTGTATAATTCAGTCACCTTTTTCATTGGTGTTGACCATTGGTTTTGCTCAATTCCGCTGACTAATGTTGTTATTGCCTCGTTTAGTTTAATAGACCAATCATTGAGTTCAGTGGGTAGGGAATTAGAAAACCTTTGACTGGGTAATTCTTCGCATCGTTCATGTAACCTTTGCATATGATCCAAAGTGTGGATCATATTTAATAGACGTTCTTGTTGCGCGCTGTTTTCAACCGGGATGGAATCTATAAATTCACGAGAAACATCAATATCGGTCTGTAGTTCAACCAGTTTAGTGGCCATTGAAGTGTCTTTTTGCAATATTTCTGACGTGGTTTTTAATAACGAAATCATTTGTTTTCTTAACGAATCCAGCGCTAAATCTAGTGCAATTGAAGGTTGATTAAGAATGCTGTCGTCTAACTGATCTGAATTTGTTTTTTGATTAGATCGAATTAAGCGTTCTATCACTTTTGCAAAAACGTTGCTAAAGGGTAAAACAATAATGATCCCGAGTAAGTTAAACGTCGAATGAAAAGTAATTAGCGCTATTTCTGCATGTTCAACGATAGGCTCTGCCGTAAGGTATTCCCATGCCACTACAAAAGGCGTAACAAACATTAAAGCGGTTACACCTGTAAATAGATTATAAATCACATGAGAATAGCCAGTACGTTTAGCGGCTATAGATGCCCCCGTTGTTGCCATTAGTGCGGTTACAGTAGTGCCAATGTCCATTCCTATCACCAGGGTTGCTGCTACTTCAAAATCAATTAAATCGGAATAAAGCGCAGTTAATGCAGCGGCGACACCGGCGCTTGATGATTGGATAACGAGGGTAAAAAGAATAGCAAAACCTAAAACCGTTAATTTTTGCAATAAGGTGGAAACCGACAAACCTTCGAATGAGAAAAAATCTCGCAGGCTAGACATACTTTGTTGGAGTTCAGTTATTCCTACAAAAATAAGTCCAAAACCCGCAATAGTTAGCCCTAATGCGGCTAAGTTCGTTTTAGCAAACAGACGAAGAAGAGCGCCACTAAAAATAAGCGGAAACGCAATTACACCGAGTTTAAGTTTAAACCCAAACAATAAAACCAACCATCCGGTAATGGTTGTTCCTATGTTAGCGCCAAATATAACGCCTAGCGAATGACTAAAAGTCATTAAACCAGCTCTTACAAAGCCGACCGTTGCCACAGTTACTGCACTAGAGGATTGTAAAATGGCTGTACTCAACGCGCCACAAAGTGCGCCAGAGTAGGGGCTGCGAGTGTATTCCATTAAACGAACTCTAATTAATTTACCTGCGAGATCTTTTAAACCGTCAGTCATAACTATCATGCCAAGCAAGAAAAGTCCGACGCCGCCTAAAATCTCTGCAAATAGTGTCCATTTATCTGTCATTCAATTTGCCCATAAGTTATCCATGCTACTGAGACACAATGTGTCCAGCTTGAAACTCTTCTAATCATGCAATTTTGTAACCCTGACACTGTAATATTTTCACAGATGCAGATATTAGATTAGTCTAGAAAACACAATTTTGAACCAATAAAAAAGATAGGTAAGAAAATAATTCTTTTAAATCAATGCATTTAGCCAATTTGAGCATACCAAACGAGTTGCCACGTCCACATGGTCCAGTCTTTGCTCCATACCTAGTGCAGTCAACAAACGTCTTATTTAACTTCAACACTAAACGGAGAATTTTATGAATGATGATCAAATTAAAGGCAACTGGAAAGAGTTAAAAGGTAAAGTACAGAAGAACTGGGGAAAGATTACCAATGATGACCTTGATAAAATGGAAGGTACTCGTAAAGAGTTAGTTGGTAAGGTCCAGCAGTCCTATGGAAAATCCAAAGAAGAAGCGGAAAAACAAGTCGATCAATTCCTTAATAGCTAATTTTTCGTTACTTTAAAAAAACTAGTGGTCGGTAAATACCGACCACTTTTTATACCGTACTAAGAAACGATCATTAACCATATTTCAAAAGCTTCATGTAATAACTTCCTGAATCATTCCTGAGTAAACCCTAAATCTCAATTCCCAAAATCTTAAAACTCTGAATCTTATAAGAGTATGTTCGAACCTCTAAACACTCAATTTAAACGGATGAGTGCTTATAAAGTGATGATCCAACAAAGATTAAATGGCCACAGAAAATAAATTCCTCTAAAACAAATCTTCTAATTGAATCTAGTTTGCTCAAAACAAAAATAAGAGTAACAGCACCGTACGTAAATTCTGACAACTTAGGTACGTTAAATTCAAAAAGCAGAAGCACACAGACTCGTTAAATAAGCCCATATTTTATCAAAAACGCCCGAGAAGCCCTCTCATCCACATTAATACCATTATTCGTATAATGTATATTATGTTAAATTTAATATAGTTTTATTAATAAGTGCTTACTCTCGCTGCCCGACACCACCAGAATTGACGTATTGAGGCTAAATGAGATTTTTTCACCCCTCTTTGAATTTAATAATTAAATTATTTTTGTAGGAACTCTTGCGTTTAATTTGATTGGAGTTGGCTTGTTGAATGGCAATTATTGAATACTATGATTTAATAGGTTCACTTCTTATAAAGCCCTATATACTTTTAAACACTGATCGTTGAAATATGATCTGATTGAATGGTTTGCTTTTGTTTCTACAAACAGCTAGAAATTACTCTTTGGCTAATAATTGAAAGTGTTTTTCTTTCTCGGAAACTTACAAGCATCGACTGACGTTTCAATTATTGAACGCTACCAAGGCCCAGTTAGTAAATCTTACTAGTTAGTGGTTAATCGAGTCTTGTTTAAAAATTTCTCGATTACCTATTCTAGTTTATCTCTGTGATCTCAGTACTTTGTGATTAGCATTTCAAACATTAGTATTTTAAAAGAATAATTGAGTGTCATTTTATTGGTATTTGAAAATTGACAGCCTAGCAATAGCTAAAATGAAGTGATTGTTTAGAGTGTTACATGGGTTTAAATAGCTGCAAATAAATACTTTTTCTCAATGTGGTAAGTGAATCATGGTTATATTTTGCGAATTTATTAACCTTTAGCTAAATTATTTAGTTATTGTTAGCTATAGCTAAATAATTTAGATTTTTGTAGTGAAAAAGTATTTATGAAACAACGGTACCTCAGCTTATTGGTATTTTTAGGGTTTTGTGTTGAAGCGTCTGATTCAAAACCCGTTATAGCTATTTTTGATCGGGAAATTGAATTGCCCAGCAATTGTGTCCGAAATATAAAACAAAGTAATCAAACGCAAATATCTTATTATTGTTCAGCAAATAATATTAAGTCTGACATTTGTGAAGTGATTGTTACTGCTAATGATTTTAATCAAAGCATTATTTCAAACTTGGTAGCGGATTTAAGTTTAGACAGTAACTCGTATAGATTGAACCAGTTTAAAGTATCGGAGTTGTCTAAAAAGGACAGCAATTCGGCATTTCGTATCTACACTTCAATTGTTTCTGATATAAAACAACAATTGAGGTAATTAAACAGATGATTGAGTATACAAAAGAAATGTGGGGGCTAGCCTCTGAAGGAGAAAAGCAAGGTGTACTCTTTTTTGTCGTCCTCTACCTGTTGATAGTGTGCTTATATTCTTTTATCAAACAAATTTTAATACGACAGTGGCCTGTAGCAAAAGGTACTTTATTAACAGCCTCTGTTGAACAATCGGGAGTACCGCAAATTCTTTTATCCGACCAAGAATATAAAGTGAACTCGTTATATGCGTATCAGGTCTCAGGTAAAGTGTATCAAGGAAAACGAGTGTCTCCATGGATTATAATTGCCTCGCACAATGCTAAATTCATCCTTAAAACCCAGTTAAATAAGATCAAAAAAAATGAAGATGGCAGCGTAAATGTAATTTATAACCCTAAAGCACCCGCTAAAAGCTATTTATTAAAACCAGGCGTTATTGGTATGGTTATCACTTTCGGTATCGCGGTTATCCCGCTGCTGTTATATTTTCAAGAATACTGTGCTTGAGGTCTTAAAAAGCACATAGGTATCGCCTCAGAACAGCACTTTAGTGGATTTTCATTTAGCGTTATGCAACAACCATAACCCTTCCCTATTTTTTATTTAATGCTGCTGTAGCCTGTTATACACACATAAACTCGCGTAAGCATCGTTGGATGCATAAAGTATTTGTTTTGTTGTTAACGTTATATTTGACCAATTACTTTTCTGTGCAGATTTCGAGAGTTTTTGATGCAGTACCATGGCAACCGCTAATCTCGCCCCAACCTTGTCCTTTAGATTAAGATGTTGCATCACTGAACTAGACAACTCTTCTGTATTGACCAATTCAACAGCAAATTTTTTACGCAACAACTTTCGATCAACGGTTAAGCCGAACCCTACTTTCTTAATCTCTGGATTTTGCAAAATAGGCAAAATTACAGTTAACGCGTCCAAAAAATGCGTTTGAAATAAATATGAATTATTAAGCGTGGATAACTGAATTAAATGAGGGCCATCAGAAACCTCCCCTTTAACAAATACAGGTTTAGATTCAGTATCAAAACCAAGTGCAACATGCTCTTCTAGTATTTGTAAAACTTGTTTTGCTCGTTTGTCAGTAGTCACAACTTCTACTTTATCTACAGGTAAGCCGACAAATATCGGTAATTGATTTATTTCATCCTTTGTTGGCCTATCCACTAGGTACCTCTATTTAGAAAGTTTTAGGAAGTACACCGTAAATCAAGTTCACCTGTTTGGGCAACTCATCTTCGACGATAAATAATGAATATCTTACCTACAAAGCGCCAATCTAGGAGATATAAAAAAACCTTAAGGAATTAATTATGTTGCGTAATGTCCATGTTAATATTCAATTATCTAAACTCAGTTTAAATTCGTATCTAAAGACTGAGCATAATGATTTAACACAATGACTTAACAAAGTGCATTAGAAATCAGGAAGATAACCTAAGTGACACAAAAGAAATCAACCATCAGTAAAGTAATACGAACTTTCGTCGTTTTGTGTTTGGTGCTTATTTTAGCGCTGCTGTTTTCGTTTGTGTTTAGAAACTCGTTGGTAAAATGGGTAAGTTCCTTTTGGCTAACAGAGGATGTTTCCATAGAATGTTTAGACTTCGACGTTGGTATGGATCCTTTATTAGTCATCAAAACATTATGTCTCAAGGCCGAAGGTATAGAGATTCAAATCAATAACGCAGAATATACTATTGCCTCAAGCGAGTTTTCTAAACGCAATTTTATTACTCAAGCCAATGTTAATATCGAACGCATAGATGTACTCCATCAACAAATCCCCTACTCATCAGACGCTGATCCTGAAGCAAGCCCTGTCGCATTTGAGCAAACAGTAGCTAACAATGAGTTATGGTCACTGCCAGAGCTTTTGCCGCTGATTAAAATTGCCCAAATCAATATAGATTCTTATCTTTTTGAACACGTTTTAAGTATTAGCATTTTTCAACCCAGTCGCTCGGAACTGGCCATTAGAGGTGACATAGAGGCAAATCTGGTGATAGCTAAAGGCAATGTTAGCGGCGATTTTAATTGGTCTGGAAAGTTAATTTTATCGCAAAGCCAGCAACTTGAAATAATGAGTCAGCCTTATCAAGGCTATATTAAAGATTGGCAAGGTTTGATGGAAATGCCAATTCAAAGCCATTTTCAATACTCAGGGTCAATGCTTCAAAGCCAACATGAGTTTAACCTCAGCAATGTTATTACATTTGATAATTGTGCGATCCCACTGCAAGTTGATGGGGTCATAGATACCCAGTTAATTTTGACATCGTTGCAACTGCAAATAGACCTCAGCTCTTTACATACTCAAGTAACAACGAGTCAATGTAGTTCGGCGACAGCGGTTACCACTGCAGTCAATCTAGATTCTTGGTTAATAGACATCCCTGCACTTAATACTGTATCTCAATCGGGTATTACGCTGCCAGAAATTAACCTCATGTCTAATGCAGTGGAAAATCCAGTAAAAATTAAGTTGAATGATATTCAAATAAGTAGTCAAAACGATGTGAAATTAAATTATCAGATGACACTAAATTCCAATGCAACCGCTATTTTAAGTGCTGATAGTGCTCAATCTATTGACGCAAAACTAAATATCACGGCCTCTGGGAGTATTTTAAAAGAGGCTGAAGAAACTCGAATTAGCGGTACTGAGAACCTTTTTCAGATTAGCGATGTAACAACCGATTTAGGCACAATTAAATCCGTTAATACTCGCTTCGATTTCGCTTTATTAAAAAGCGCTGATGGCCCTTGGAAAACAAGTGGTAATGGTCAGATTCAGGCTAACGAGTTAACAAATAAAGCATTAACTATTCGTTCTCTGGTCACTGATTTTAACATTGAGCAAGACACAATCGCTCTGTTAACCGTTAATCTTAAAACTAAGCTGCAAGGGATTCAAAATGATAAATTTGCGGTGAAAACGGTTAGTAACGATCTAAGCCTTAGTTTCGCTGAATTTCAACAAATCAGTGGCAACGGGAAATCAAAATTACAAGGCATTACTGCAAATACTGTCAATATAAGTAGTATCGATTTTAACCATCAAGTTAACGGCCAGATTCAACCCTACAAGTTAGCTGGGAACCATGAGTTTACTTTGCCTTCTGGTTTATTAGGGAATCTATTTCACGATGAGCAAAATATATCGGTTTTAGTGCCTGAACAGTCAGTAACCTATCTTAATTCCATTGTGAAACAGTTAGCGCCAGAGCTGAATTTATTAACCGGAAAACTAGCGGTGAGTTTAACAAAGGCAAATGACGAAAGTGACTTCAACGGTAAGGCTATGCTGAATAATTTGAGCGCCGAATACCAAGATTATCAGATAATAAATGCACAAATTGACGCTCCATTTCTACTTGATTCATCTGGAATTCAGCTTAACAATGGCAAAATTAACATAGAAGAGATTAATGTAGGTGTCCCCATGACGCAGATTGACGCAAGTTTAAGTATGCACGATAGTGTGCCTAAGTTAGATTTTGCCCAAGCCCACATTATTGGCGGACAAGTGACACTTTCTGACTTTTGGCTAGACAACCGAAAACAATTACTTATGCTGGATATTAATGATATTGATTTAAAGCAACTGGTAGATTTACAAAATCAAGAAGGTATCGAAGTTAGTGGTGAAGTATCTGGAGATCTACCCATTTATTGGGACTCTGGATTCAGCACAATTGACAAAGGTATATTATTAAACGATGGGCCTGGTAAGTTAAAAATAAGCAATAACGAAGCCTTTAACGCCATCAAACAACAGCAAGATCAATTGGCCTTTTTAGAAAATGTCGAATTTAGCAAGCTTTCAAGTGAAGTATCTCTGTCGGATGATGGCTGGTTAGATTTGAAAATCGGAATAAATGGAATTAACCCTGAAAAAAACCAAGAAATAAACTTTAATTACAGCCATAAAGAAAACATTTTCACGTTATTTAAGTCAATGCGAATAACTAACTCAGTTCAAAATTCCATTGAAAAACGCATTCAACAAAGATTATCAAATAAGGATAAGAATCTGTGAAAAAACTGCTCATATTGGTTCCTGCAATGTTTATCATTGCTTGTACGCACACAGTGCAAGTTGAAACCAAAGAACCGATTACAATTAATATTAACGTTAAAGTTGACCATGAAATTAGGGTTAAAGTTGACAAAGAATTAGATGATATCTTCAGTGATGACAGTGAATTATTTTAAGGAGTTATGATGAAATTTTTACGTATAACAATGTTAAGTACCCTACTCTTTTGTAGCGCTGTATTTGCTCTAGAGTTAGATGATGCTAAACAAAGTGGTTTAGTCGGCGAACAAGACAACGGCTATTTAGGCGCGGTAGTAAACCGCTCTGATGTGATGGAATTAGTTGGTGAGATCAATGTTAAACGCAAAGCGAAATACATTGAGTTGGCAAATAAAAATAATATATCTTTAGCACAAGTTGAAAAATTAGCCGCTAAAAAAGCCTTCGAAAAAACCGCTAAGGGCCACTACATCAAATATGATGGTGATTGGGTGAAAAAATAATGGTCAGGGGGTTTTTGACTATCTAAATATCATCATTTGATTGTCAAAAGCCTCAGCTTGCACGACCGCAATATGGTCAATGAGCAAACTAACAGAGATTTATACATGGATGCATTAAAACGTCTCGAAGAAAAAAATAAACAACATCAGCAATTATTAAAAAAACAAAATAAACGGATCTTTCCAATATTTTTACTCGCTATTTTGGCTTTTCTGATTTATCTAGCTACTATTTGGTTCGTTGCGGATTTAAGCAGTTCAAGGGAGCCTGATCGACTACCAGAGATGACGCGGCACTTATGGTTACTGTGTATGATCTTTACTGTCGGCTTAGGGTCAATGTTGGTAATTAAGAGTTATACCTCGACTCTTTACGCGGAAACCGTTGCTCAAAGAGTAAATGCTAGATTAAACTATATGGTAGTAATCTCCAACGCCCTGTGGCTATTACTACCTGGCTTAGGGTTAATTTACCTTGGTATTTGGCTTGATGATTTGATCACGGCTAACCGTTATGAACTAGCAAAATTTTTGAGGTTCGGTTTTAATCATCCTCCATTTATATTAGAAATAATTGCGGTAGGAACAATCGTTCTCAGTGCAACGATTTTAGTTATTTCTATTTTTCTAAATTTTGTTTTACTCCCAAGATTCATTGCGCATCAAGTTAGAAAGCGAAAACGCAAAAAAAACTAACTATATAGACAACTCACTTCGACATTTAAGGTTCCGATCGAAACCACGAAAATAATACGTACTATTACCTATATCGACTGATTTTTCGAACCTTTATACTTCCCCATTCTGAAATTAACCCCATTAAATCACCTATCTAATTTTAAAAGCAAATTGCCTAAAAGCGATTTGTACTTAGAGTGTGGATGTTTGTAATAGGAAAGGACGGTTAGAATGGAAAAAGTAAAAACCGCTGGGACTCAGTTGTTGTGGCATACTATTTCAGCACAAGAATCTATTGCTAAATTAAACTCAAACGAGTTAGGCGTAACCCAAAGCGACGCCATCGAAAGGCTTAAAAATCATGGACCTAACCGACTTCCGCAAACTTCAGGGCGAAATCCTTTACTACGGTTCTTTTCACACTTTCACAACATATTAATATATGTACTAATCGGCTCTGCAATCATTACTGCGTTGCTTGAGCATTGGATAGATAGCGGCGTAATATTAACGGTTGTGATTGCTAATGCCATTATTGGTTATATCCAAGAAGGCAAAGCCGAACAAGCAATGAATGCTATTCGTCACATGCTAGCACCTAAGGCGAATGTTATTCGCGACGGTGAACGAATTACCATTGATGGCGAAAATTTAGTGCCTGGTGATATCGTGCTTTTAGAGGCTGGAGATAAAGTCCCTGCCGATTTGAGATTATTCAGCGCGCATAACGCATATATCCAAGAAGCCATTTTAACCGGTGAATCGGTTCCTGTAGAAAAAAACATTCAACTGGTAGATGTAAATTCATCCTTAGGCGATCGTTCATGTATGGCGTTTTCAGGAACATTAGTTACTAGTGGACAATGCAAAGGCGTGGTCGTTGCTACTGGGCCGGATACTGAAATAGGACGCATCAGTGGGTTATTGAATAAAGTTGAAACGCTAACCACTCCCCTAGTTACGCAAATGGGAATATTTGCAAAATGGTTAACGGTGTTCATTTTGGTGATCGCAGCTTTATTAATTGTATTTGGTACTTTTGTCGCTAACTACGATTTTACTGAAATGTTTATGGCTGTAGTTGGCCTATCCGTTGCGGCAATTCCTGAAGGTTTACCAGCGGTATTAACGATTACACTTGCTATTGGCGTACAAGCTATGGCTCGTCGAAATGCCATCGTCCGACGACTACCAGCGATTGAAACATTGGGTTCTGTGTCTGTCATTTGTACCGATAAAACTGGAACTCTGACCCGCAATGAAATGATGGTTTCGTCTGTTCTTACCAACAAGCACTTATTTACCCTAACCGGAAACGGCTACGAGCCTAGGGGCACACTAAAATTAGGCGACAATACAGTCACTCTGGATGAACATTCTATGCTCGAAGAAATAGCTCGAGCATCAACACTGTGTAACGATGCGGCGCTTCGCGAGGTTGGGGATAACTGGACGGTAGAAGGTGATCCTATGGAAGGCGCTTTATTAGCATTCGCTGGGAAAATGGATTTAGATATTCGCCAAGAAAAAGCCCTATGGACACGCACAGACGCTATTCCGTTTGACGCTAAACATCGATTTATGGCTACCCTAAACCATGATCACGAACAACACGCTTTTGCATTTATCAAAGGAGCGCCTGAACAAATATTAGCGATGTGTGAAAATCAACGAGGCGCGGATGGTTCAACAGAACCACTTGATAAAAACTACTGGAATGAACAATCAGAATCTATCGCAGCTTTAGGTCAGCGGGTTTTAGCTTTCGCGGTAAAATCAATGCCGCCAGAGCATTCCGTTCTGGAACATCAGGATATAACTGGCAGTATAACCTTATTAGGTTTAGTTGGCATGATCGATCCCCCTAGGCAAGAGGCAATTGAGGCAGTAGCTGAATGTCATCGCGCAGGTATACAAGTCAAAATGATAACGGGTGACCATACTAAAACTGCGGCGGCTATTGGCAAACAAATCGGTTTGCACAACCTTGAAAAGGTCCTTACTGGCGCAGATTTAGACCAACTGGATGATACTCAGTTACGCCAAATCGTCCTCGATTGTGATATTTTCGCGCGTACAAGTCCTGAACACAAACTACGACTCGTTATGGCCCTACAATCCCATGGAATGACAGTTGCCATGACGGGGGATGGGGTGAATGATGCCCCTGCCCTTAAGCGCGCGGATGCCGGTATTGCGATGGGACAAAAAGGCAGCGAAGCAGCTAAAGAAGCAGCTGACCTAGTATTAGCTGATGACAACTTTTCTTCCATTGTCGCAGCTGTTGCGGAAGGACGGACCGTTTACGATAATTTGAAAAAGGTAATTAGCTGGACGTTACCCACTAATGCCGGTGAAGCCATGACAATCATTGTGGCTTTATTAATGGGAATGACATTACCTGTCACCCCAATACAAATTTTATGGATAAATTTAGTTACGGCAATCACACTCGGGGTGGTATTGGCCTTTGAACCAACAGAAGAAGATACTATGCAGCGACCCCCAAGAAGCCGCAATGAGCCGCTATTGAACGCTGGATTAATTTGGCATGTGGTGTTGGTCTCGCTGTTATTTTTATGCGGTGTATTCGGTATTTATCAATATGCAATTGAAAAAGGTTATTCAATTGAACTGGCTCGCACTATCGCGTTAAATACGCTGGTTGTTATGGAAATTTTTCACCTTTTCTTCATCCGTAATATTTATGGCACATCGTTAACCTGGAAGGCGATTCGCGGCACGAAATTTGTGTGGTCAGTAATTTTAGCCATTACACTGGCTCAATTTGCCATCACTTACTTAAAACCACTACAAGCTGTATTTGATACTGTGGCAATTCCTTTTTGGGATGGTCTGATAATTGTCGCTGTTGGGGTTGCACTATTTACCATTATTGAAATTGAAAAACAGCTACGTTTAGCGTTTACAAAAGTAAAAAATAGCAACTAACTCAACGATTATCTAAACCACTGATTCAGCTAATCTCCTGCACTAATAAGAGCTATTTTTAGTAAAGGAGATTAGTAACAACAGCCACCATTTAAATAACCGTTTTAATGCTTACGAAACCGGAGATACAAAGCCTTTAGGTTTTATCGCTAACACTGAACTTTGTAATTGATAAAGAATAGTCTCAGCAGTATTTCCAATAACAAGCCCTGCAATACCTGTCCGTGCAACGGTTCCCATAACCACTAAATCGGCTTTAATGCTATCGGCTATTTTAGGCAATTCCTGACCGGGGTTGCCTTTACTTATGTGTGAGCGAAGGGATAAGAAATTGAAAGCCTCCTCTCCTATTTTTTGTTTTAACTCATCAAATATAGAATCCATCCTAAATTTTCTATTACGGTACTCCGACTCGTATAATTCTCTTTCAACTTTTTCTGGTTGTTCGACCCAAAGGCTAATAAATCCAGCATCAGGCACGTCATACGCATTTACTACGTGCAATGTGGCAAATTCAGACAAGGATATTGACCCTGCGAGTTCAATGATCATGTCATTTAATTCATCGTTACAGGTTTCATCATCTTCTGAATCAAAATCAACCGCCGCCATAACGTGTTTATATTCAGCCTGTTCATCTTTTTTCATTAACCACACTGGGCAAGGACAATTGCGTAGTAATTGCATATCATCACTGCCGATTAAGCGATCTAACCAGCTAACTTTATCAGCCTCTTTTACCACCAAATCATATTTTTGAGAAAGAACGGCTCGGATACTTTCTAAATACCTTTTACCTACTCTGACTTGAGCTTTTGCGTTTACCTCGTTATCCAAGGAAGCAATCAACTGTTGTAAATTTTCGAGTTCACTATTGAGGATATTTTCTTCGAGTTTGTGCTTATCAATACCTGTACTTTTTGGAAGAGAAAGTTTAGGAAGCACATAAAGCAAGGTTAAATCTGCTTGGTTGTTTTTAGCAAGGGAAACTGTTCGCATTAGTGCGGGTGAAGGTTCGTTCATGTGATTGCTCATTACGTATAGAAAGTTCTTAAACCTTTTCATATTGAGTATCTCCTATTACATTTTCATTTGATTGCACATAAAGTCCATCGAGTAAAACACTAGCTGCCCGATCTGCGGTATCTTGGAAGGGTTCTAAAATCAGTTCAACACCAAGTATGGCTAACTCTTCGCTATCATCGCTACTATGTGAAACAGCGCCAAGCTTGCCAGTGAAACCAGCAACTTGAGTTAATTGAACTATGGTTCTTCGTGTGTCTTCTGCTGATAAGCCAGTTTGGTGATGCGGGATGGTTGACAACACCCATTTAGCGCGTTTGAGGGGTAATTCAAGAATAAATTCGGCATCAGTTGCGTCGCCATACTCGGTACTTAGACCCAGATAATTCCAACGTTTTATCGCAGCAGGATTAAAATCGACGCCTAACACTTTGATTCCTTTCTGTTTCAAACGCATGGCAATAGCGGTCCCCAAACGGCCTAGCCCAAAGATAATCACCGAGTAATCTTCACCGGAAAGGTGTTCAGTGGCTTTTTCTCGAGGTGCCCCAGGACGCTCAAACCAACTAATAAAGGGTTCAAAAAATCCATACAATTGATGGGAATAAGTGATCATATAAGTTGATGCTGCGATAGTGACAATGCCGACTAAAGTCACTAATCCTAAAATATCTGAGGGTACATGGCCTAAGCTGATACCCATAGCAATAAAAATCAATGAGAATTCGCTTATTTGTGCCACTGTCAAACCTGCTAGAAATCCGGTCCTTTTGCGATACCCCAACATCCCCATAATAATCATAACAATTAGAGGATTACCAATAAGCACAAACAATGAAAATAGGATTGCGCCTTGAAAATGAGAACCCAGTAGGGTCAGATCTAACGAAGCACCTAACGCAACAAAAAAGAACAATAATAAAAAATCACGTAAGGGCGCGAGTCTAGCCGCAATACTTTCACGATATGGCGTAGAGGCTAAAGAAACGCCTGCTAATAACCCCCCTACTTCCATGCCCAACCCCACTAGATCACCAATTGCAGCAAATAACGCTGCTTGTGCTATAGCATAAATAACCAATAATTCTGGGGCTTTTGCTAATATTTCAGTAAGGGGATTGGCAATATAGCGAACAAAAACGATCACAAAGCAAACCAAGCCAACTCCTGAAGCTGCTACCTGTAAGACAGATGAATCACCACCATGACCAGAACCAATACCGATGGCGGCCAAAACGATCATAGCTAACACTACGACCAAATCTTGTACTATCAAAAACCCTAACGCAATTTGACCGTGTAAGGAGTCGATTTCACGCTTATCTGACAGAAGTTTTACAATAATTATGGTGGATGAAAAAGTGAGTGAAACAGCTACATATACACTAGTAATCTGATCTAAACCTATGGCTAAACCAATGTAATATCCCACTAAAGAAGTAAAAGCAACTTGCCCAAGACCGGTTAAAACCGATACCCCGCCAATGGATTTAATCAATTTAACATCGAGTTTGATGCCTACTAGAAACAACAGTACCGCTATACCCAATTCAGATAAGAGTTTAATTTGTTCTTGAGAATGGACGATATCTAAAACCGATGGGCCAGCGACTAGACCTACAGCAATAAAACTGACAATAAGAGGTTGCCGCAAAAGCAGGCCGATAAAGCCTAGCAAAGCGGCTAACACTAAGAGCGCCGCAATTTCTGCGAAAGATGATCGAGAAATAATATCAAAAATGTTCACAACAGCATTCCTATTCCTTGTAGTCGTGTCGATTCATTATTTAATTGATAGTAACCTGACTTATCCATTTAATGTACAACGCACCACCGCTGCTCATTGAGAGTTTAATAAACCTAACCCCCCCTTTATCAAGTCTTCATCTGCAATTTATGCCAACCAGTAATAGCGCAGCTTTTAGCGGCAGAAACTGTCCAATTCAGTGAAACAACTTTAGTCAGTTAAGGTTTCATTAATAGCTTTTAATTATACCAGCTAACGCATTATTGAGAATTATTTTAACCGTCTCTTTTGTTTGTAAATTGATAATGGTTGAAGGCTTATTCATGTCAAATTTTGTCTTCAACCGCTTTTAACTTTAAACCTACAGATACAATATGATCGCCATTAACTTCTCGAACAATTAGCTTAACTTGACCTAGTTTTACATGATCTCCAACCACGGGCTTACCGTGAAAATGATTGATAAGGTAACGCTCTATAGTGACGCCTTCATTAGACGGGGCGACGTCGAACCCGTAGACGTGAGCTATATCGGTTAAGCGTGCCTCTGGATTCAAAACAAACTCCCCAAAGAAACGGTCAGATTCTAAGAAGGACGAATGCGCAGCAGAAGCGAAAAAACGGCCAAATGCAGGTCTTGCGCTACTGGTAGCCAAAATCATCACTTGATCATCCCCTAACAATTTTTCGTGCTCTTCAACATCGGCAAGAATACCTCTGCGAATAACCCCAACAATCTGACTTCCTTCAGCTGACGGCAATTGTTTAATAGTCGACTCAGCCGCGCGACTCCCGGCTAGAACAGGATATATAAGGAGTTCTTTATCCTGTTCATGTTTTATCTTTAACTGTAAATATTCAGGCTCTTTTGCCGTTGGCGGCAATTCAATTTGCAACCATCTCGCCATTGGAGCCATTGTCCAACCTTGTAACACTAAAGAAATTAAAACCACAAAGAAAACCAATTCAAAATAGGTCTGTGTGTGCTCTAATCCGGCCAATGATGGGAATAGCGCTAAGATAATTGGAACCGCACCACGTAACCCACACCAACTAATAAAGGTTTGTTCCCGCCATGGAAAGTGAAAAGGCAGTAACGAAATCAATACTGCCAATGGTCTGGCGATAAATATCAGTACAAAAGCAATTGCCATAGCCGGAATTATGATCGGGACCAGATTACTTGGCGTAACCAAAAGGCCTAGCATTAAAAACATACCAATTTGACTCAACCAAGCGATACCATCATGAAATCTATGGATATCATTGCTATAAGGAATTGAAGTATTACCAATCATTACCCCAGCAATAAAGATCGCGAGAAACCCACTTCCATCCCAAAGTGTGGTCAAACCGAACAGGCTAATACCGCCAGCTAACGCCAATAATGGATACAATGAAACAGGCAGGGGTACGCGTCTTAACAATTGTGACAGCACATAACCGCCTGCAAAACCTATGGCTAGACCCAGTCCCATTTGACGGAAAAGCTCATTAAATATTGTCCAACCCTGACTACCATCACCACTAAGTTGTATAATTTGTACTAAAGTAATGGTTAAAAATATGGCCATGGGATCATTTGATCCAGATTCAATTTCGAGGGTGGCTCCAGTACGCTCTTTCAGTTCTAATCCAGCATTCCTCAATAAGCCGAATACTGCTGCAGCATCAGTAGAACCAACAATTGCACCAATTAGTAAACCTTCTTGCCATGGTAATCCTAAAATCGCATGGGCGGCATAACCGGTGATGCCGGCGGTAATTAAAACGCCAACAGTAGCTAAAGATAACGCTGGCTTGAGGCTTACACGAAAAGTGTCTTTACGAGTACCTAAACCACCGTCAAAAATGATAATGGCTAATGCCACATTTCCAAATAGGAAAGCGAGGCTAAAATCATCAAATTTCACCCCCCCTAAACCTTGTTCTCCGGCAAGCATGCCTAACAGTAAAAAAACTAAAAGAATTGGAGCCCCGATGCGACGAGTGAGCACTGTCGCAATAACACAAAGTAAAGCGAGAATAGCCGCGCCAAATATATTTTGGTATATGAGATCTATTGTCATAATGTTCCTAATTAGCCCAAACTTCAGATAAGTATTGTTTCCTAACAACGCTATTTTATTAGGCTAAATTTACTAAAATTCGCTTTCACTTACATATTTTTTAATTATCTAGTGCTCCTTAATAATAAATGAAAAAGGTTAATTTTATAACCAAAAAGAATTAGTGCTCTGCGGCAATGCTTCTGCGAAATAATGCCAAGCTTGAAAAGAAGAAAACAGAACCCAGCCCAATCATATATAGCAGTTGTGGCCAAACAATGACTAGGTCAGCACCGCGAAAGACCACAGCTTGTGCGAACGCCATATAGTGTCGAGACGGTAAAAGCATAGTAAAAGGTTGAATGATATCCGGTTGGCTCTCTATGGGGGTTAATCCACCTGACAGTAACATCATCGGGATAATCACGATCATTAACAGTAATGCAAACTGAGCCATAGTACGCGCAATAGTACCAAGGAAAATACCAATGGCTGCTGCTGCAAATAAATAAACCGTAGTACCGGCAAGCAATAACCATCGGGAACCAGTAATTGGCACATCCAATAATGTACTTACAACCAACCACATAGATATAGAGAACGCGATCAGAATGATAAGACCATTTGCCCACACTTTAGACATCGCTATCTGAAAAGAGTTGAGAGGCATAACCAACAAATGTTCAATGGTTCCATGTTCCCGCTCTCTTAAAAGTGCTGCCCCTGTGAGTATGATTGTAAGCATCGTAATTTGATTCAGTAACGCATTAATTGCACCAAACCACATACCAGTTCCATTTGCGTTAAATGCACGTCGAGAGACTAACGTCACCGCATATGTTGTATCTTGGTCCGATCGATTTACGTAATGATTAACTTCTTTATTCACAATAGTCTGAATATAGCTATTTCCAAGGCTAGCTTGCGAAACTGCTGTTGCGTCAACATCGATTTGCACAGTCGGTTGTCGATGGCCGCGCACATCTTCTTCAAAGTTTGGCGGGATCGTAACGACAAAAATAAAACGATCATGATCCATGGCTTCATCAATCTGATCTGCACTAATCAGTTCTGGTTGTTTAAAGTATGGTGGATAGAGTGCATTGGTAATTCTTCTCGACAGAGCTGAATTATCTTCATCGACAATTGCCACTGATGCGTTATTGACCGACTCACTGATGGCTGTTGATTGTAGGTATATATCGAGACTGAATGAATAGATGACCAGCCCCACTACGACAAAGTCTCGCATGACTGTGCGTAATTCTTTAGTACCGAGGTAGAAAATGTTCGACCACAATTTCATCGGTTACGCCTCTTGTTTCTTCAATATGACCGAGGCCATCAATACAAATAAGGGACCAAAAATAGCCAGAATAAAAAGATCTTGGGCTAAATCATTGAAGCTTAAACCTTTGGTAAAGGCCGCTACACTCATATGCATGTAATAAGTGGCAGGCCAAAGTGAACCAATAAATTGGCCTATCCCTTCTAAGGTCGAGGTTGGCTGTATTATTCCTGAATATTGGATAGTGGGCATTACCGATAGTACTGTGGTTGCAAAAATAGCAGCCACTTGTGATTTCGTCATTGATGAAATTAACAATCCAAAACCGGTTGAAGCACAAACATAAAATAACGCGCCTAAGCTCAAGCCCAGTAAACTTCCTTTTAGTGGCACTTGAAGTAGGAATACAACCATCAATGTCAGAATGAAAAAATTGATTAGCCCAATGCAAATGTAAGGTAATTGCTTGCCAATTAAAAATTCCAGTGTGCTGGTGGGCGTTACATAAAAATTAGTAATGGTACCTATTTCTTTCTCGCGGGAAATACTAACTGCCATCAGAATTGCCGGAAAAAGTAGCAATAACATTGCCGGCGTTTTGGGTCCTATAGAATAAATAGTCTCAAACGAAGGGTTATAGCGATATCGCGACTCTAACGTAACATTGTAATAAGCTGAGGCATCAATACCGGCCTCGGTGGCCAGCAACGTTAGGTATTTAATATGACCACCTGCAACATAGCCTTCAATGGTGCCTGCTCGTGTGGTATTCGCGCCATCTATCCACGCAGATACGCTAGGGGTTTCACCTTTTTTTAAGTCTCTACCAAAGCCTGGAGGAATAACGATGGCCAAGGTGATGTCATTGGATTTTAAGCGCAATTCCAATTCTTCTTGGGTGTGTAATTCGCCTTTTTCAATAAAATAGCGTGACCCCTGGAAATTACTAATATATTGACGACTTTGTGGGGTTTGATCGTGATCAAGGACCGCGAACGTTAAGTCTTCAACATCCAGCGAAATGCCATAGGCAATCACCACTAACAAGATCGCACTGCCTAAAAAAGCAAAAGCTAATCTTATCGGGTCACGTATGACCTGTTTGCTTTCTAAAAAACTATATGCAAATAGCCTAAATAAACTAAATTTCTTAGGAGGAACATGGGCTTCTTGCTCACTAGGCAAGTCGCTGGCGATATCCAGTTTCACGTCCATTTCTGAATTCTTATCGCTAGTCTGGCTCTCGCCTATTGCAGCTTGAATATACTCAATAAAAGCATCTTCCAACGAATCTGCGGCTTTTTCAGCAACCAAATTTTGTGGCGTATCGCAGACTAATACCTGGCCAGCATGCATCAAGGAGATACGATCACAGCGCATTGCTTCGTTCATAAAGTGAGTGGAAATAAAGATGGTAACTTTGTCACGTCGGGACAATTCGATTAACAATTCCCAGAAACCATCGCGAGCAACTGGATCTACTCCTGAGGTAGGTTCATCTAATATAAGAATCTCTGGTTCGTGAATAACAGCCACAGCAAGTGACAGCCTTTGTCGTATGCCTAGTGGCAATGATGACGCTTGTGAAGCTCTAAACTCTTCCAATGCAAAACGTTTTAGCAACGAATCAATTCTGTTGCGCATTTTAGTACGAGGTAAGTGAAACAATTTAGCGTGTAGGATGAGGTTTTCTTCAATACTAAGTTCGCCATACAACGAAAACCCTTGAGACATAAAACCGACCCGTTTACGGGTTTCCAGATCAGACGCATCTACAGCTTGTCCAAAAAGAAAGGCTTTCCCCTCAGAAGCTGGCAATAAGCCAGTTAACATTTTCATTGTGGTGGTTTTGCCACAACCGTTTGAACCTAAAAAGCCAAATATCTCCCCTGCTTGAATATCAAAACTAACCTTATTAACCGCTGTAAAATCACCAAACTTGCGGGTTAAGCCCTCAGCGACGATAGCCGGCGTAGCATCTGATTGTTCAAATGGTGGAATAACTAATTCGATGTCTTTTTTCTGGATATCTTCTGGTAACAGTTTAACAAATGCGGCTTCAAGATTGTCAGTACCGGTTTTTGTTTTCAGTTCGTTTGGGGTGCCAGTTTCTAATATAACCCCATTATTCATCGCTACTAGCCAATCAAATCCTTCAGCTTCGTCCATATAGGCGGTCGACACAACCACTGTCATTGAAGGCCGTTCTTGACGAATATTGGCAATTAGTTGCCAAAATTGACGTCGTGATAAGGGATCTACCCCTGTGGTGGGCTCATCCAAAATGAGTAGGTCTGGATTATGTATTAGTGAACAGCACAGACCTAACTTTTGCTTCATGCCGCCAGATAGTTTTCCTGCAGGTCTGTCTAAAAAAGAATTTAAACCAGTAGCAAGGGTTAATTTTTTAATTCGGCTTTTACGCTGAGCGGCACTTAAATCAAATAATTTACCGAAAAAATCTAAATTTTCTTCGATACTGAGTTCTGAATAGAGATTTTTACCCAATCCTTGAGGCATAAACGCTATCCGCGGACCAACTCTATTGCGATGGTCTTGCGACCCCATATCGCCACCGAGCACCTCAAGTTGTCCTTGTTGAAGCTTACGTGCTCCGGCAATTAAACTTAACAAGGTAGATTTACCCACCCCGTCAGGGCCTAATAGCCCTATCACTACACCTGATGGAATATCTAACTCTATACCATCTAAGGCCAGAGTATTTTTATATATATGTCTAACGTCCCGAATCTTAGCAACGGTAGACTGAGTGTCTGCCTTAGCGCTTTCCATTAGTTACCGTTTTTTCAGATAAATTCAAAGCGGGTGGAAAGTTTTGTAAATACTCAGGCCATTCTGACGGAGACTCATTATCAGTGGGCGCAAGACGCACATAGGCAACCCCACGAACGCCAGTTTTAACTTGTTCAATATGGGATAACACTAATTCTTGAGGAATTCTTACTTTCACCCGAAACATCAGCTTATCTCGCTCACTTTGCGTTTCTACTTGTTTTGGCGTGAATTGAGACTCCGGAGATACAAAGCTAACGGTGGCTGGAATAGGATAATCGAGAATATCAAGCTTGACACGCGCCTCTGCGCCAATAGCAATACGATGTACTTGACTAGAAGGCAAGAAAATCTCCATATACACGTCTGCTAAATTAATGATGGTCAATACTTTGCCGCCGCTGCCTAAAACTTCACCAGGCTCTGCAAGACGATAAAGCACTCGTCCAATACTTGGTGATACTAAAGTGGCATCTTCAATTTGCGTTTGAATTTCATGCACTCCAGCTTTAAGTGCATCCACATTTCTTTGGCGAGAAATAAGCATCGCATCAGCAGCCTCCACTGACGCATCAGCAACCGCTAAAGCACTTACCCGAGTGTCGTATGTTTCTTTGCTAATGGCCGATTTTTTAATTAAATCACTGGCCCGAGATAACTCTTGTTTAGCTAAAAGTTGTTGGGCTTTAGCTTGTGCGATGGAGGCTTTAGCGGAAGCTATTAGACTCTCACCTGCAGCCACATCGGCTTCGGCACGCAGTAATTGGGCTTGCAATTGGTCGGTATTGATACGGGCTAACGCTTGTTGAGGTTGTACAAGGTCACCTTCAGATGCAATGACCTCTTGCACGCGGCCGGCAATCTTGGTTGAAATATCCACTTGTACAGCTTCAATACGACCGTTACCTGAAGCGAAATCAGAAGGTAAAGAAGGTTGTTGGATATAATCCCAAAGCAACCAAAACGCGACCGCTACGATTACCAATAATACTGCGCTAAAAGGTAATTTATTACCTTGCTTCATTGTTTGTCCTTAACGTTACTTTTTAAAATTTTTCTTAGACAAGCGGGAGCGCTAAAATAGATTGGTTACAAGGTGGTTTATGTTCTTCAATCACTTTGTCACCAATGCTCTACTCGTTTAAGTCATGGTTTTATCATTTTTAAAATCAATAAAGTTGAGAGAAAATTGAGTGATTTCACACGCTTTTAATCGAAACGGTCTTGAGCATGTTTTAATGTGCATAGGCGAAATATAATTGTGGATACTACTCAAGATTGAAGCTGTAAACAAAGTTAAAGATCAACAACAATTTGTCTAATGTACGGAATTTTAATATTGAATGGCTCCTTTATAAATTAGCGATTCCTCTTACTAAAATGTGGAAACTACGTATAGAAGAGAACAAATTATGCAAACTTCACGTATTTACTTAGTTAACCATCAATTTACGCTCATAATTTATGCTAATAAGTGAAATTTTTAAGGGGTAATTGAGCAAAGTATTAAGTAGTAACCACAATATGTTTTGCATATTCCCTTATTGTTGCTGTTGAGGTCTATACTATACTAATCGATTAGGAGAGTGTTTTGTTACCAAAGAGTATCAATTATGACAGTAAGACTTACCACCGATCATTCCCATTTAAAAATTGGCAAACTAGATGTCACAATTCGCCCCATTTCGATTGATGATCAAAACATAGAAGCTGAATTCGTTAAAAATCTTTCTGCGCAAAGTAAACACAACCGTTTCATGGAAGGGATAAGAGAATTATCTCCATCAATGTTGAAAAAAATGTGTGATATCGACTATGTAAATAATATGGCCTACATTGCCACCATTGAAGAAGATGGGAATGAAACAGAAATTGGTGTGTGTCGCTATGTGAATGGTAAGCAAAAAAATGAACGGGAAATGGCGCTCGTTGTAGCCGATAAATACCAACACCTTGGTATAGGCGCTGAGTTATTTAATCATCTATATGTGCATGCTAGAGCAAATTGTATTAAAAGACTGTATTCCATTGATTTACGCAGTAATACCAAAATGCATGAGTTCGCACAAAGTGTGGGAATGAAAATGGAATTAGATCCAGAAGATGATGCGCTGGTTATATACAGTATAGAGCCCTGCTAAAACGGGGCTCTATGGATTTACAATATGCAAGCTAACCAGCACTCTGTTGTTTAAGCTCTTAACCTTTTGTGTTGGTTATTCTGTTCATATATTTCGACTTTATTAAGTTCGCTTAACATATCACTTGTTACCAACACAACTCCTCCCTGACTTATTCGAAATCCTCTGGCTTTGTCTAACTTAGTGTCAATGCCTATTTCAAAACCATCAGGTATCTCACAATCTGCGTCGATAACAGCTCGGTAAATTTTAACATTTTTACCAATTTTCACATGGGGAAGAATTACCGAATCTTCCACAAAGCTGTTATTTTCTATGTGCACATCAGAAAACAATAGAGATTGTTTGACAATAGCGCCCGATATTATGCATCCACCTGAAACATTGGAATTAACGGCATAACCACTTTGTTTTTCTTCATCGTAAATAAATTTAGCAGGGGGAGATTGTTTCTGATAAGTCCATATTGGCCAATCTTTATCGTATAAATCAATATCTGGCGTTGCTGTAACTAAATCCATATTTGCCTGCCAAAATGAATCTAAAGTGCCCACATCTCGCCAATAAGTTGCCTCATTTGGGTTTTCTGAGCGGAATACAAACGCTTCTACGTGATTATTTTTTATCACATTCGGTATAATATCATGACCAAAGTCGTGCTGAGACTCGTTATTTTTTGCATCTTCAATTAGCTTTTCAATCAAAAACTCAGTGCTAAATACGTAATTTCCCATAGAGGCTAAAGTTGAACCTGGTTTGTTTTTCATAACCCAAGGATTAATTGGTTTTTCTTGAAACTCAGTAATTCTGCTATTTTGATCAACGGACATTACGCCGAATTTACCTGCGGCTTCTTCAATTGGCATTTCAATACAAGATATGGTCATATCTGCTCCACTTTGTGCGTGTTGAGCAAGCATGTCTCCGTAATCCATTTTGTAAATATGATCACCAGATAATACAACCACATATTTTGGGGCGTTTTCACGGATAAACCGAATATTTTGATAAAGTGCATCAGCGGTACCGGCATACCAACTTGATGAGTATTGTTGAGACGCAGGAAGTAATTCTACAAATTCCCCCAAATCTCTATTCAAATGTCCCCAACCTCTGGCCAGATGTCGTAATAAGCTATAGGCCTTATATTGTGTCATTACACCTATTTTTCTAATTCCTGAATTAACACAATTCGACAACGGGAAATCTATAATTCTAAACTTACCGCCAAAATGAACAGCCGGTTTTGCCTGATGTTGTGTCAATTCACATAAACGACTTCCCTTCCCTCCAGCTAAAACCAGAGCTAACGTATCCCGTGTTAAATGACTTACATACCGACTATTTGAAATTACCATCTGCCTTCCTTTATTTCTAAAAATATAGTTAACGCTCGGATTTTGAAAAATGTTGTTAACATCTGTAGAAGATATAGTGTTAATTTTTTAAGGGGGTGTCGTAACGCCAATAAAACTAAGTTTACGGTTCACATCAGGATTGGGTTATTGGAGATTTCTCGTAATTAATTGTGGGAAATACGTACTTTTGAATCATGTTTTTGTGGGGATTATTTTTTACCAACCGTTTTTTGTCAAAAAACGGCTTATTAAAGCCAAAACATCCGAAAATTAAAGACAATTTGCGCAATTGGGAATTTATCTAATGTAATCATGGAATTAAAAACGACAGCTAAATAGTTGATTTAGTTTTACGATATCTATTAGGGATTTCCACAGGTTAGTCTCGCGCATTTAGCGGTAACCCCCAATATTCTGATTAAGCGATAGTAGTTAAGCTATTCCTGTGTAGACATATACACAGCAACTACCTGAAACAAAGGTTTCAGTTCCTCTTTGGAGTTCATCACATCCAACCATAGATGGACTCCATTTTTTTATTTACTGTTCCGACAGTATTTTTATTCGCACTAGTTGCGCCAAGGTTTTTGCGCCAAGTTTTTCCATAACGTGGGAGCGATGAACCTCAACGGTTCGCTCACTGATATTTAACTCAGACGCAATCATTTTATTCATTGCCCCTTCGGTAACTAAATTGAATACTTCCTTTTCTCGATTAGACAGAAGACTGATTTTTCTGACTTCCTTCTGCTTATTATCAATACTGGCATTTTGTTTGGAGTTTAACGCTAGGGCTTCATTGATTCGGTCAATTAAATTTTGATCATTAAAGGGTTTTCGGATGAAGTCAATAGCACCGTTTCGCATAGCTTCAACTGCCATCGGTATATCACCATGGCCTGTGATAAAAATGATAGGTAACAAACTATTTAGTTCTTTAAGCTTTAATTGTAATTCTAAACCACTCATTTTCGGCATTCTAATATCGAGTACGATGCACCCTTTCATGTCGTCATTGAACTCTTTCAAAAACTCCTGGCCATTCACAAAGCTTTTAGCATTAAGTCCAATCGATGCAAGCAACATTTCCATTCCATCACGGATAGCTTCGTCATCGTCGATGATATATACCGTTTGCTGATCAGTCATGTGTTTTTCCTCCTGAAATGGGTAGCGTAAAATAAAAAACGGTCCCGTATGGTTTATTATCTTTGAACATTAAGTGTCCACCATGTTCTTCAATAATTGATTTGGAAATTGACAACCCAATCCCCATTCCATTCTTTTTGGTTGTGCTAAATGGCGTATAAAGTTCGTCTTTTAACTTTTGAGATAAACCACACCCTGTATCTTCTATCGAAATCTGAAACGTGTTTGCTTCGCTTTGAGACGCTCTAATTGTTAATACATTACCATTTTTAAAGTCAATTGCTTGCATTGATTCCATGGCGTTTCGCAATAAATTCAGTATCACTTGTTGGATCTGTACTCGGTCAACAAAGACAGCAACATGCTGGTCACCCGTTTCTACCTGAATCAATATTTCATGTAAGCGTGAAATAGGTTCAATTAATTTTATGACCTCTTCGATTAATATATTGCTATCAACCGCTTCTTTTTGACTATCGCCTTTTCTAGTCATTATTTGCACACGCTCCAAAACACTGCCAGCACGAAGTGATTGTTGAGTTAATTTATCTAATAACTCAGGGAGCATTTCGAAATTTTGTTTTTCGCACATATTTTTAGCAGTTGCTGAAAATAATGCTATTGCGGTCAGTGGTTGATTAATTTCATGGGCAACTGCAACGGCCATTTCCCCTAACGCATTTAAGCGATCAAAGTGAGCTAATTGTTCGGTTAATCGACGAGTTTTATCTTCTGAAGCTATTTGCTCGGTAATATCTCGAATTAAACCAACAAATACTCTGCCCTCGGGATTAACAATTTCACTGACCGATAAATGAATAGGAAACATTGAACCATCTTTGCGCTTGGCCGTTAACACACGTCCAGTTCCAATAATATGAGTTTCATTTGTTTCTAAGTACTTAGCTAAGTACTGATCATGTTGCTCACTTTGACGCTGAGGCATTAAAATTTTTACGTTTTTGTCTTTGATTTCTTTAAAAGAGTAGCCAAACATCTTGAGGGCAGCTTTATTGAAACTTTTTATATTGCCCTTTTGGTCGATGGTAATAACCGCCTCAACCACTGAATTAACAATTGCCTCAGAAAATGCGTGGCTATGTATCAAGTCAGCTTGTGCTTGTTTAATAGAAGTTATATCGGTTATGAACCCCTCCAATATAAAGTCTTCTGTTAAATGGGAACGTACCGGCTCTCCTCTTTCCCAAACATACTTAATTTCATTGTTTTTTGTCACTATCCGATATTCAAATTCAAAGCGTCGTTGTTGCTTTACTGCCTTGTCGACTAATTTCACAATCCGTTCATAGTCATCGGGATGAATGATTTGTCCCCAAATAATGCTATCTCTTGCGAATTCATCTTTAGAATATCCAGTTAATTCTTCACATTCCTCGTTTACCAATATTATTGGCCATCCTTTTTCGTTAAAGGATTGATATGCCATCCCTGGTAACATTTTTAAAAAATGCTCAGTTTTTTTACGATCATCCTTTATGTATTTTTCTTTTCTGCGTGACAGCAAAACAGCATAAAAAGCAAGTGCCACAAAAAAGCTGAGCAGTACACCGAGCAAGGTTAAAATTTTGATTATTCGATAATGTTTGTGGGCTAAAAACTCATTGGTAGGTGCAATATTGATTTGCCAATTTTGGCCTTCAAGTGTAAATGCTGCGTGTTTATTCCATCGAGTATCAATTAAATTACTAGTGAGTGTATTTGGATAGATACGTAGACCATCTACAGTCAACAGTATTTGATGGTCAGACAATAAATAAGAAGGCAGTACTTCTTTAAAATAGGTGTTAAAAAGAAACACGCTGCCGATAAAACCTTGTAATTGTTTTGTGCTGCCAAGACCTTTAAAAACCGGTGCGTATATTCCGAAACCGGATTTTCCATCCACTGAAGAAATAGGAATTGTGAATGCTGAATGAGTGCTATTTTGAGCTTTCACGGCTGCAGATAACGACGCTGAAACAGCATTTAAATCAATATTTAATGCTATTTCGTTCTGTTCAACGGGCAACACTTTTTTTACTTGAAAAGTACTGTCAACCCAGCTAATTGCTTGATAACCCTGTTGCGTATCATACAAAGTTTGTGCAATTAAATTCCAATCGGCATCGGATAAATTATTCGATATTTTGGATAGTTGAGCAAATTCTGTCAATGACACAATTCGTGTGTTTATATCTTCCTCTAACAATATTTTAATTTTGTTAGCGGTAGTTTGAGTTACATTGTCGATATAAGCACGTTCTTGCGTCTCAATGTACAAAATTAGAAAAGCGATTAGTGCCGAAGTAACTGCGCCAGCGATAACCGCATAAATAAGAATAGCGATCTGTGGAGAAAAACTAATACGCCATTTGTTGGTGTTTATTTTCTTTTCCATTTAAACATTGGCCTATAAATACACTTACGAGTAAAAATTTAAAAACTTGTTATTGCTCCTTGCATGAGACCAGTTAAAGGAATGCAAATTAGCGTTTAGATATATTGATTGTAATACCTTGTGTTGAATATTTTTCTTAGCCTTAAATGAGCGTAAAGCAAATTGTATTTTATCACTAATCCATTAAAGTGTGTTTTTTTACCGATTCAGAACTAGGCACTTTCAACCCAAGATTTTCTAAATAAGACAAGGCATCGTTAAGATCATCAAATCGTTGCGGGGTAAATGATACGTCTTCGAAAAAGGGCATCAACTCTTGTCCTTGGGTTGAAGATTTAGTAACCCAACTTTCACCGATTTGATTTCTTCGTTTCAAGGATATTTTACTTTTAAATGGAGATTCAAACACTTCTTGTGGCATCGTCCAATTAGTCATGTCGACGCATATCCCCCAATCACGGCCTTTTTTCTTTCCTGTTAATAGTGACAATTCACTAATATAAGAAAGATCAGCCTGAATGGTCCAAAGCCCTTTTAAAACAATAAAAAGAATATCTCCCATGGGAGTGATTTTAAAAGCGGCTGCATCATCACTCATATAATTACCTTAAAAGTCGTAAACCATTTGTGCAAATGTATATCTAAGCAGATGCTTAGTTTGAATACATTATAACGCTAATTAAGGTAAGTGATTGAAGTTTTTATAAAACTTTCTAATAAATGTAAGATTTCACCTTAATCAAATTTGTGCTCTAATATATTCAACTTAAATGACGTGCACCTAAAGATGCCAAACAATAGCAAATAGTTGGGCCCAACTGGTATAACGAGCTTTTCGCCCAAAAAAATAAACATTGGGATCACTACATTTATACAAAATCCATCTAAATAATGTATCCAATTTGATAGAGATAAAAATAGTTAAGGGTTAACACAAACATAACCCATCTGAACAATGTCTAAGTTATTACAATTAATTTATTTAATGCATCTTTATCTCTGAGTATATTATTTAATTAAATCTATCTATTACATATCTATTGTCGGAGTATTATGGAATTCGCTTTCATCCTAGTAGCATTTTTATGCGGTTTAATTATGAAAATCATAGGTTTACCGCCATTGATTGGATTTTTGGTTGCTGGATTTAGCTTAAATTTTATGGGTTATGAACCTGATGCATCTCTAGATACATTAGCAAGCCTTGGCATTACCCTAATGCTGTTTACTATAGGTCTTAAACTCAATATTAGAGATCTGATTAAATCAGAAGTATGGATGGGCAGCAGTTTACACATGATGCTTTGGGTACTCATCGTCGCTTCGAGTTTTGTTTTCCTCACCGCATTAGGAATTGGATATTTTGCGGATATAAATATTGTAACCGGTGCTCTCATTGCTTTTTCACTTAGTTTTAGCAGCACGGTTTGTATTGTAAAAATACTAGAAGAAAGTGGTGAAATTCGGACAAGGCATGGAAAAGTCGCGATTGGTATTTTGGTTATGCAGGATATTTTTGCGGTGATTTTCCTGGTAATTGCCACCGGTAAAATCCCTTCAATATGGGCGGTGTTATTGCTTCTATTATTATTAGCAAAACCAATTTGGTCATTGTTATTAGATAAAGCCGGTCACGGTGAGTTATTACCGTTAATGGGGTTTCTGATTGCAATTGGTGGTTATGAATTATTTGAATTAGTGGGACTTAAAGGCGATCTTGGTGCGCTTATTCTTGGTATGTTGTTAGCTAATCAAGCAAAAGCCTCTGAATTATCTAAATCACTAATGAGTTTCAAAGATCTTTTTCTTATCGGCTTTTTCTTGTCAATCGGTTTCACCGCGTTACCCACATTAGAAATGTTGCTTACTGCATTATTACTATGCTGCCTCATTCCACTTAAATTCGGACTATTCTTCAGTATATTTACTCGTTTACGTCTACGAGCAAGAACTTCGTATTTAGCGAGTTTGGTATTGGCCAATTACAGTGAATTTGGACTTATCGTTGTTGCCTTATTAGTAAATGAAAATTTAGTCGAAAAGCACTGGTTGGTTGTACTGGCTTTGGCGGTGTCTATCTCTTTCCTTTTCACCGGTTTTGGTTATCGTTCTTCGCATCAACAGTACAACCGAATCAAACACAAACTTAAAAATTATGAACATCCGCAACGCTTAAAAGAAGATATTTATAACTTACCAGATAATGCACGTGTGCTTATCATTGGAATGGGCCGAGTCGGTAAAGGTGCGTATAAGGCATTGGAAAGCGTTATGAAAGAACAAGTTTGGGGAATGGATGCTGATCCAAATCGAATACGCAAAATGCAAAAACAAGACATGCAAGTATTTGTTGGTGACGGTGAAGATGTAGATTTTTGGGAAAATTTCGATTTACGTCAAACCGATATCGTCATGTTGGCGGTCCCATCAGTAGAAGATATTAGTAATATCACTCAACAACTTAGGAACGCTGATTATCAAGGAACAGTGGCATCCATTGCGCGCTATGAAGATGAAATCGAATTACTCCAAAAAGCGGGGGCAGACAAGGTATTCAACTTCTTCACAGAGGCAGGTACGGGTTTCGCTGAAGAGAGCTTACAAATGTTATCCCTTTCCAGTAAGTAATAAGGGAATCAAAAATGATAATTGTTAGCATTGGGTATCCATTTGTTTTTTAAGGAAAATATTACATTTCATGGATTGTTGGTCTATACTTGCCACATACTGTTTTAGGAGAATTTTGAAATGAAAGGTCAAGCCAATATATTAGCAGCTCTGAATGAGGTGCTAACCACTGAGCTTACGTCTATCAACCAATATTTTTTGCATGCGAGGATGTATAAAAATTGGGGATTAGAAAAACTGAATTCAGTTTGTTATAAAAAGTCTATAAAAGACATGAAACAAGCCGACGAGTTAATTGAACGTATTTTGTTTCTAGAAGGTCTGCCTAACTTGCAAATGCTTGGAAAGCTATATATTGGTGAAGAAACCGTTGAAATGTTGCAGTGCGACAGTAAGTTTCAATTAGAACAAATTCCCAAGCTGAAAAATGTGATTGCTCTTTGCGAATCTGAACAAGATTACGTATCTCGCGATTTATTAGAAGAAATATTGGAATATGAAGAAGCGCATTTGGATTGGTTAGAAACACAAGAATACCAAATTTCAGCGTTAGGTTTGGAAAATTACTTGCAAACGCAAGTGGGCTCGGGAGATTAAGTTATGAAAGGTAATCAAATAATAATAGATTCATTAAATGGCTTGTTAGCCTATGAATTGGCAGCAATGGATCAATACTTCATCCATTCTCAAATGTATGACGATTGGGGATTAACTAAACTTCATGAGCGTATTGCCCATGAATTTGATGATGAAAAGGGTCACGCCACTAAGCTAATTGAACGTATGTTATTTTTAGAAGGCACTCCCGACATGACAGTGCGTTCAGGATTCAAAGTCGGTAAAGACGTGCTTGAAATGTTGGAAAGTGATTTGCGCGTTGAATACACGGTTACAGACGAACTAAAGAAAACAATCGCCCTGTGTGAAGCGGAAAAAGATTATGTGACCAGAGATATGCTAATGGTCTTATTAGAAGACACCGAAATGGATCATGCACATTGGTTAGAACAACAAATAGGCCTAATCAAACGTCTTGGCTTACCTAACTACTTGCAGTCACAAATGTAATTAGATCTCTACTTAAGCATGGGTTTGGAAGAATACTGAAACCGTTTTTAAATCACTGGTTTGTATATCTTCCAACTCTATGGTTAATTTCCATCTCATATTCGACTCACTACAAGCACCAATAAACAACTCTGCATCTAAGTTCACTTGATTATTTAACTTGTCTATTCGACTTGTTTTCAAAAACAATGGGGTTTTACCCATATACATATTAGTACCTTCAAGCCACCCTCGCCTAACCACGTAATGCGTATCGTAAATTATCGATAAATTAAGCATCTCTTCAATCTGAATAGGAAAGTCAGAAAAACTCACCTGCATTATTGAATCGTCTAATTCAATTCGACAGGACTGCGCTTCGAGATAACAAAGATTTTTAGTTAAAATTGAGTCTTTTTGATTATTTAATGAATAAACAACGGAAAGAATCAAAATCACAACTATAATAGGAAAGGTGCGTTTAATCAGAGTGTTGTGCCTATTAACTGTCTGTTTATGAGATTTATTGAAAGTCAGTTTGAATGATCACTACTATAAAAACAAGAAATGCTGAAAATCTATTGATTAAGATCAAGCTAATGGTGTTTATGCTATCTTTTTCAAAGCAAAAACTTTATGATCCCGTCTGCAAAATCTAAGTTCCGAAGTGAATTCAGGGACTTAGTTAATGAAATGTAAAAACCGTGACAATAGTGTCACATACACATAACAAAACAATACAAAAATAGTTAATTATTTTTGTCATAAATAATGATGTGGAAGATCCATTGATATGAGCGTAGCCAGCCAAGTACATCCGGAATACAACTATAAAGTCGTTAGGCAGTTTGCCATAATGACTGTCGTATGGGGAATTATTGGGATGGCAGTAGGTGTGTTTATCGCAGCACAACTCTACTGGCCAGCCTTAAATTTTGACATTCCTTACCTCACCTTTTCTCGATTGCGTCCTTTACACACTAATGCAGTTATATTTGCATTTGGTGGATGTGCGCTGTTTGCCACTTCTTATTATGTAGTGCAGCGAACATCACAAGCTAGGATATTCAGTGATAAGTTGGCCTCATTTACGTTTTGGGGATGGCAAGCGGTTATTGTTTCAGCGGCAATCACTCTTCCACTAGGTTTAACGACTACCAAAGAATACGCAGAATTAGAGTGGCCAATCGATATTTTAATCACTTTGGTTTGGGTGGCGTACATTATCAACTTCTTCGGTACTATAGTTATCCGAAAAGTTTCGCATATATATGTAGCTAACTGGTTCTTCGGCGCATTCATGTTAACCGTTGCGGTATTGCACATCGGTAACAGTATGGCTATACCAGTATCACTGTTTAAATCCTACTCGATTTACGCTGGTGCTGTAGATGCTATGATGCAGTGGTGGTATGGACATAACGCCGTAGGTTTCTTCTTAACCGCAGGTTTCTTGGGTATGATGTACTACTTCGTACCGAAACAAGCCGGCAGACCAGTATACTCTTATCGTCTGTCTGTTGTTCACTTCTGGGCACTTACCTCACTTTATATTTGGGCCGGTCCTCACCACTTACACTACACAGCATTGCCAGACTGGACACAGTCTCTTGGAATGGTAATGTCAATCATCCTATTTGTACCTTCTTGGGGTGGCATGATCAACGGTATTATGACGTTGTCAGGCGCTTGGCATAAGTTGCGTACCGACCCAATTTTACGCTTCTTAATTGTTTCCCTTTCATTCTACGGCATGTCGACTTTCGAAGGTCCGATGATGGCTATTAAAACAGTTAATGCCCTATCACATTATACGGATTGGACAATAGGACATGTTCACTCTGGTGCGTTAGGCTGGGTAGCAATGGTTTCAATCGGTTCGATTTATCACCTTATCCCTGTGTTGTTTAATAAACCTGCTATGTATAGCGTTAAATGGATTAACGTGCATTTTTGGTTAGCAACAATTGGCGTGGTGTTATACATAGTCGCTATGTGGATGTCAGGCGTATTGCAAGGTTTGATGTGGCGCGCGGTAAACCCAGACGGCACTCTAACTTACAGTTTTGTTGAATCTCTACAAGCATCTAAGCCTTTCTATTTTGTTCGCTTTATTGGTGGTGTGTTCGTAGTAGCCGGTATGTTATTGATGGCATACAACGTTTACAAAACCGTACGTACACCTAATGAAGAGTTTTCTAAAGATCCTGAAAACTCACCTCAACCTCAAGCAGCATAAGGAGATTTGAGATGAAGAACGTTCACGAGCTGGTTGAGAAGAATATTGGATTGATGGCGATATTTATTCTAATCGCGATTAGTTTTGGTGCCATGGTTGAAATTACACCACTAATGTTCCAACAACAAACAATGGAAAAAGTAGAAGGTCTTAAGCCTTACACTGCTTTGCAAATGGAAGGTCGAGATATTTATATTCGCGAGGGTTGTGTTGGTTGTCATAGCCAGATGATTCGTCCATTTAGAGCAGAAACAGAACGCTACGGACACTACTCTGTCGCAGGTGAATCAGTTTGGGAACACCCATTTTTATGGGGTTCAAAACGAACTGGTCCTGACTTGGCAAGAGTCGGCGGTCGTTACAGTGATGATTGGCACCGCGTTCACCTTCTTAATCCTAGAGACGTAGTACCTGAATCCAATATGCCTGGTTTCCCTTGGTTAGCTGAAAATACACTTGACGGCAAATTAATTGAGAAAAAACTTCGTGTATTTAAAGACTTTGGAGTGCCTTATAGCGAGGAAGAAATCGCTGGCGCAAAAGAAGCAGTACAAGGTAAAACAGAGATGGAGGCTTTAATTGCCTACCTACAATCTCTTGGAACGGCGCTGAAATAGTATGGATTACGGTGCAGCGGGTAGCATATTTACAGTTGTGGTTTTTGTTTGCTTTATCGGCATAGTGGTATGGGCTTTTAGCAGCCGCGCTAAAAAACGCTTTGATGAAGCAGAAAATTTGGTTTTTGATGATGAGCCAACCCAACAATCAGAAAAAAAAGAGCGGGAGTCTTCGATAAATGAGTAGCTTTTGGAGTATTTGGGTCTCAGTAATCTCATTGGGAACAATTCTAGGGTGTTACCTAATCTTACGCTGGTGTCTGTTGAATAAAACAGGCGTTGAAGAAGGTGACGATATGCATCATTCGTTTGATGGTATTATCGAAATCAATAACCCTCTACCTAAATGGTGGACAATCATGTTCTACATGACCATGATTTGGGGGATTTTGTATTTATTACTTTATCCGGGTTTAGGGAATTGGAAAGGTTTGTTAGGTTGGAAAAGTTCAAACCAAGATATTCAAACCCTGCAAGAATCGAAAGATGCAGTTTTAGCGTCTCGAGAAGAAGCGAAAAACGCTCTCTTCGGTTTAGGTGGTGTTGGTGTTGAATATGATCGTGAACTTGAAAAGGCCGAAGAAAAATTTGCGCCAATTTTCAACCAATACGCCGAACAGCCAATTGAAGTGTTAGTTAATAACGAAGAAGCCCTAAAAATTGGTCAGCGCTTGTTTATGCAGAACTGTTCTCAGTGTCACGGTTCTGATGCTCGTGGTCAACGAGGCTTCCCTAACCTGACTGACCATGACTGGTTATACGGTGGAACGCCAGAGAAGATTGTTGAAACCTTAACAAATGGTCGCCAAGCCAATATGGCCGCATGGTTACCTTCTTTTGGTGAGCAAGGTGTTAAAGAAGTCGTTGCTTATGCGTTAAGTTTAAGTGGTAGACAAGTTGACCCTGACTTAAAAGAAGCAGGTAAAGTACGCTTTGCAGTATGCTCTGCTTGTCACGGCGCAGATGGTAAAGGTAATCAAGCGCTAGGCGCTCCGAACTTAACAGATAATATTTGGTTATATGGTGGCAGCACCGACGTAGTCACTGAAACTGTTAACTACGGACGAGCTGGTGTTATGCCCTCTTTCAAAAACACTTTGGGAGAGAAGAAGATACACCTAGTGGCTACCTATGTTTATAGTTTATCTAAAGATAAATAAACATTGAGTTGTTACCTAACAAAGCCTCGTTTAACGAGGCTTTGTGTTCTTAAATAAGAAGTAAATATTAATGAATCGCTCAGATAAAACACCTTGGTACAAACAATTTTGGCCTTGGTTTTTAATCACCATACCCGTTGTTTCCATATGTCTTAGTGTCACCATGTTAAATCTTGCCTTAAATACTGAGGATAGTCTGGTCATAGATGACTATTACAAGGAAGGCAAAGGCATCAATTTAGAACTAACTAAAATTCAAGAAGCCAAAGCTCAAGGTATCACCACACTTTTGACAATTGATGGTAGTCGAGTACAACTTGAGTTTTTATCAGGCAAACCCACTTCTGGTGAAGCGTTAAAACTGCATTTTTATCATGCAACGCTCCAAGATAATGATTTTTCGTTATTGTTGACCCAAGATGCAAATGGCAATTACAAAGCTAATGCAGAGAAACCTATTACTGGTAAATGGAAGTTAACTCTTTCACCTTTGAATGAGCAATGGAAGATAATGCAGGATACAGGTTTACCACAAAAAGCCCCTTTCAACTTTAATCCTTAATGCAAAATAGTAACTCACAAAATTGCTATCATTGTGGGCTTCCAATAATAAATGGAGAAGTCTTCTGGGCAGACATCTTAGGTGAGCCTCGCAAAATGTGTTGCCCTGGCTGCCAAGCTGTGGCTGAAGCAATTGTCAGCAACGGACTAGAAGATTATTACCGCTTCAGAACCGAATTTGCCGACAAGGGAGATGAATTACTAACCGAAACACTCGATACCTTAAAAGCATACGATCATGAAGAGATTCAGCAAGAATTTGTGGTCGATGACGGCAGCCAAAAACAAATACAATTAACCATCGAAGGAATAAGCTGCGCTGCCTGTGGTTGGCTGATTGAAAAACAACTTTTAAAAACGCCCGGAATTAAACGAATTGCAGTCAACGTATCTGCACGTCGAGCAACGATTAATTGGATAGATTCAGAACTAAAACTTAGTGAAATCATCGGACAACTAGAATCTATCGGCTATCACGCACTTCCCTTCCAAGCAGACGAACATGAAGCCTCTTATCAGAAAGAATCCAAGAACTATTTAAAACGAATTGGATTGGCTGGCTTAATGAGCATGCAAGTTATGATGTTAGCCATTGGTCTTTATTTCGGCATTTTCGGTTCAATAGATGATGCGACCAAAGAGTTTCTTCATTGGGTTAGTTTTTTATTGACCACCCCGGTTGTGCTGTATTCTGGATTTACTTTTTATAAAAGTGCTTTTAGTTCTCTGCGGATGGGATCTGTAAATATGGATTTTTCGGTTTCAATCGCAATTATTGGCACTTTTGTGGCTAGTGCCTGGGCAACCATTTCCCATACGGGAGAAATCTATTTTGAATCCGTATGTATGTTTATCTTTTTATTACTGATTAGCCGATTTTTGGAACATCGTTCACGACATCAGGCCAGCCTAATATCGGCAAATATGTTTAAGTATATTCCATTAACGGCGATGCAAATTGATGACGATAATAAGCAAACTTCGGTATTAGCCAAACATCTTAAAAAAGGACAAAAAATAGTAGTCCGTCCTGGAGAAACTTTTCCAGTAGACGGGGTAATAATCAACGGAAATGGCAACGTGGATGAATCTATGTTGACCGGTGAATCAGAAAAAATCAGAAAAAGCACCGGCGCTCATGTCTATGGCGGAACCATTAATTTATCAGGTTCTTTTGAAATTGAAGTTGAAAACGAGCTTAAATTGTCCCTGGTGAACAAAATTTTACGCCTTCAAGAGTTAGCTCTTTCAGATAAACCCAAGGCAGCTGTATATGCAGATATTGCCTCCAAGTACTTTATTGTAATTGTTCTAGGTATCACCTTAATAAGTTACGTTGGCTGGCTGGCTTATCAACCAGAACGCGCTTTTTGGGTTGCCATATCAATCCTAGTTGCGACCTGCCCTTGCGCCCTTAGCTTGGCAACGCCGACGGCTTTAACCAGTGCAATAGCAAAATTAAATCAATATGGCTTATTAGTTAAAAGAGCAAATATTATCGATGTTATGCCTGATGTCGACACCGTGATTTTTGATAAAACAGGCACGCTAACCAATGGACATTTCAGTGTAAGTGACGTCGAGCTCTTTAACGCAGCAGATGAAACTTTTGTTTATAATTTAGCTGCCGGATTAGAACTCTATTCAAAACATCCGATATCTCACGCGTTTCAATCTCAGACCCCCTGCGCAGTTTCCCAAGTAGTTACTGTGGCGGGAAAAGGTTTACAAGGAACCTACCAATCTCAAGTCGTTAAGATAGGTAACATAAGTATTCTTGATAACAGTGATGGTTTACGACCCACTGAGGATGACTCTCGAGTTTATCTGCAATTGGGTAAGCAATTAATTGCTGCATTTAGCGTAAAAGATGTAGTTAAAAAAGACGCAAAACAACTCGTCGATGACTTACGCAGCAAACAATTGGTGATGTTAAGTGGTGACTCAGAAATAAACGCGTCTTTGGTCGCTGATTCTTTAGGTATCCCGAACGTTTATTTTAGACAAACGCCAATACAAAAACTGACATACATTCAAAACTTACAAGCCAAAGGACACAAAGTTTTGATGATTGGTGATGGCATCAATGACGCCCCAGTTTTGGCCGCTGCTGATGTATCAATTGCGGTAGGTGACGCCAGTGACATGGCGAAACGTTCTGCCGATATCATTTTATTAAATTCAAAATTAAGTAATGTTAAGTTTGCTGTTAGTATGGCGATTAAAGTGCGTACCAAAATCAAACAGAACATGGTTTGGGCCATTGGCTATAACGCGTTAATTCTTCCCCTAGCAGTAGCCGGATATTTAAGCCCGTGGATGGCCGTAATTGGCATGTCGTTAAGTTCAATTATTGTGGTCGCAAACTCTATTCGTTTACTACGTTAACCAGCGCTAATAGGAAATTAAAGTGAGTATTATTTATGTGCTAATCCCCATCGCTATTGTGCTAGTACTGTTAGCCATAGGGATCTTTTTTTGGGCGGTCAAATCCAATCAGTTTGAAGATTTAGAGCGTCAAGGATACAACATTCTATTCGATGATGACGTGGATAAAAAAGTACAAGTAAAAAAGCCAAAAACTAACGACAAATGAACGACTTAAGCTGGTTTTCTGCAATATTAATCGGACTTGCTGGAAGTGTGCATTGCGCTGGGATGTGCGGTGGAATTGTGACCTCATTTACGTTTGCATTACCAAAGAATAAGTCACAATGGCCGTATTTAATTGCCTATAATTCAGGCCGCATTTTATCTTATAGTTTCGCTGGCGCAATCGCTGGGCTGTTGGGTCAGATCGTCACCACAAAATCCTTTATCAATCCTCAAGCACTGACCCTTTTTGGCGGAGTATTTATGGTTCTGCTTGGATTATATGTGGGACAGTGGTCAAAACTACTGGTTAAAGTAGAAAAAGTTGGCGCTATTTTTTGGCGTAAAATTAGTCCCATATCAAAGCGTTTCATTCCCTTTAAACACCCAATCTATGCTGTACCCTATGGCCTAATCTGGGGCTGGTTGCCCTGTGGATTGGTTTATTCGACGTTAACATGGAGTGTTTCCACCGGCAGTGTGGTACAAGGTGCTATCACCATGTTTTGCTTTGGCTTGGGCACTTTGCCCATCATGTTAGCAATGGGAGCCAGCGCCAGCCAAATAAGAGGATGGTTGACCCAACCAGTGGTAAAACGAAGCGTTGCAGTCTTATTATGCTTATTTGGCTTGATTTTATGTTACCAAGGGATTCATAATTGGTAACTAATGAATTAATTGGAATTAACTAATGTCAGATCCGAACAAGTTCAGTATTCGCTGCCAAAACTGCAGTTTTAATCACCTATGTATACCGGTGGCTCTGAATCAGACTGAAATGGAGAGTTTGGACGAAATCATAGAACGCAAGCGCCCTTTGCATAAAAATGATCAATTAACTATTCCTGGGCAAAAATTTACGTCGCTGTTTGCAGTAAGAACGGGCTCATTTAAATCTTACATAACCTCTCCCGATGGCGAACAACAAATTACAGGGTTTCATTTTCCCGGTGATATTGTCGGCTTTGATGGACTATTTTCTGAAAAATATCAAAGTTATAATCAAGCGATGGAAACCTCCATGGTTTGTGAGTTACCTTACGACAAGTTAGATATTATGAGCGCACAACTTCCTACACTGCGCAAAGAAATGCTTAAAATTATGAGCACAGAAATAAACCAAGATCACAGTCTCATGATGTTATTAAACAAGCGCACAGCAGAAGAACGTCTTGCCCACTTCCTAATTAATCTATCAGATCGTTTTCGCTCCCGCGGTTTTTCTGAATTAGAATTTAATTTAACCATGACCCGAAACGAAATTGGTAATCACCTTGGTTTAACTGTTGAAACCGTCAGTCGTTTACTCACCCGTTTTCAAAAAGAAAATATCATCAAAGTTGATGGGAAATTTATACAAATTCTCAATTTGGCGGTACTTAGAGAGAAACTTGGTGAACACGTTTTAAATAAACAAGCCTGCGGTTAAGTCTTTTAATTTAAATTGATTCAGGTCAAAACAATTAGTCTGTTAATTGGCAAACTAGCTAAAGTAGCCATACACTTAATATACGTAGTGTAAACGTTTGAAGGGAATTAATTTATGTCCGTATTTAACAAAATACTAGCTGTTGTAGACCCAACTACAGAAGATCAAAAAGCGTTTAAAAGAGCGCTTTTATTGGCAGAAAAGACCGGCGCCAGTATTACTGCGTTTCTGTCCATATATGATTTCTCTTATGAAATGACCACTATGCTCACCGTGGATGAAAGAGAAACGATGCGCCAAGCTGTGGTGGATGACAAAACCGATTGGCTTGCCAATATAGTTGAACCCCTAGCGGCTAACTCATCTATTTCAGTAGATATAAAAGTGGTCTGGCATAATCGGCCATATGAAAGTGTATTGTTCGAAGTGATTGATCACAGCTATGATTTAATCGTCAAAGGAACCCACGAGCATGACACCCTAAAGTCAGTGATATTCACCCCGACTGATTGGCATATCCTACGTAAATCACCGGTTCCAGTTTTACTTGTTAAAGAACATGATTGGCCTATTAATGGCAATATTTTAGCTGCGGTAGATGTGGGCAGTGAAGATGAAGAACATCATAGCTTAAACAAGTTAATCACTAAAACCGCTGGATTGATGGCTGATTTACTGGAAGGACATGTAAACTTGGTTAATTCTTACCCAGGTACACCGGTTAATATTGCCATCGAAATACCAGAGTTCGATCCGGTTGGCTATACAGAGTCAGTTAAACAACACCACGCCAAATGTATGCTTGAGCACGCTCAAGAATTCAATATCCCACAAGAAAATCAGCATCTTAGTGAAGGTTTGCCTGAGGATGTCATTCCTTCAGTGGCAAAAGCTATCGACGCAGAGTTAGTGGTTATCGGTACTGTAGGTCGCACCGGTATTACAGCCGCCCTTATCGGTAACACGGCTGAACATACAATAGATTCACTCAATTGTGACGTTTTAGCAATTAAACCAGAAGGCTTTGAGTGTCCTCTTAAACATTAACCTTACATAACCTTGTGATACTTAGAAAATGACTGCAAACATTTAAATTTAGGGTGTTTATGTCCTTTATGAGGACAGGTATAATCCGCGCTGATAGCAATGTTTTTCTAGGAATAAGATGAGTAAGGTCGAGTCTCTGTCTGAGAGTAAAAAATACAGTTTTAATAAACTTCAAAAGCGCCTAAGACGAAATGTAGGCAAAGCAATTGCCGATTTTAATATGATCGAAGATGGCGATAAGGTAATGGTCTGCCTGTCTGGCGGAAAAGACAGTTACACCATGCTTGATATTTTAATGTTTCTGCAAAAGATTGCGCCAATTAAATTTGAAATTATTGCGGTTAATTTAGATCAGAAACAACCAGGCTTCCCCGCTGAGATACTGCCTAACTACTTACAAGAATTGCAAGTTCCATTTGAAATCGTCACGGAAGACACCTATTCGATTGTAAAAGATAAAATTCCAGAGGGAAAAACAACTTGTTCACTATGCTCTAGATTACGCAGAGGGATACTTTACAAGACGGCAACCCGACTAGGCGCAACTAAAATCGCGTTGGGGCACCACCGTGACGACATGTTAGAAACACTATTCTTAAACATGTTTTATGGCGGACGCTTAAAATCTATGCCTCCCAAGTTAGTCAGCGATGATGGCAAACAAATGGTCATTCGTCCCCTAGCCTACTGTGCTGAAAAAGAAATTACCCAATATTCTGATTTAATTGAGTTCCCGATTATTCCTTGTAATTTATGTGGCTCGCAAGAGAACCTACAACGCAAAGTTATTAAAAACATGCTAGTAGACTGGAACAAGCGTTTTCCGGGTAGGATTGAAAGTATGTTTAGGGCAATGCAGAATGTCGTGCCTTCGCATCTTGCCGATAGTGAACTTTTCGACTTTAAAACCTTAGAGACGCAACAAACACCGTTTGTTAACGGTGATATTGGATTTGATCAAGAAGATTTTTCTACACCTTCAACAAGTGCTGATGACACTGTCAAAATAATCAATATTAGTTAAGGATCATTTTAGTAAATGAAAATTGGATTAGCACTAGGAAGCGGCGCTGCTCGAGGTTGGGCGCATATCGGTATAATACAGGCGTTAGAAGAACTAGGCATCAAGGTTGACGTGGTCGCTGGTTGTTCCATTGGTGCCTATGTAGGAGCCGCGTATGCAAGCAATAAACTGGATCCACTCGCAGAATGGGCAAGCTCTCTAACTGAGTGGCAAGTTTTAGGACTGTTAGGGGTTGGATTTCGTAAAGGTGGACTGGCTAGCGGAATTAAAGTGTTTAAAGCCCTCGAAGACAATTTTTGCGAACGAGACTTTGAACACTTATCCAAACCCTTAGGTGTTGTGGCGACCGATTTATATAGTGGTAAAGAGGTTTCATTTACTCAAGGTCCTATTGCGGATGCGGTTAGAGCATCCTGTGCAATACCTGCCCTGTTTCCACCCATTGCGCACAAAGGCCGTTGGCTAGTGGATGGTGCTGTGGTCAACCCAGTGCCGGTAAATCTTTGTCGGCAACTAGGTGCTGACTTTGTTTTTGCGGTTAATCTAAGTGCAGATTTTAGGCCTGAAGTTCAAGCTCAATATCAAATGGAACATGAAAATAATCAAAAACGAACCAATGATTTTTTTAATAAAAGTCAGTCGTTTATGCAGCGTCTTTTCAGTGGCAAGTTCAAAAAAGACAATGATATGGACGATGATGAGCTTGAATCTTTAGAAGATCTAGAAAACATGGCACTGGATTCTGACTTTGACGCCAATAGTGAAGAGCAAATAACCACCTCAGAAACTCAGGTAGAAACGCCGGAGCAAGTAACGGCGACGCAAAAATCATCAAATGTTAAATTAACTGACAATACCCCTAGTATGTTAGGTGTCATGTCCAGTTCGTTAGATATCCTTCAGGCAAGAGTCACCCGCTCGCGATTAGCTGGCGATCCCCCCGATATACTAATTGAACCCCAGTTACGCGACTTTGGCATTATGGAGTTTCATCGCGCGGCTGAGTTAATTGAAGAGGGGCGTCAAAGCGTCAACCGTGTTGCTGCGCAGATTAAATATCAATTGCGTCTCGACTAATTCACTCTACGGATATCGTTATTTGGTTATTGCTGTCACGCGATATGGGGCTTCAGAAAACTGGATCTGATTGCCCTGCTCTAGCCAGTCTCCGGTAATTACTGCATGATGTTCATCGAGATAAATTTCGGCAGGAATAGAGTCTCTGTCAACATTATCGAAATAAAACTGCAAGCCGGTAACTGACGGCATTAGGAACGACAAAAAGCTGCCCATATCATCAAAAAACACTGTGTATTGCTGATACAAATCTTGTAACTCTTGATGTGTATATTGCTGTTTTAAATAAGAAGGTTTAGTTTCCAACTGAACTGACATGTCACATTGATTATTATTTTCTAATAGTTCAAATTCGACAATTGCTTTAGCTTGGCTTAATGCTTTTTCGGTGGGTAACAAAAACCGGTTTTCAGGCGTTACTGTAACAGGTAGTGTGACTTTTTGAGTGACTATATTAGCGGTTTTAATTTCACATAAATCGCCATTTCTGACGTTTTTAAAACCAAATGCAAATTGCAATGCAGGTGTTTCTTCATTATCGATTTTTTTAAGGTGACTGTAAAAACTTGAGTATTCAACTGAAAGTGTATCAGCAAAAGCCAAACCACAAAAACTAAACAACACTAAGGTAAAACTTAAGATTTTCATACTGGTAAAAACTTCCTATTGAAACGTATCATATTGATTAACTCTTCGATATATTCATCACCCCGCTGGGAGTAACTTTTCAACCCTTTGGCTAGCTTTTCTGCTGTAATTTGTTTGTCGTTTTCACGCAAAGATAGACGAATCGCCCTTAACTCTTTATACGCATCATGTCGATTTAAATTGCGGAAATAGGTACTCACTGCGTGATCCAAACTTTTAAACTTAGCCACCTCATGAGCGGCATCTTCATTTCGCCGTTTTGGTACAAAACCGCACCCTTTTCGGAAACACCAAAGTCCAAAAAAATTATAACCTTTTTGAGCAAATCGAGAGGTTCCCCAAGCTGACTCGTTCGCTGCTTGCATAAGCACCAACTCAACAGGAATAATGTCTATTCGACGCATTAATCGGTCCACGATTGAATTCAAATCGTCGTCAGGGTCAACGCGATATTCTTTCACTAGTGAATCGAGTCTCTTTTGCTGCAAATAACTAAAAGGCAATTGTTGTTCAATTGCGTTTTTTATTTCATTCAGAAAATCCCGTTTTTGAATAATCACTTTATTGTGATGATGAATTGCAGGTAACAAATAGTCGAAAAATGCTTTTTTCCGTTCCGTAATTGATTGTATCTTAGCGAAGTTAGGCATTTTTTGTTCTACATAAGGAGCGATATTTTGCTCATCAAAAGGATCTAACTCCTTTGGTGGAAATAAAAATGGGTAACTTAACACTACAGCGCCAAACACCCAGATTATTCCCAAATAGAGAATCCGTCTAGGGCCTGGAAAGTCAACGTTATGCATCAAATGTAGTATCTCCATCAGACCCTTGTTGTTGGGTCTCATCGTTTAAATTGTTATTGTCTGTACTGTTACCGTAACCAAAAAGTTCACAATACAATAAACCATTAATATTATAGTAATAGGGTAAAAACAGTAGCAAACCAATCCCAAAAGAAACTATCGAAAGTAGCAACAACAATAAAAATACGACATATAAAATAGTGAACGGGAATAAATAACGGTTTACCATCTTAATAGAAAGTAATAATGCATCTATTGGTGTGAACTTTTTATCTGCTACCAATAATACTGCAAAACTCGTAGCGATCATTAAATATAAACCAGGCAAGATAAATAACGTCATCCCAGCTTTAGTTATTATGATTATAAATGCGGTTACCAAACATATAGGGATTGCTTGTGGAATTGTTGAGAATAAAAACTTAACAGAACCCACTCGCTTCAGATGAGACCGAGCTCCTTGTAACATCAATGCTGCAGTGACAGGCGCTAAAACCATTTGAATAATTAAATCCAATGTCATCAGATGACTTTGAGTTACTTGTTCCATGGTCTGTATATCATTAAATTTGAAAAATGCCGTTGCAATTAACAAACTTAGTCCAAAAACCACCAGTAACATTTGCAAGAAAATTAAAATACTACCAGTAGTATTTTTAAATCCCTTGGCCAATATATTCTTCAAGTTAAAGTTATATTCACCATTTAAGTTCTGTTTAATAAGTTCTGAATAGTTTTTTTGTATGAGTTTAAACATCAATATTTCATTCGTTAAATTAAGTGGACAAAAGGAGGTTAATGGCTAATACAATTAGAATAACGCCCATGATTCGATCAAAAATATAACCATTTTTCAGTAATGAAGAGCGAATTTTAGAGCCACTCATTATGTACGACAAAAAACAAAACCATATGCCCGTCGCAAAAGCTAAATAAATGCCGTAGCTAAATTTTATTAACATTGGAGTTTGTGGGGCTACAGCAACTGCAAATACGGTTAGAAAAAACAAAGTAGCTTTAGGGTTTAATCCATTTGTCATAAAGCCAATTAAGAAAGACTTTTTATCAGAAGTAACCTGTTTCTCTATTGATTGTGCTTGCAATGATACATCATTTTCTAATCTATTTGGCACACTGCGGACAGCCCCCCAGCCCAAATACAGCAAGTAAGCTGCCGCCAAATAGGCAAATACTTGAAATAGCCATGGTGTGGTTTTAATTAAGATACCAATGCCCAATAAAGAGTAAGCAACATGGATCAAAATTCCCGCGCCGACACCCACACTGGTATACATAGCAGAGCGCCTTCCACTACTTATACTTTGTTTTAAAACCACAGCAAAATCAGGGCCAGGACTGGCAACCGCAAAAAAATGTAAGCTAGCAATAGCAGCGAACTCTAACCAATATGGGGATAAATCAGGAAAAATCATGGCTTTATTAGCGACTCTATATAATCAGGAATAACTTCTGTAGCAGGTCCATAGTGACTCTCTGAAAACGCACTAAAACCGTTACTTGGTTCTAAATTTAGCTCAACACAATGGGCACCATAAAGACTCGCCTGTTGAACAAACCCAGCAGCAGGATACACGTTTCCGGAAGTCCCTACAGATATAAAAAGATCGGCTTTTGCTAATGCTTCAGATATTTCGTCCATATACATTGGCATTTCACCAAACCACACAATATTCGGTCGAACCATATTCGGTTGATGGCAACAATCACATTGACTATTTTGATCGTAAGAATCAAAAGTTTCTGTTACTTTTTGACTTCCTAAACAGCGGTAACTTAATAAGTCGCCGTGCATATGTAAAAGTCGTTTTGAGCCTGCTCTTTCATGCAAATTATCAACATTCTGGGTAATTAAAAGAAAGTTGTCTGCTAAATACTCCTCTAATTCAGCCAATGCTAAATGACCTTTATTAGGGGCGATTTCTGGCGACTGTAATTGCGCTCTGCGCTGATTGTAAAAACGATAGACCAAGTCGGGATTACGTTCAAATGCTTCAGGAGTTGCAACATCTTCAACACGGTGCTTTTCCCATAAACCATCATTATCTCTAAACGTTTTCAAACCTGACTCGGCGGAAATGCCAGCGCCAGTTAACACCACCACCTTGGATGATTTTGTAAACCCTTTAAACATGATTTGTACTATATTCCTTGATTTTGAAGCGTTTAAACTTTGTAGATGACGCGCTTTTGGTTACACTAGATCTGGATTAACTCATTATCTTGGAAAATGGTTTGCCAAAATCAAAATTTGTAGCGCTTATCTCTCAATCTTACCAGCAGCTGTCACCAAATGGGCGTAAAATTGCTAATTATCTGCAACAAAACCCAACTGATGTTTTAAATTTATCTGTAGCTGAAATAGCCCAAATCACCCTCACCTCTAAAGCAACCGTAAGTCGTTTCTTTCGGCAGTTAGGTTATGACAACCTTCAACAAGTAAAAGAGCAAATGCGCCAAGCTCGTAATGCTGGTATGCCGTTAGGCACGGTGCATAAGAACAACGATTATATCACTCAAGAATTAGATCGAATAAGACAAACTTGGGATAATGTAAAACCTGAAGATATTACTCAACTCGTAGAGTCGATAACACTTGCTTCTAGAATAACCTTAATTGGCTTTAGAAATAGCTACCCGGTGGCGATGCATTTTCGCCAACAGCTTCTGCAAGTACGAGGAAAAGTAAGGCTTTTACCCCTACCTGGTCAAACCCTTGGTGAAGAAATTGAAGATATCTCTAACGACGAATTAGTCATTATTATTGCCTTTCGTCGACGCCCCAAAATTGTTGAAAAATTGATAGATCTTATCCCTAAAAAACAACTTGTATTAATGGCCGACCCCTCGGCACAAATATACAAAGAAAAGGTAAACCAATTATTTATATGTCAACTAGGGCAAGAATTACCCTTAGACAGCTACTCTGCTCCTATGAGTGTAATTTCAGTTATATGCAATCAAATTCTCAATTCCGATAGGTACGCTGAACAAAATCGTATTGATGCAATTTCCAATTTATTCAAACAATTAGACGAATTAGAGTAAAAACCACCATTTAATCAACTGTTTCTCTTGACTAATGGGTGAAACAGTTGTTTCATAAGCCTATGTTTAATTAAGTTTGGTTTCATGAAGTCTTCATTTCACTCGCCATTTGTACTGCCCGTTAACTTAGATATAAACAAAACTAGTCATCGTTCGAAATCACAGCCCTTAAAAGGTTGGACTTTGGCGGTTAAAGATTTGTTTGATATTGACGGCATTGTCACAACCGCCGGCAACCCAGATTGGGCAGCTACACATCCGGTTCCAACGCAAACGTCGGAGACTGTCGCCTGTTTATTAGAAGCCGGTGCCGAATTCGTGGGTAAAACTATCACTGACGAATTAGCTTACAGTCTTAACGGTCAGAATATACATTATCCTGAACTGGTTAATTGCTTGGACGAAGAACGTATTAGTGGTGGTTCATCAAGTGGCTCTGTTGTTGCTGTTGGGCGTAATCTAGCCCGAATTGGTTTAGGCACAGATACCGGTGGATCTATTCGTGTACCAGCGAGTTATAATAATTTAGTCGGCTTTAGACCTACCCACGGAGTAATATCATTAAAAGGGGTTGTGCCGCTCGCCCCCTCTTTCGATACCGCTGGTTTTATAACCAATACGATTCAAGATGCGTTAGCTATCGCTAAATGTCTGATACCAGATCAACAAGAAAACAGTAAATCTCTTAATACGCCGGTTGTACTCAGTGAACTTGTGGGACTTAGTCAGCATAGGCAAGAAATTTTTAATTGGCTTGAAAGCAAATTTAATGGTTGCTGGGTAAAAGACAAAGAGATATCCGCGGAAACTGTAGAACAAGCCTCTAACGCATTTAGAGTTTTACAAGGAAGAGAAATCTGGCAAACTCATGGTGATTGGATAATAAACTCACGACCCAAGTTTGCCGAAGATATTCAACAACGCTTTGAATGGTGTGAAACGTTAACAAAAGAAGATGAATTGTCGGCAATTCAGCAACAGCAAAAATTGCAAACAGACATTTCTTCACTGTTAAAACAAGACCGGTATTTAATACTACCCACTACACCGGGTCCTGCGCCAAGATTAGATACCTCCGCATCAGAAATTGCAGAATATCGAAAAAAGCTAATGCAATTCACCTGTATAGCCGGTTTAACGGGTTGTCCACAATTACATATGCCGTTATTTAAAAATGATAATACAGCCTATGGTTTGTCGATTTTAGGTCCTAAAAATAGCGACTTAGCATTGCTAAGTTTAGGTCAGAAGCTTATGGAAACTGCTGAATGAAACATAAAATACAAAATCTGGAACATACATCGACCACAACAGGGTTTACTGCTCCGCATTATGCAGCAGCTCAGGCCGGTCAACATATTTTAGACACTGGTGGTACAGCCATTGAAGCCATGGTTGCAGCTGCAGCATCTATAGCAGTAGTTTACCCACATATGAACGGTTTAGGCGGAGACGGATTTTGGTTAATTAGCGAACCTGGTAAAGCGCCAATCGGCATTGACGCCAGCGGATGTGCTGCGGCCCTTGCGACTTCAGAGTTCTACCAAGATCTTAGCGAAATACCATCGAGAGGTGGAAAGGCTGCATTGACAATGGCTGGTGCGGTGTCGGGTTGGCAAAAAGCGCTTGAAATTAGCCAACAATGGCAAGCTAATAAACCTTTAGAAGAACTATTATCCACCGCAATTGGACAAGCTGAATGGGGCTTAGAAGTTACTCAAAGTTTAACGGATGCAAGTTTTAAGACCTTTGATGATTTGCATCAAAGCCCGCCTTTTGAGCAATTTTTAATTAAAGGAAAAGCCCTTAAAAAGGGAAAAATAGTAAAATTACCCAAATTGGCAAAAACCCTTTCTCAACTAGCTGAAAGAGGTTTGGACGATTTTTACCGTGGAGAAATTGGCCAAAAATTAGCAGCTGATTTAACGGCCTCAGGGTCACCACTTCGTGAACAAGACTTCATTGACTATCAAGCAAAGTTAGTTACCCCACTTAGTGTTGATGTTTCCCTTGGTAAACTCTACAACCTTGGCGCACCCACACAGGGCGTAGCCTCTTTATTAATTTTAGCTTTGTTTGACAAGGTTAAACATTTGGCCGCTGGAGAACACGAATATCCGCATCTATTAGTGGAATGCACCAAACAGGCATTCCTAATACGCAATCAATTTGTGACTGATGAGAGCCGATTAGAACGCCCATTATCGGACATGCTTGAACAATCTATTATTGATGAATTAGCGACCAAAATCAGCGCAACTAAAGCCTTAGATTGGCCAAACGAAGCCAAACTAGGTGACACGGTTTGGATGGGTGCATGTGATAGCTCTGGCAGAATGGTGAGCTACATTCAAAGTTTATACTGGGAATTTGGAAGTGGCGTTGTTTCCGATTCTACAGGGATTGTTTGGAACAACCGAGGTACATCATTTAGCTTAGATGTTAATTCGAACCAATATTTAAAACCTGGTTTAAAACCATTTCATACCCTTAACCCTGCATTTGCAGAATTACATGATGGTCGACGAATTAGCTACGGCACTATGGGTGGCGAAGGTCAACCGCAAACACAAGCTGCGATTTTTAGTCGTCATGTTTTTCAAAACTTGCCCATGGATAAAGCAATTGAATCCCCTCGTTGGCTACTAGGTCGAACTTGGGGGGATCAATCACACAATTTGAAAATTGAGGAAGACCTTGATCCCTTAGTGATCGAATCTTTGCAGGCGAAGGGCCATGATATAGCAATAGTACCTCCAAACAATGAAATGATGGGGCATGCTGGGATGATTGTGCATAATCCTGATGGCAAAGTGAGCGCAGCTACCGATCCACGTAGCGACGGTAAAGCATTTCCTTACTAAACAAGAGAAGTAAAAGTACATGGATTTAATAATCGAAAATTACCCTACTATACTGGCGTTGATGGCGACTGGTGTGTTCGCAGGTATATTAGCGGGTTTACTGGGTGTCGGTGGCGGAATCGTGATAGTGCCAGTGCTGTATTTCTTGTTTCAACATTTTGGTGTTGATCCCAGCTCTGCCATGTTAATTGCCACTGCGACGTCATTGGCCACTATTGTACCTACATCCGTTAGTTCGATTCGCTCCCATCGCAAAAAAGGCAATGTTGATTTCGAATTATTAAAATTTTGGTGGATGTTTGTGTTACTAGGTGTCCTAGTCGGTAGCTTCTTGGTGACCATTGTAAATGGTTATTGGTTAACGCTGATGTTTGCGATTATTGCCACCCTTGCGGCGTTAAACATGCTATTTAGAGCATCCAAACCTCCAATTTTTAACCAACTTCCTAACCGAGCGGGCCAAAGCCTAATTGCCAGTATCATTGGCATGCTGAGCTCCATGGTTGGTATCGGTGGCGGAACCCTATCCGTGCCAATTTTAACCAGTTTTAATTATCCGGCACACAAAGCGGTAGGAACGGCAGCAGCGATTGGATTATTAATCTCGTTGCCAGGTGCGCTAACTATGTTGATTTTTGGTCAAACACCGGTAGATGCCCCTATTTTTACCTATGGATTAGTCAATTTAGTCGGCTTTGTTTGCATCGTTCCTCTTACCGTACTTTTTGCTCCAGTGGGCGCATCACTTGGCGCTAAACTTGATGGCAATTTACTGAAAAGAGTGTTTGCTGTTGCACTATTAATTACGGGCGGTCGAATGCTTGCTCAAGTTCTACTTTAAGGAGAATCATGTCTTTACTTAGTCCTCCACCGCGCCTTTTAATGGGGCCTGGTCCAATAAATTGTTATCCACGAGTACTGAATGCCATGTCGACCCAGTTGGTAGGTCAATACGATCCCGTTATGACAGGCTATATGAACGAAGTTATGTCGTTATACCGTGGTGTTTTTAACACCGACAATGAAGCGACATTGTTAATCGACGGGACATCCAGAGCGGGTATAGAAGCTGTTTTGGTTTCATGCATTGAACCCGGCGACGATGTTTTAGTACCCGTATTTGGACGTTTTGGGCATTTATTAGCTGAAATTAGTGAACGTGCAGGTGCAAAGGTTCATATTATTGAAGCTCCTTGGGGGGAAGTTTTCAAGCCCGAACAAATTGAACAAGAAATCAAAAAGATACGCCCTAAAGTCTTGGCTTTAGTTCAAGGTGACACCTCTACAACCATGCTTCAGCCATTAGAAAATATTGGTGAAATTTGTGAAAAGTATGACGTGTTATTTTACAGCGATGCCACAGCATCTATTGGTGGTAATCCGTTTAAAACTGATGAATGGAAATTAGATGCCGTTTCAGTCGGGTTACAAAAATGTCTTGGCGGCCCGTCGGGCAGTGCACCTATAACCTTAAGTGAAAAATACGTGCAAAGGGTTAGACGCAGACAACACGTTGAAGCAGGAATTCGAAACGAACAACATGCTGATGGATTAGGTTTACGTATTCGTTCTAACTATTTCGATATTCCGATGATTTTGGATTATTGGGGAGAAGAACGCCTTAATCATCATACTGAAGCGACATCAATGTTATACGCAGCCAGAGAGTGCGCTCTCCAATTATTGGACGAAGGCATAGAAAACAGTATTAAGCGACACAAATTACATGGTGACGCTATGCTCGCCGGTGTTAAAGGTTTGAACTTAAAACCCTTTGGCGATTTAACTCATAAAATGAACAATGTTGTGGGAGTTTATATTCCAGACAATGTGAATGGCGAGCAAATTCGTGAACAACTTCTACACCAATATAACATTGAGATAGGTACTTCATTCGGCCCGTTACACGGCAAAATTTGGCGCATTGGAACCATGGGTTATAACGCCAGAAAAGACACGGTTTTACATACTTTACAAGCACTTGAAAACACCTTAAGGCGTGCTGGTCATCAATTGCAGTCTGGACTAGCCACTGATATGGCGTTTGATGTTTACACTAATGAGGAGAACTAAAGATGTTTACTTCCTATGTTCAAACTGTCCTCAAACGATGTGACGAATTGGCTTTGATTAGTCAAAGTCCTGAATACATAGATCGTCGCTATTTGACGAATGAACATAAACTCGCAAATCAATTAGTAGCAAGTTGGATGGAACAGGCCAACATGCAAACATGGCAAGATGAGGCCGGCAATCAATGGGGATGCTATAAAAGCCCTTACCCTGATGCCGAAACGTTAATAATAGGTAGTCATTTAGACACTGTACCTAACAGTGGTAAATACGATGGCATCCTTGGTGTACTTTTACCATTAGGATTGGTGCAATGGTTTGCTGATAATTCCATTACGTTACCCTTTAACTTAGAAATTGTTGGCTTTGCCGATGAAGAAGGCACCCGTTTCGGTACGACTTTATTAGGCAGCAGAGCTGTGGCTGGTACTTGGCAAGATAGATGGGCCAGTTTACTGGACAAAGACGGATTAACCGTAGCCACCGCACTGAGAGATTTTGGGCTGAATATTAACAATATTCACAATGCGAGCAGAGCGCAAAGTAATTTGTTGGGTTTTGTTGAAGTGCATATTGAGCAAGGCCCTGTACTTGAAAGTCAAAATCTACCGGTGGGAATTGTCAGCGGAATTGCTGGCGCAAAACGTTACAAAATAGAGATAGAGGGGCACGCAGGTCATGCGGGAACCGTGCCTATGGCCTTACGTCAAGACGCGATTGCAGGTGCTGCTGAAATGATTTTGGCAATAGAACAAGCCGCAATTGAGCATGAAGTTGTTGCCACTGTAGGACAGATTCAATCGCTAACAAATGCCGTTAACGTAATTAGTGGTAAAGTGGATATTAGCTTAGATGTACGAAGTTTAGATAATAGCAAACGTGACCTATGCATCGAACAGATCAAACAAAAAGTTGAGTATATAGCGCAAATAAGGGGCCTTACTGTAACCGAACATCTGACCCATGAAGCCGATGCGACACTCTGCCACCCAGACATCATGTCGCAGCTTGAATCAGCCTGCGCAATGAACAGAATAAAACCCTTTGTGTTGAGTTCGGGAGCTGGTCACGATGCCATGGCAATGGCCGAACTGTGTCCTACTGGTATGTTATTTGTGAGATGCGCGAAAGGGATTAGCCATAACCCTGCAGAATCAGTTAACTTCGAAGACGTTAATGATACTTTATTAGTGCTAAAGTCATATGTTGACCAATTAGCAAAGCAATATGGTGAAAGTAGCGAGCTTGTAGCCTAGAGCAAACTAATTTCACCATTAATTTCGATGTTTATTCGATGGGACAAAGTGGATCAGCCCCCCACTCGCTCCAAGACCCATCATAGACACTCCAGTTTTCTATGCCTATTTGGTAAGCCGCTAGGGCGAGTATACAAGCGGTGACACCTGAACCACAGGAAAAGTGAAGCTGGACATTTGCAGCATTAGTAAAAGGTTTAAAAAGTCGCCTAATACTCGCTGTGTCAATGAACTTACCGTCATTAAGTAGTTGGGTATAATGCAAATTATGTGAATGTGGTATATGCCCACTTCTTACTCCTTTCCTAGGTTCAGCCTCTGTACCATTGAATCTAGCAGGACTTCGAGCATCAACAACCGTGAAATCAGGGTTATTCAAGTTGTCCATAATGTGTTGTTTATTCACCAACAAATCAGAGTTGAATTTTACTTGGTAATTGGTTTTTTGCGGATTTTGAAGGAGTGTTGGTTGCACTTTGAAACCGGCATCAATCCAAGCTTGAAGTCCTCCATCCAAAACAAATACTCGTTTATGCCCCATAATTTTTAACATCCACCATGCCCTTGGTGCACTAAAGCTGCCTTGGTCATCATAAATAACCAAAGTAGCATTATTACTAATACCAAGTTTAGACATCTGCTGTGCAAAGTATGTCGGCGGGGGTAGTGAATGAGGTAAACCACTGTCTTTATCTACAAAAACGGAATCAAAATCGAATAGTTTGGAGTCAGGTATATAACACTTTTCACTTTGTTTACTAACGTAATTCACCGGAAAGGCAACATCAGTAAACAGCATTTGTACCGTTTCAGTGTTTAATAACAACTGCAATTGTTCTGGGTTAATAAGCGCCCTATTTGTTTGACTCTGCTCAGAATTCATAATCTCTCTCTACTTTAGCTATTCTTACTGAATACGATCGGTACCATTTTTGTTTTCCCAATGCCTGGGCTGCCAGATGGTCTTGTTGCTTCTTCCAATTTTGAATAGATTTTAGATCACGCCAATAGGATACCGTAATGCCTAATTCTTCCCTCGCTGATTCCACCCCTAAATAACCATCAATTTGCTGCGCTAACCCAAGCATTTTGATTGACGTGGCAGCATAATCCTCGTCAACCTCAGTGCGCAACGACGTAAAAATAACCGCATAATATGGCGGTGAAGGTGTTTTAGCCAATTGCGTCATTCTTAAACTCCTTGATATAGTAAGTAACCTAATTAAACCGACTCAAAGCATATTAATGAAGTTACCCATATATTATCTCACTGCAAGTTTTTTAGCGTTATCCTTAGGTGCTTGTGCACAACAAAGTCATCAGCAAGTCAATATGGCAGAACATAAGCAAAATCCAACAATTAAACAATTAGTCGAAAAATTAGCTCTGGAACCACATGTCGAAGGTGGCTACTTCAAACAAACATTTAAAGCAGACAGTCAACCTCTAGTCAACACGCCAAAGGGCTCTAGGGTGACGATGACGTCAATATATTACCTACTCACTGCGGATAGTCCCATAGGGCACTTTCATCGCAATACGTCAGACATCATGCATTATTTTCATGCCGGTGATCCAATCACTTATTATCTTATACACCCTGATGGGAGTTTAGAAACGAAAGTGTTGGGTCCTGACGTACTTGCCGGACATGAGTACCAGTTTGTTGTAAAAGGCGGTGTGTGGAAAGCCTCAACCATTTCGGTAACAGGTGAAAACGGATATGGATTGATTGGTGAGGCCGTAGCTCCTGGATTTGAGTATGAAGATATGCAATTAGCCGAAAGACAAACATTGACAAAAGATTTTCCACAGCATAAAACACTGATTAAACGCTTAACTCGCCAACACTAGTTTAGCGGTAGTGATGTTAAATTCGGGTTTGGATTAGTTTGTCTATTTCCTGCACCCATTGCTGTTTTTCTTGCGCTGAAAGGAAACTTCCTGTGAAGCCGTTTTTAACTAAGGTTATAAGTTGTTCTTGGTTTAAATTGAGCGCCTGGTGTAACGCTAGGTAGTTCTCATTTAAGTAGCCACCAAAATAACTAGGATCATCTGAATTCACAGTGACTAGAATATCTTTTTCTAATAGCTCGAGAATATTGTGCTCTGACATATCATCGAACACGCAAAGTTTAGTGTTTGATAAAGGACACACAGTTAACGGCATTTGCAACTCTGCCAGTGTTTGTATCAATTTAGGATCATCACTGCTTCTAACGCCGTGATCGATTCTATCTACTTTCAGTAAATTGAGGGCTTGCCAAATATAATCCGCCGGTCCTTCTTCTCCGGCATGGGCGACACACGGCAAACCAAGGGTTCTGGCTTGTTCGAATACCTGCGCAAATTTTTCAGGTGGATTACCTAATTCTGAACTATCCAATCCTACTGCATCGATATGTTCAAAATAAGGAATAGCGGATTGTAAAGTATCGATGGCTTCTTGCTCACTTAAATGCCGTAAAAATGACATTATCAACAAACTAGATTGACCCCATTGTTGCTTCGCATCCTCAATGGCGCGAATAAACCCAGACATAAACGTTTCGAAAGCAATCCCTCTTTGCGTATGGGTTTGAGGATCGAACATCATTTCAGTGTGAACAATATTTTGTTCTTTGCACTTCAGCAAATAACGCCACATCAACTGATAAAAATCATCTTCGTCAACCAACACAGATGCGCCTAAATAATACAGATCTAAAAAGCTTTGTAGATCTTCAAAATTGTACGCCTTATGAATTTCGTCGATGCTTTGATAAGGTAATTTAAGCTTGTGTTTTTTACTCAGCTCAAGTAATAAATCAGGCTCTAAAGTACCTTCGATATGAAGATGCAATTCCGTTTTTGGTAATAGTTGAATTAAGTTGTTCATATCTGCTCTTTATTATCGCTTTGATTGTTCCACGGGAAAGTGAGTTAGCCAATGCTGGGCTATTTGCTCTCTGGTACACATCCACACATCTTCAAAGCTCTGCACATATTCAATAAAACGACGCAGCGCTGCTATTCTTGCAGGACGACCTATAATTCGACAATGCAAACCAATCGACAACATTTTAGGGCTATGCTCCCCTTCCAAATATAAAGTATCAAATGCGTCTTTTAAATATTGATAGAACATCTCGCCATTATTAAACCCTTGGGGTGTAGCAAAACGCATGTCATTGGTATCAAGGGTATAAGGAACAATCAAAAGCGGTTTACTATAGTGATGGTCGTAATAAGGCAAATCATCGGCGTAGCTGTCTGCACAGTAAAGAATATCATCTCGTTCTGCGATTAACTTAAGGGTGTTCGGACTGGTTCTGCCGGTATACCAGCCGCTAGGGTTAGTGCCGGTTATTTTCTCGTGTAAATGGATTGACGCATCAATCAACTTACGCTCCTTTTCAATTGGCATATTTTGATAGTCAATCCAACGCATGGCATGACTAGCAATTTCCCAATTCGACGCTAACATCGCCTCTACAGCTTCTGGATTTCGCTGCAACGCCATGGTGACACCAAAAACGGTTACCGGGACATTCAACTCGTTGAGTAAACGATAAATCCGCCAAAAACCGGCTCGACTACCATATTCATATAAGGTTTCCATGCTTTGGTGTCTATCTGCATAGGCTTTGGCACCTATGATTTCAGACAGGAATATTTCTGAGAATTCATCTCCATGTAATACGCAGTTTTCACCACCTTCTTCGTAATTCAACACAAACTGAATGGCAATTTTAGCTTTATTAGGCCATTTAGGCTTTGGTGGGAATTGCCCGTACCCTTTGAGATCACGAGGATAGGATTGCATATTTCTATTCCTTCTTATCGATATTGCTCAGGTATGTCTAAACTACAACCCTTCAAAATTAAACTTATAATCGACTTAGTCGCATTTTCAAATTCCGCTCTATCCATTTCTTTACCCTCAAGGTGAGTAATTTGTACTGCAAAATCTGCATAGTGCTGACAACACGCCCAGATGTGGTAAAGCAAATAATGGGCATTGGAAACTTGAATTTTACCTTCATCCATCCAATGCTTAATAACTTCAACTCTCCCCTTCATCCAAGCTGCATGTTGGTCTTTGTAAAAACCGTAAAGATTTGGAGCACCGTTGATGATCTCTAATGCGAATATCCGAGAAGCTTCTGGTCTAACTAATGAAAATTCCATTTTATCTTTTATGTATCTGGCTAACACTTCCGCTGGATCATCATCTTTAGTAGCTTCATCAAAAACCGAGTTCCATAATTCTAAGATTTGCTGTAAAACTGCAAGATATAGGTTTTCTTTACTCTTAAAATAATAAAGAACATTGGTTTTAGGTAATTGCGCTCTATCAGCAACTTGCTGAATGCGAGTGCCTTTAAATCCATGTTTTGCGAACTCATGTTCTGCTGCATTTAATATTAATTGTTTGTTTGCTGCGCCTATTCGGCCTTCTTTATTGATTTTATTATCAGTCATGGTCCATTATTTCTGTTATTGAAGGTTGAAGCCTTTTAAGGCATGCATCTATCTTCCTTTTGACAATGTATCATTAGTTCTTGGCATTTCTAAGTCGCCATGCAAACTATTTTAAATAAAATCATCAATTACATTCAATATAAGTTGACCAGCTGGTCAGGTTTTATATTATATGTATAAAGGTAATCAAGCAAAACAAAAATTCGCAATATTAGTTTGTTCAAATAATCTAGAACATTGATATATAAGATAATGGATAACCAATCGGTAGTCGGGAAAAACTATGGTTCAATTTTTACTTAACAATGTGAAGACTGATATTGACTCAGTGGAAACAGATTTAACGGTTTTAGACTACCTTCGTGAACATCAAGGGTTGTGTGGTACTAAAGAAGGATGTGCTTCAGGTGATTGCGGTGCTTGTACTGTAGTATTAGCGCAATTGAATGAGCAACAAGATGGTATTGAATACAAGTCAATCAATAGCTGCGTTACTTTTACCAGTGCTTTGCAGGGTAAACAACTTATCACTGTAGAACATTTGTCTGATGGCAAGCAATTGCACCCGGTGCAATCGGCAATGGTAGAACAGCATGGCTCTCAATGTGGTTTTTGCACACCTGGTTTTGTGATGTCGCTTTTTGCTTTATATCATCAAGACAAGCCAAACAGCCGACACAATGTGGAGTTGGCATTATCGGGCAACCTATGCCGTTGCACAGGATACCGCCCTATTATCGATGCAGCGCTAAATAGTTGCCAATCTAAAACCGCCGACAAATTTGATCAGGTTGAACAGCAAACAATAGAAAGTTTAAAGGCCATCAAAAATCAGAATGCGGGATTAGATGGGCTATATGTACCGACTACACGACAAGCATTAGCGGAGCTGGTCAAAACCTACCCTGAAGCTCGTTATGTTGCAGGCAGCACTGATCTGGCATTAGAGGTGACCCAACAATTAAACAATTTGGACTGTTTGATTGACCTTAAATCTGTTCCAGAACTAAACAAATTAACAGTCACAGACACCCATTTACAGGTTGGGGCAGCACTACCATTTAACCAAATCGAACCCACACTACTGAGTCACTTCCCAAGCTTAGATGAATTATTGTGGCGATTTGCTTCTGTGCCTATTCGGAATCAAGCAACCCTTGGTGGAAATGTAGCTAACGCCTCTCCCATTGGTGATATGCCGCCGGTTCTGTTGGCATTAAATGCGCAAATATTGTTAGACAATGGCAATGCCACCAGACAAGTGCCCGCCAGATCGTTTTTTCTAGATTATCGTAAAACAGCGATGCAAAACGGGGAATGGATTGATTCTGTTCACCTTCCCCTGTTGCAAACAAACGCAGTTTTAAAAGCCTACAAGGTTTCAAAACGCATAGAGGATGACATTTCCGCTGTTTGCGCCGTTTTTCATGTTGTTATAAAAGACAATAAAATTGAAAATATAAGTACCGGATTTGGAGGTGTTGCTGCGACTCCTGTAACTGCGAACGAATTTGAACAAGCAATGCAAGGCGCAACATGGAACGCCTCTGAAACCCTAGAATTGGGTAAGCAGCTTTTGCAAAATGCATTTAAACCAATGGACGATGTGCGCGCTTCGGCCCAATATCGCACTGATTTAGTGGTGAATTTATGGCATCGATTCTGGTTAGAGAACACCCAACAAAATAATATAATTGAAACACGGGTGGTAAATCATGCGTAAATTAATTGATCTGGCAATCGACAAAACACCTAGTGGCAAGATTGGAACATCCAGTAAACATGATAGTGCTAATCGTCACGTAACAGGTAAAGCTATTTATGTTGATGATAAAAATTTACCAGCCAATACCTTATTCGCTGCTATCGGAACCAGCAAGATCGCTTGTGGGCAGATTCAAAAACTGGACTTATCAAAAGTCTGGGCTAGCCCTGGCGTAGTCGATGTAATTACAGTTGAGGATGTTCCAGGGCACGCAGACATTGGGCCTGTATTTAAAGGCGATCCCATACTCACCAGCGATCAAATTTCGTTTAATGGTCAGGCTATTTTCGCAGTTTTAGCCACATCTACTCGATTAGCTAGACAAGCTGTTCTAAACGCCGAGATTGAATATAGCCCATCATCAGCAACCTTGAGCACTGAAGAAGCTCATCAAAAACAGGAATTTGTGCGTCCTGCGCACAAAATGCAACAGACCCTCCCATCTCAAATTAAGAACAACAATATTGAGCAAATTGAATCCTGTTTAGAGGTAGGTGGCCAAGAACATTTATACCTCGAAGGTCAAGTTTCAGTTGCTATTCCCCAAGAAGAAGATCGAATGATGATCTATACATCTAGTCAACATCCAAGCGAAGTGCAAAAATTGGTTGCTGAAGTGCTAGATGTATCAATCAACAAAGTCACCGTTGATATGCGTCGCATGGGTGGCGGATTTGGTGGTAAAGAGACACAAGCAGCACAATGGGCATGCATAGCCGCGATTTTGGCCCATCGTCAATCAGTGCCAGTAAAAATACGCCTACCGAGAATGCAGGATATGCAGGTGACAGGGAAACGTCACCCATTTACTAACAAATATAAAGTGAACATTGATCAAAACGGACTCATTCAATCCAGTGAATTTGAAATTAATGGTGATTGCGGACACTCCCCTGATTTATCTGATGCAATAGTTGACCGTGCAATGTTTCACGTTGACAACGGCTACTACCTCGGTCAAACCGAAGTGGTTGGACATAGATGCAGAACCAATAAAGTATCTCATACCGCTTTCAGAGGATTTGGTGGCCCCCAAGGAATGATAGTTGCTGAAGACATGCTAGATAAGATTGCTCGGCATAGAAAAATAGACCCGCTCACTGCTAGAAAACGCAACTTGTACCAAAACGTTGGGGTAAATGAAACCCATTATGGAATGCCAATCGGGCAAAATGTTCTGCCTGATTTGCTCGAAAAATTGGAACACAGCAGTGATTATTGGAATCGCAGAAAACAAATCCAAGAATTCAATCAATCCAGCCCTATTATTAAAAAAGGTTTGGCATTAACTCCGGTAAAATTTGGTATTTCATTTACCGCTAAACACCTTAATCAAGCGGGTGCGCTGCTGCATGTTTACACTGACGGTAGTATTCAAGTAAACCATGGCGGCACCGAAATGGGTCAAGGGTTACATACTAAAGTGGCGCAAGTGGTAGCGAACGAGTTTGGCTTGCCAATTGATAAAATAGAGGTAACAGCAACACGCACCGATAAAGTGCCCAATACCTCTCCCACCGCTGCATCTAGTGGTACAGATATGAATGGTAAAGCCGCGCAAAATGCGTGTATTGAAATTAAACAACGTTTAGCGCCATTAATGCTCGCGCTATTCGCAAGAGAATCGGCGCAACAACAAAATACAAACCAACAATCTGTAAGCGTCAATGATGTAGAGTTTGTCGATCAGCATGTTTGTATTCAGGATTTTAAAATCCCCTTTGCCGAATTGATCCAAGCAGCCTATTTTGAGCGCATATCACTTTCAACTACCGGCTTCTACCAAACCCCAAAAATTCATTACGATCGGGAAACAGGCAAAGGGCGTCCTTTTTTCTATTTTGCTTACGGCGCCTCGTGTAGCGAAGTGCTAATTGATACCCTAACCGGTGAAATGCGAGTAGAACGTGTGGATATTCTCCATGATGTCGGTAACAGCCTCAATCCAGCCATCGACATTGGCCAAATTGAAGGAGGATTTATACAAGGCATGGGTTGGTTGACCAGCGAAGAATTATTGTGGGATAAAACCGGTAAACTAATTAGTAATAATCCCGCAACTTATAAGATTCCAGCAATTGGTGATACCCCTAGGGAATTTAATGTCGAACTTTATCCCCACGCCAACACTGAAAATACCATATACAACTCTAAAGCGGTGGGCGAACCACCTTTGATGTTGGCGATATCCGTTTGGTGTGCAATTAAGGATGCAATTTCCAGTGTTTCTAACTATGCATTAGATCCACAATTAAATACCCCGGCCACCCCTGAGAAAATTCTAAAAGCTTGTCAAAACATCCGTACTTCGATGGACACTCCAGCATGATGAAGAACCAGTGGTTTGATGGTGTAATGCACTGCCAAAATAACGCAAAAGCTTATGTTGTGTTGACCGTAATGGGGTCTGTAGGATCAACGCCTCGAGCGCAAGGTACCAAAATGGTGGTAACCGAAGATCGGATTTTTGACACCATTGGCGGTGGTCAACTTGAACATTTATCGATTAAAAAAGCTCGCGAATTACTCACCCTAAAAAGCCAAAGTCAACATGTAGAGTATTTTCCTTTAGGTGCTAAATTAGCCCAATGCTGTGGCGGTGCGACTCATGTATTATTTGAAGTATTCTGCCAGCACGTTAATCAGTTAATGCTTTTCGGCGCAGGTCACGTCGCTCAGGCGCTAGTGCCGATAATATCGCAACTTCCTTTGAATATTGTCTGGGTTGATTCACGCCAAGAGATGTTTGATGAAGTAGATAAATCAGAACTTCAGTTACCCACCAATGTAAGCGCCTTAATTGCTGAAGATTGCACCGACGCTTTGGATGAATACCCAGTCAATTACGTATTGGTTATGACCCATGATCACCAATTGGATTTTGAACTGGTCCACAAAGCGTTAAATATCGATAGTGTCGAATATTTAGGTTTGATTGGTTCTGCAACAAAAGCCAAACGTTTTCGAACACGCTTAGCTAATCATGGGATTAGCGCCCCAATGCTAGAAAAATTAGTCTGTCCTGTTGGTATTACTGATATTCCAGGTAAACGCCCTATTGAAGTTGCCGTCTCTATTGCCGGTCAACTCATTGGCTTACTCAATAAACATGAATCAAATGAATCGCAAAATAGCCAAGCTGCTTGGTTACAAACCAAAGAAATAGCGAAATTATTATGACCTTAGATGAACTCAATAAATTACCAGACCACGAAGCTTACACATGGTTTAAAAGTTGCTGTGAATCCTCTGTTTGGTCTACATTCATGGTGCAGTCTCGACCTTTCACATCAATTGAACAAATTAACGAGGTCGCTAGTCATAAATGGCCTTCACTCACTGAGGAAGACTATTTAGAAGCCTTTAAAGCCCATCCAATGATCGGAGATATTGCAACCTTAGAAGCTAAGTTTGCTAATACTTCCGCTTTAGCGGAACAAGAACAAGCCAGTGCCATAGGCGCAGATCCAAAAGTGTTACAGGAACTTCACCGCTTAAATCAGCAGTACCTTGAAAAAAATCAGTTTATTTTCATTATTTGTGCCACCGGACAAAGCGCTGAGAACATGTTAGCTGCGATTCAGAAGCGCATTCATAACGATCGTAAAACTGAAATTGGGTTAGCAGCAGAGCAACAGCTAAAAATTGCACTATTAAGAATCAAAAAAGGCTTAACCGCCTAAACAGAGAAGAAATCTATGAATAGCTTATCTAGTCACGTACTTGATACGGCAGCGGGAAAACCTGTGCCAGATTTAGCCCTACAACTCACGACTCCTGATGGCAAAATTATTGACGCTCAAACGGATAATGATGGACGTTGTAATCAATGGAGCGACGTTAATTTTATTGCTGGTCAATATCAATTGCGCTTTTATGTAGAAACCTATTTAATCGAAAAACACGGTGAGAGTTTCTACCCATTCGTTGATGTCAGCTTTAATTTACCTGAAGACGGCGGCCATTATCATGTCCCTTTATTGATATCGCCGTACGGTTTCAGTAGTTACCGAGGCAGCTAATACTATATGAAATCAGATTTACAAATATTTCGCAGTAGTATTTTGCACTTCCCTTTGACAACAAGCTCTCCAGATGAGGGTTACGCGTTCTATAAGGACGGTTATTTGGTTACGCGTAACGGTAAAATCGAAGCAATTGGCCACTATTCAGCGTTGCCCGACGAGTATGTGTCTTTAGCGGTTGAAGACTACCGAGGTAAGTTGTTAGTTCCAGGCTTCATTGATAGCCATTTACATTTCCCACAGACCGAGATGATAGCTAGCTATGGTGAACAGTTACTGCAATGGTTACAGAACTTTACTTTCCCAACAGAAACTAAGTTTCAGAACCATGACTATGCCCATGCCATGGCTGAGTTATTTTTAAGCCAGTTATTTTGTAACGGAACCACTACTGCAATGGTGTATTCCAGCGTGCATAAGCAAGCTACGGATGCACTTTTTAGCGCCGCGACTGCACATCAAATGGCGCTGATTGCTGGTAAAGTCTGCATGGACCGAAACTGTCCTGAAGATTTACAAGACTGTCCAACGTCAGCGCAAAAAGACAGCGCTGAACTGATTGAAAAATGGCATAACAAAAATCGCACTAAATACGCATTAACACCAAGATTCGCACCAACAAGCACTGAAGCGCAGTTAGCGTCTTTAGGCGAATTAGCGCAACAATACCAAGATGTATATATTCAAACTCACCTATCTGAGAATATGCATGAAATTGCGTGGGTAAAAGAACTTTATCCACAACATCAACACTATTTAGATGTATATGATCATCATCACCTAGTCAGAAAAGGCAGTGTGTTTGGTCATTGTATTCATTTACAGCAAGCTGAATGGGATTTATTGGCGCAAACACAAGCAACTATTGCCTTTTGCCCCTCTTCTAATTTGTTCTTAGGCAGCGGCTTATTTAACCTAGACAAAGCAAGGCAATCATCTGTAAATGTCGCGTTGGCGACCGATGTTGGTGCCGGCACTTCGTTTAATATGCTAAGGACCATGGGGGATGCTTATAAAGTTTGCCAACTTAATCATTGTAAGCTGTCTGCATTAAGTGGCCTTTATATGATGACCCAAGGTACCGCAGCGTCATTAGATCTGGAACATAGTATTGGTAATTTAAATCCAGGTAGTCATGCAGATTTTGTCGTACTGGATCCTAAATTTAGTCAGCTTAGTGAAATAAGAACAGATTCTTTAATAACAGAAGGGACTGTCAACTTACCCTCTGATGTGTTATTTGCATTGAGCATGTTGGCAGATGAAAGAACCACTGAAGCCACTTACATCGCCGGAAAAGCGGTGTTTAAACAACCCACGAGGAGCAATTAAATGGTTTGGATGGACTGGGTATCGTTGTTTATTCGTTGGTTTCACGTTATCGCGGGTGTGGCTTGGATTGGCGCATCATTTTACTTTATTTGGTTAGATAACAACTTACAGCAACCACCGGAATGGAAAAAGAACAAAGGCATTAAAGGCGATTTGTGGGCGGTTCATGGAGGTGGCTTTTACGAAGTCGCTAAATATCAATACGGCCCTGAAAAAATCCCAGAAACCTTACATTGGTTTAAATGGGAAGCCTATACCACTTGGATAAGTGGATTTAGTTTACTTATTTTAGTTTATTACTTTGGAGCGTCTGCTTTTTTAATCGATCCTAATATTATGGAGTTAACCCAAAGCCAAGCTGTATTAATGGGTTTAGGGTTAATATTTGGCGGCATGTTGATATATGAAGTAGCCTGCCGCAGTCCGTTAGCAAAAAGCCCATTGTTATTCGCGATCTTTCTATTAATACTGTTAACGGTTGCGGCTTGGTTGGCAACCCAATGGTTTAGCGGGCGTGGCGCTTACATACATATCGGAGCGCTGATTGGAACTATCATGGTGGCAAACGTCTTCTTGCAAATCATGCCGTCACAAAGAGCCATGGTTGATGCCGTAAAGAACAAACAAGAGGTCGACCCAAGCTGGGGAGAGAAAGCTAAGTTACGCTCAGTACACAACAACTACCTTACCCTACCTATTTTGTTCATCATGATTAGCAATCATTATCCCATGACTTATTTACACGAGCAGAACTGGCTAGTGTTGATAGCACTATGTGTGGTTTCGGCATGGATAAGACACTTTTTCAATTTAAAACATCTCGGTGTATTTAAACCGTCAATCTTAATTAGTGGTGCTGTGGCTATGCTGGCAATTGCAATTTGGGTTTCTGCTCCGAATATATTAACCACATCAGAGCCACAAACTAAGCAAGGCACGGAATTAGTCTCTCAAAGCCAAGTGAAACAAGTGTTAGATAGCCACTGCGTTTCTTGTCATTCAAAAACACCAACAGACCCCATGTTTCCGTCGCCTCCACTGGGCTTAGTTATGGATGATTGGAAAGATGTGGAAAACAAATTAAGCGTCATTTATCAACGGGTATTCGTGACTCGTGATATGCCCTTTTTAAATAAAACTCAAATGACAAATGAAGAGCGAAAACTAGTAGCAGATTGGTACCTGCAAAATTTAAATTAAACGCTATTGTCGATACTCACTGCTTTTGCATGAACTGATTCAAACAAAATACGAGCCGCTAACTTAGCGGTTCGAGAATCAATATCGAATACTGGATTCAGTTCTGCAATATCCATTAACCTCCATTTAAAATTCATTTGTGCTTGCTGGGTGGTCAACCATCGAATGATGGATATAACAAAAGGCAGCGAAATACCGAAAGAGCTTGGCGCGCTAACACCAGGAGCAAGGGACGCAGAAAAAGCGTCTAAACAAACAGTAACATAAAGTTCGTCAACCTCTTGCAGCATAGGTGTAAGCAACGCTTTCGCCGCATCTAACTGACAATCTTCATCTAATAAATAGCCTACCTTTAGTGTTTGCGCGCATTGAAACAATGCTTGCGTATTAGCCGGTTTAGCAACGCCCAAACAGGTATAATGAAATGCCTCAGTGTATTGTTTACAAGCTTGCGCTATTTGGTAAAAAGCGGTACCAGAACTTGCATTAGGCGACGGTATGCGCAGATCAAAATGCGCGTCGAAATTGATAATGCCTATTTTAGGTTTTGTTTTAGCCTGCACATTTTTGCGTAAGCCAGAGTAACTGGCCAAGGCAATTTCGTGTCCGCCGCCCAAACCAATTACAAACGCTGATGAATTTAACGCAGCATTAATTTGTTGAGAATAATTGTGTTGCGCTTCTTCCAGGTTATGCTGGGAGTCCAGGTTTCCCAGATCTTTAATTGATTTGTCTAAATGCCAAGCCAAACTACACAGACTAGCGCGAATCGCGTTAGGACCGGCTTTCGCCCCTACTCGGCCTTTATTGACTGCCACACCAAGATCACAACTAAATCCCAATAAAGCGATATCCGTTTGCGACGTGGTTTGTTCCATGACTTGATGCCAGCGACGGCTGTTAATTCCGCCTTCATTGTCGACTCGTCCAGTCCAATGAAAATGAGAATTTTGACTAAACAAGCTTGCCTCCAAACCATTTACTAACGGGTTTGTATTGATTTACTGTATAAACGAGTTGCGCTGGATGGGAAATATCCCATAAACACAAATCGGCTCGGCACCCAGCTTTTATTTCTCCTCGGTCTTTTAAGCCTAACGCTTTGGCAGCGTTTACGGTAATGCCTCGCAATGCTTCTTCAGGGGTTAGTGCGAATAACACACAAGTCATGTTGGCACAGGTGAGAATTGATGCGATAGGAGAACTTCCGGGGTTTAAATCGGTGGCTATAGCCATTGGTACTTGTTGCTTTCGTAATGCTTCAATGGGCGGCTTCTGTGTTTCATTTAGAAAGTAAAACGCGCCAGGAAGCAAAACTGCAACAGTATCGGATAGCTTTAAATTAAATACATCAGATGCAGGCAGATATTCAATGTGATCAACGGATAAAGCATGATAATCACATGCTAACTTCGCACCTTTTAAATCACTAAGTTGTTCTACATGAGCTTTAATCGTTAGCCCAAACTGTTGAGCAGCTTTAAATACTCGCTCACATTGAGCTGGACTAAAACCGATACTTTCACAAAACACATCCACACTGTCAGCTAACTTTAATTCGCTTATTTTAGGCATGACCTCGTCACAAACGAAATCAATATAAGCATCCGCGTCCTGAGCGAATTCTGCTGGCAACGCATGGGCACCCAAGTAAGTTGCAAGAATATTAACGGGTAATTCGTCACTTAATTTTTTTGCAACTTGTAGCATTTTTATTTCAGTGTCTAAGTCCAAACCGTAACCTGATTTGACTTCCAACGTTGTGACACCTTCATTGACTAACGCAGTAGCCCTTAATATTGCAGACGCTAATAACTCATCTGCTGTCGCTTTACGGGTTGCGTTTACGGTACTTTTTATGCCACCACCTTTAGCAGCAATACTTTGATAACTTTCACCGTTGAGTCGCCTTTCAAATTCATTGGCACGGTCACCGCCATACACTAGGTGAGTATGACAATCAATAAAGCCGGGTAATATCCACTTTCCACCGCCATCAAATTTGCTTTTCGCATTTCCAGAAAAATTAGACAATTCACCAACATAAACGATGCGCTCGCCGTCTATTGCGATGCAGCCATTTTTTATTTCGCCATAGGGGGCAGAGCCAGTCAACATAGTAGCTATTTGAACGTTGTAAATAAGGTAATCGCAGGGATTCGACATAAGATCTCTATAGTACCGTTGCACGAGTAATCAGTGTACTTGCGGTAACTTGTATATACAAGTAAGATGCATTTTATTTACAATAAAATAACAATTTAATGGCCTCACATTTTGTCAAAATAAAATCCCATCTATTGGCACAAATAGCCAATGGCACAATGCAGCATGGGGATAAGGTTCCTTCTGAAAATAAACTAGCTGAACAATTTGGTGTTAGCCGGATGACGGCACGAAGAGCGCTGACAGATTTAGTTAACGAAGGGATCTTATTACGTTCGCAAGGTTTAGGAACCTTTGTGAATGATCAGCGACCTATGAGTTCAATGTTAGAAATTAATAGTATTGATGACGAAGTTTTAAAACGGGGTCATAGTTATTCGAATCAGGTGATATGCCAACAAAAAATATTTGCCAATACACATCAAGCAAATTTGTTAGGGATGGCTGTCGGGTCTCTTGTTTACAATACTAAAATAATTCACCTAGAAAACGATACGCCTATTCAATTAGAAGACCGTTTAGTAAATCCTCATTATGCACAAGATTACATCGAGCAGGATTTTAACAATACAACGGCTAATCGCTATCTTAATCAGGTTGCCCCACTAACCGAAGCAGACCATGTAATAGAAGCTTTATTACCTACACCAGACATTGCAGCGGCACTATCTGTTGCTATAGAACAACCTTGTTTATTGATTTCACGTCGTACCTTTTCAGCTAAAGGCATAGTGAGTTTTGCCAGCCTTTACCATCCAGGCAATCGATATCGATTGGGTGGCCACCTAGACTTTCAGGCTCTTTAACAAGAGTCCTCTAATTGAGAGACATTCAAGCATGAACAAACGTTACTCCAAACGCATATTAAAAGCGCCAACAGGCAGCAATATAACCGCTAAAAGTTGGTTAACTGAAGCACCAATGCGGATGTTAATGAACAACTTAGATCCTGAGGTCGCAGAACATCCTCATGAGTTAGTAGTATATGGCGGCATTGGTCGCGCAGCACGAAACTGGCCGTGTTTTGATAAAATCGTAGAAGTGCTAAAACGGCTTAACGATGACGAAACTCTATTGGTGCAAAGTGGTAAACCTGTAGGCGTATTTCCGACCCATAAAAATGCCCCTAGAGTACTCATCGCCAACTCAAATTTAGTACCTCACTGGGCGACTTGGGAACATTTCAATGAGTTAGATAAACAAGGTCTAATGATGTACGGGCAAATGACTGCTGGTTCTTGGATTTACATAGGTTCACAAGGCATAGTTCAAGGAACCTATGAAACATTTGTAAGTATCGCCAAGGCACACTTTAATGGACAAGCAGCAGGCAAATGGATTTTAACCGGTGGTTTAGGAGGAATGGGTGGAGCTCAACCTTTAGCGGCGACCATGGCAGGCTTTTCAATGTTAGCGGTAGACGTTGATGAAAGCCGCATAGATTTCCGCTTAAAAACCGGATACCTAGACAAAAAAGCCAAAAATTTGAATCATGGCTTAGCATTACTTCAGCAAGCGAAACAAAATGGTGAAGCCATCTCAATAGGATTATTGGGAAATGCCGCTGACGTATTTAGTGAAATTGCTGAATCAGACAATATTCCCGATGTAGTCACCGATCAAACCAGTGCCCATGATCCTCTAAACGGTTACCTTCCACAGGGCTGGACACTTGATCAAGCTGCTAAAATACGTAAAAAAGATGAAAATAGAGTAGTTCTAGCTGCTAAAAAGTCAATGGCGGTACAAGTCAACGCAATGTTACGCTTACAGGCTAAGGGAGCAGCAACGCTAGATTATGGTAACAATATTCGTCAAATGGCATTTGAAACGGGAGTTGATAATGCATTTGATTTTCCAGGTTTTGTGCCCGCTTATATTCGTCCATTATTTTGCCAAGGTATAGGTCCATTTCGGTGGGTCGCACTCTCTGGTAATCCTGAGGATATTTATAAAACTGACGCCAAAGTAAAAGAACTGATCAGTGATGATCCTCACCTACATAATTGGTTAGATATGGCCAAACAGCGAATTCAATTTCAAGGTCTGCCCGCTAGAATTTGTTGGGTAGGTTTAGGACAACGACAAAAACTTGGTCTAGCTTTTAATCAAATGGTTCGCTCAGGTGCACTTTCCGCTCCCATTGTAATTGGCCGAGATCATTTGGATTCTGGTTCTGTCGCATCCCCTAACCGTGAAACAGAGAGTATGTTAGACGGTTCAGACGCTGTATCAGATTGGCCCCTATTGAATGCAATGTTAAACACGGCTAGTGGCGCGACTTGGGTAAGTTTGCATCATGGTGGCGGTGTTGGTATGGGATTTAGCCAGCATTCTGGGGTAGTCATAGTCTGTGACGGAACATCCGAGGCAGATGAGCGCATAGCAAGAGTATTGCTTAATGATCCAGCCACAGGAGTCATGCGCCATGCTGATGCCGGTTATGATATTGCAATTCAATGTGCAAAACAAAAAGGCTTAGATTTGCCTATGATAGAAGAGGCTAACCATGGCTAAAATCATCTTAAAACCAGGTCAGGTTAGTCTTGAACAATTAGCTAAGATTCATCGCAAGCATGTTCCATTGGAGTTACATGAGTCTGCCATTGAAGGCATTAATGCCGCTGAAGAAACAGTGTTAAATACCATCGAAAAAGGCAAAACAGTTTACGGTATTAATACTGGATTCGGCTTACTTGCAAACACCAAAATTCCGCAACATGAATTAGAGGCATTACAACGCAGTATTGTGTTATCCCATGCTGCTGGTACAGGTAACTTCATGCCTGATAATACCGTTCGGTTAATGATGTTTCTAAAAATTAACTCATTAGCAAGGGGATTTTCAGGTATTCGATTAAGTGTCATTAATGCCCTTATCACTCTATTTAATGCGCAAGTTTATCCAGCCATTCCAGAAAAAGGATCAGTTGGAGCGTCTGGCGATTTAGCACCATTAGCACATATGAGTGCAGTGCTGCTTGGTGAAGGTGAAGCCTTTTTTCAAGGTCAAAAATACCCAGCTAAAAAGGCATTAAAAATCACCAAGTTATCGAAGATTGCATTGGCACCAAAAGAAGGGCTTGCGCTGTTAAACGGAACACAAGCGTCAACCGCTTTTGCCCTGCAAGGTTTGTTTTATGCCGAAAACGCATTAAACAGTGCCATTGCAATCGGCAGTTTAAGCGTGGAAGCCGCGTTGGGCTCGAGAGTGCCTTTTGACGAACGTATTCATGTTGTCCGTGGACATCAAGCGCAAACGGATATCGCAGCGGCTTATAGACAACTATTGGCATCTTCCACTATAGGCAATTCCCACCAAGGCTGTAACAAAGTACAAGACCCCTACTCTTTGCGCTGTCAGCCTCAAGTAATGGGTGCCTGTTTAGCGCAAATACGATTTGCCGCGCAAACCCTGCTTGTTGAAGCGAATGGCGTATCAGACAACCCACTGGTGTTTGCAGATAGCGGAGATATTTTATCTGGCGGCAATTTTCATGCTGAAACGGTTGCTATGACCGCTGATATGTTAGCCATTGCATTGTGTGAAATAGGATCTTTGGCAGAACGCAGAATGGCATTACTGATCGACAATAATCTTAGCGGTTTACCCCCATTTTTAGTTGAAAATGGCGGGGTCAATTCCGGCTTTATGATCGCCCAAGTCACCTGTGCAGCGCTAGCTAGCGAAAATAAAACCTATGCTCATCCGGCGTCTATAGATTCACTGCCAACCTCTGCAAATCAAGAAGATCATGTATCCATGGCTACTTTTGCTGCCCGTCGATTAAGAGATATCTATGATAATGTGGCGGGAATATTAGCCATTGAGTGGCTTGCAGCAAGCCAAGGCGTGGACTTTAGAGCGCCTTTGACATCCAGTACTCAACTCGAAAAAGTTAAGCGTTTACTGCGTTCAAAAGTACCTTTTTACGATAAAGATAGATATTTTTCACCTGATATTGAGAACGCAAAAACTCTCATTCGCAGTCACGCACTTTCAGATCTCGTCCAATTAAAACTGCTGTAAAAAGGCAACATTAATTTAGGCACATTGGGATGATATAAGCTTCAACTGCAAAAGTGAGATTACAGACAAAAAAAAGACCAAGCTAAACTTGGTCTCTTATATTCTCACAAATACACTTAGCTACGACGTCTCAACCGCATCATTAAACCTAGTCCACTGAGCAATAAAAAAACGCCTAGAGGTTCATCGACGTTGGTAGTCGGTGGATTATTCACTCCACCGTCGTTGTCAGTATAAATACCAGTTAAGTTACTTAAGAATACGCCACTGTCATAAACGCTGTCTGACGTATCAGCGATAGCAATTTTAAGGGTATGCTGAGTTAAACTTTCATCAACCAGACCGATTAAATTTAAGTTCTGACTAAATCCATCATACTCAATATCGAATAATCCTGTTGTATTATCCAAGAAGTTACTCGCATTAGCTCCTTCAACAAATGACACTAAACTTGAATCTGGAAAAAACGCATAGTTGGTTCCATCTACAAATACACCGAACACATCAGTGACTCCCTGATCTGGGAATTCATCACTACCGAATATGAAATCTAGAGATATAGCGTTAAAACCTGCGCCCAACATGAAATCAAATTCTATATAATTGACATCATTGGTTATTGATGATGGCGCACCCGCATCATTCAAAATTGCGGTTAAGTCTGCATCACCTCCGGTTCCTGGAATGAAAGGGTCAAAACTTGTTTCTGTGTTAAGACTAGGTATGTTCGCTGTACCACTGGTTAATACTGCACCTTCTCCCATACTGACAGTAGAAGAGCCATCAGTAATATTAACACCGGAAAAAATACCAGACTGGGCAGAGTTACTGCTGAAACCATCACCAATTGCCCCTACAAAGGTTTCACTACCTGCAATTACACTTACACCACCACCGGAAACAACCAAAGAACTGGTAATGTCAGAGATAGCGTCATCGCCAGTTTCAATTAAATCCAGTCCTAACAATCCTGCGTTAGCACTAAAAGAGGAGACGAAGAATAGCGAAATGCCAAGGTTTTTTATTTTCATTAGATTAATCCTTATCAAATGTAAACATGTTTTATCTTAAAACCCAATAATACCTCTACTCCCTGAGTTTTGTTCATTTTATGAGCAAGCATAACATAGGCCAAAATATTTATCTTTGTAAAAACAAAAACATAAAAACAAGCAGGTTGCTTAAAGGAGTGAAAGTGTAAATTTATTTGACAGAAAATTGTGACGGAAAAACTGAATAAGAGGTATAAGAAAAAGATAACAAGATAACAAGTTAACAATTTATGCCTGCCTTATTCGGCAGACATAAATATAAATAATGTAACGCTTAGCCCATGCGCTTCAAAGCACAGAGTTTATTTCCTGCTGGATCTTTCAAATAAGCTAAATACATGTCACCTGAAGGAGATTTGCGGATCCCAGGAGGATCTTCACAGTCAGTACCACCATTTGCCAAACCAGCAGCATGCCAAGCATTTCCTTGTTCTGGACTATCTACTGAAAAACCAATAGTACTGCCATTACCATGACTTGCAGGCTCACCATTAATTGGTTTAGTAATTGCGAAAATACCAGTATCAGTTATATAAAAACAGCGACCTTTAGGGTCAATGACACCAGGTTTGCAACCTAACTCAGCGAAAGTAGCATCATAAAACGCTTTCGACTCTTCTATGCTATTTGCACCTAACATAATGTGACTAAACATAACTTTACTCCGTTAAATCATTTTCTGAACGAATAGATTACCGTGAAAAACACCAATAATCTATTCGTAATCTCAGCTTTAATTTGCGCTATACGTTTTTTTTTAAACTTAGTCATTGTTAAACGTATTTTACTCGTCTGCTTCAGAATTGACCTTCTTTTTGTCATCCTGTTGTGGTTCAAACTGTTCATTCGCACTAGAGCGAACCGTTAATAACATACTCAGAGCAGACACAATAAATGCTGTGGTTTTTTGTGGTGATAGAGTGTAAAAATAATCCCATGCCTGACTCTTATAATCGGTATAACTATCTACTCTATCGGGATATTTGTCGATATAAGCTAGTTTGACAGCGTGACCGATAGTAGCATCAACAATAATCGGCTCATCGATTTTCAAACTTGAATTTTGTTCAAAAAAGCTTGCCATTGCATTTAATGATTCAATGGTTAATTGGCGATATTCTGCGGCATGAATATTATTCAACAGGTGTTCGGTTATCAGCGCAAAGGCTGTTTCTCCAGGAGTCATATCACTCAATACAATACCGCTATCAATGCGATTCCTGCGGTCCATCTTATTACCAATCACTAGCCCTGGCGTATGGTGTAAAATTTGCCAAATCTGTTGATTGAAAGATGCAGAACGACGGTCAATAATCCCCTGATGTTGTCGCCACACTAACCAGCCATCTTTCGGCGTAGAAAGTTGTTCAAGCCCTAAGTTTTGCTGCCAGTTTAGTTTTTCGGAAATACCTTTAGCATGCAATTTTTCCATTTTTTGCGGTAAATCAGAGAGCGATTGATAATCTTCTAATACCGCTTCCAAGCGTTCCTGAATGACCGACGGTGCCATGGCCATCAAACTTTCGTACGCTTCATCGGTAGCTAACTTCTGTGAACGCGCAATTTGGCTGGTAAGCAATATAATTAGGTGACTGACACGGATCGTCATTAATTCTCTGAATAATTCGGGACGTGCTTTAATTAACAATCCAAGGCATAACAACACTTCTTGGGTTAAAATTTGGTCGCGCACATCATCACGGCAATAATGATGAATTTTTGCTAATAACTCGTCATCAGTTAAAGGCCTAGATATAAGCGATTCGTCGGTATAAGAACGCCCAACTTGAATGTTTTTCTGGGCAACCAGGATTGCGCTTACCACTAAGCCAAGATCACCATCTACTTTTTCTAATAAGCCTGCTGCATGGCGCAATACAGACCAAAGCCGTAAGCGCCCTGCTTCACTATAAACCTCTTCAAGCGCGTCTGTTAATCGATAACAGGTATCACTGTAGGTAATGGTTGAATCCAACCCTTGAAGTTTTACCAATACCGATAAAATTTCGACTTGTTCAAATAAATTATCTGAGGCGGCCAATCTATCTGCTAGCAATTGCGTATCAGTGATAAAGGAGATTTCAACTTCTTCACTTTGTGTTAAAGGTGCATTGGAGCCGCTAGAGATTAATGTAGTTCTAAATGGCGTAACACTAATGGATATTTCATTTGGTAACGCATAGCCATTCAAATCATCAAAACGCTCAATTGCCGCTGTAGGAGTGAGTTGCGCCATTTTGCCCATTTTCACAGGAATACCGTCTACGTAACCGGAATCAATCTTTTTTATCAGTTCGAAAAAGGAAGTTCTGTCAGCATCTAACATTTGACGAGTTAACATAACGGTCACGGTAGGTCTGCCTGTTTCCGTCCAATTTCGATGCAAATAACTCAACTCACTTTTGAAGCGTCGAACCATAAAATCGATGTCATAGCTTAAAAAGAACGCTTGTTGAATAAAAGATGGGGTTAAGCAAACAAAACGTGATTTGCCTAATACATACACTCGGCTTGTGGTTAAACTTTTGGGGATCCTAAAAGAGCGCCCAGTTAATCCTAACGACTGATTCGCACCGACTTGCGAATACATAGTTGCAATGTCTTCTGGTCGACAAACCTTAACCGGTGAAATATCGCTGATCGTTTCCGTCATTAGTCCACTGCCTGCCAATTCAGATTGCAGTGCTTCGTCTTCAGCCAAAAATACTAGTTGAACAACTGGTTGTTTGACAGGTTTAACATGTCGACGTCCGATCGGATCTAAGTCACCCGGACGCAACAGTCCATCTTCCAACATCGCGCCTAATAAGAATAAACTCTGAGCCCAAACAAGAGGAACGTTCTCGTTTGGCAAACGATCTTGCGAATGTGGAGTTTTTCGCTCTTTATCAATGGATTCTAAAGGCACATAATACAATTCGGGAAGCAGTAGATGACCTTCTTGCTCAACCATCACCAAGTCTAAACGACTTCGATAATGCTCCACTTGCTCTCTGTCATCTCTAAAAATGGCGTCTAAATACAAATAGGCATAAAACAAAGGCCACTCTGACTCAATGTTTTCAAATTGTTTTAGCTCTTGTTCTTCATAGTGAAGACGACCTTCATCTTCTAACACGGTTTGGTGGCCGTCACGTAGGAAACGTTTTAACCCATATCTACCTTCAAGTTTACCAATAATATCGTTCCGTACCTTATCCGAAAGCGTTTGATTTGGAACCGCAAACGCCGGAAAGCCGACAACACTCAACAAAGCTGCATCTATTTCTTTGGTAATGGACTCCCTTGGTAACATAGCACTTAGCGTAATATTGGCTTGAGCGATATTATCCGGTACAACGTGAATAACAGAATTTTGTGAGCCCTTAGCGCCAAATAAATTAAATCCTGATAATGCTTCCAACGCGGCTTTGGCCATGCCTAACGAACTTGCGTTTAGCTCAACATGTCCGCTGTTAGATTTAGCCCCGCGCTCCCAAATACCAAAATCTGGTGTGCGATAAGCCCGTTCAATGTAGAACACCAAGTTCTGAATAAAATCAACTTCTTCATCGCTCCAAATTAACTCTAATCCAGATGCGATCATTTGCGTTAGTGTCAGCAAAAATACAGAGGTCGCATCAATTTGCAAATGTCCCCATTCATGGTCTGCCACTACATTGTCGCCGGTCGCGGTATCATATTTTGCATGCAGGGAATCATCTGGACTACGGCTTTTTTTGAAGGCTTCGACTTTAGCTGACTGACTCATCATTGACCGTAACAAACCACGCATTAATTTTACTGTGCGCTGTTGAAGCTCAAATCCACGCCCTCCATCATCATCCAATTGGCGATATGCTAACGCTAGTCCCCAAACCGCTAAAATACTGTAAACATTATCCCTTACCCACGCATCTTGATAATTACCATGATTTGTTATCGCAGTACTAGCCGGCAATAACCCCGATATAGGGTGCTGTTTGTCAATTATGACCGCCTTAATTTGCTGATAATATTTATCTAGGCTAATTCTTAAGTTAATGTCTTGCATAGTCGTTCCTATCACTGTGGAAAAGAGATGCTGAAAATGTGCATCTTGAAAAAGTTAATCACATTATGCTTTTAGTACGATCGATAAATTACCACCGTGATTTCAAAAATGAGTTACGTCTTTAACTACTTGTTTTACTACTTAGGGCCATATCTGTACTTAGCTTAATATAAAGTTAGCGAGCAAGGTTCACGCCAATCATAGCTGCACAAGTTATTTAGCATCCAAGATTCAATTCAATTAAGCGCAAAACTTCAGATAAACTAATTTGCCTACGCTTAAGTTAGTCATTTGCATGCTTAATTCAAACTAAATCGATTAAGTAAAGCATATAATAAGGCTCAGATAAACAGCTATCAATAGTTTAATGCACACATTGTGTGCATTAAACTTATACAACTCATTGCATCTTAAGATCTAAAAAGATGGTTTGATCCGTCTTGGGAACCGCTGTGAAAACACCATTTGAAGGCTTCGTTGTACATATGATTTTTAGGCGTTCTGTTTGTACCGCCTAATCCGACTGTCTGTGCCCTCTTATCCTGCGCTTACACGAAACAGAAAACCTACGACATTATTCGTTTATCGATTCGTACTGCAGTATTACGCGGCACTATAGATTTTCCTCTAGCCTCCAAATGAACACGGGTAAATGCAGCCCCGAATAGCAAGATTAGCGACGAATAATAAACCCAAAGTAAAATTATCACCACTGAACCAGCCGCACCATAGGCAGACGCGGTTGCGGTATAAGCCAGATAAGCTGCAATCCCATAACGGCCTAATGAAAACAATATCGCGGTGACCAGAGCACCCGCCATAACATCTTTCCAACTGAGTTTGACATCTGGCAGTACTTTAAAAATAGTCGCAAACAACAGTGCGATCATCGCCAATGAAACGATAAACTCAGCGCTTCCGAGTAACATTTCAACGAATGGTAGAAACTCAGCGGTGTAATTAAGCACGGCTCGCAAAGCTACACCAAGTAGCAAAGACACAAGCAATACAAAACCGATTGATAGCACCACCATTAATGAAAATAATCGTTTTTTGGCTAGCAAAAACAAACCGTTGCGATCAGGACTCGCGGTTACCCCCCATATTGAATTTAGAGAATACTGCATTTGACCAAATACCGTGGTTGCACCTAACATCAATGCTCCAACCCCAAGTAAAGTTGGTAATATTCCTGAAGCTTCTATTCGAGATTGGCTTACCGCACGTTCAACTACAGCAGCGGCCTCTTTGCCCATGATGTCAGCAAACTGAGCGACTATTTGCCCTTGAGCGGCGTCTTCCCCTAAAACTAGGCCAATCACAGTGACTGCAATAATGACAATAGGCGCTAACGAAAACAGTGTGTAAAAAGCTAGAGCCCCAGCATAACTGAAGGCATTTTCATCCAACCACAATTTACCTGTATCCCGTAAAATATTTTTCCAATAGTGCACAAAGTGCATCGTAATCCTACTCCATTAATGAGGTCGAACAGATAACAGGTTATTCAGTTATCGTTACGTCTGAAATAAAAGAAAGCAGAGTAAAACACATCCCTGATCTAATCAATTAACAATCGCTAGGTTAACGCCTCCACCTACAAAAACCGTAGCATGGCCTTTAGGCCATGGACATCAATTAACAATCGCGGGGCTAAAGCCACCACCGACAAAACCAACTGATATGGCTAACTGTTGAACTGGAAATTTTAATACACACAGCGACTGTTAAAGTCCGCGCAAATTGAAGTATGAAGTATGAAATAAATGAAGGCTCTTCATCATTAACGGGGGACATCCGCATTCATTAAACTGATTTTGCGAAGAATCATTTAATGGAGAGTACAGATGTCCCACGCAGGTACTATTTTAGGCATAAGTGAGTTAGAAATAGAACGTGTTCATCGACATGATTTTATTGAAGTGTGGGCAAGGCCCACTAAAAAGCCGGTATGTAAGCATTGTGAAAGCCGACAATTACGGATTAAAGCCACGCATAAACGCACGGTAAAACACACGCGCCAAGGTAATCAGGTATTAACGTTGCACCTTAAGGTGCCTAAATATCACTGTCGGTGTTGTGGTCGCTATTTCAGACACCCGTTTGTGGGTATTCGTCCTCGCTATCGCGCGTCGGAGTGCTTTCGATTAGAAGTCTTCGAAGCGCATCATGGCGGTGTCACGCAGCGTGGTATATCACGCACACACCGTATTAGCCCGACCACCGTCGAGCGTTGGTATCAGTCTCACATCAGTCAAAAATACAAAGAGATTATCAGTCGCCCTTGCCCCGAGATGTTAGGGATTGATGAGCACTTTTTCACCCGTAAGAAGGGCTACGCAACCACGTTTGTGGATTTACGGCATCGCAGTGTCTTTGATGTGAAGCTGGGACGCTCTGAGTTGAGCTTACGTAGTTACCTGCGCCACTTACCCAGCAAAGAAAACGTTAAGCTAATCGCCATGGACTTGTCAGAGACGTACCGTAGCATTGCTAATAAGTACTTCCCTAATGCGACGATAGTTGCTGACCGGTTTCATGTGGTTCGCCTGATAAACCACCACTTTTTAAAAGCCTGGCAGCAACATCACCCTGAGGGGCGTAAGAACAGAGGTTTACTGAGTTTGATGCGGCGGCATCAGTGGCGACTGAACGAAGATAATAACGCTAACTTACAACGTTACTTAGCTGATTATCCGGTGCTAAAAACCTTGTATGAGGTTAAACAAAAGCTCATCAGATATATGCTCTTAAAGACAATGAATGAAAAGCGGATGGAAAAGAAGCTCCCCGGTTTTTTAGATCTAGTTGAGCAATTACATCACAGTCCACTACGAGCACTGGCCAAAACCCTAACTTCATGGTTACAACCCATCATTGCCATGTGGCGCTTTACACGCAACAACGGCATTACAGAAGGCTTCCACAACAAAATGGAAATGATATCGAGAAGAGCGTATGGTTTTAGAAATTTTGAAAATTACAGAATAAGAGTGATAACCCATTGTGGGTGGAATGGTGTTATCAATCGAGTAAGGTGAATGCTGATCCCCCATTTACAGGGTAGAGCCTAAATGAAGAAGTATTGCTGAATTCTCTAAAAAGAGAATGGTGCCCGGGGCCGGACTTGAACCGGCACGATCTTACGATCGAGGGATTTTAAATCCCTTGTGTCTACCAATTTCACCACCCGGGCATCGGATGAACTCACATAACCTGTGAGAGGGTTTTCCAATCCTCATACTAAATGAGGAGGCGTTATGGAGGCGGAACCCGGAGTCGAACCGAGATCCACGGATTTGCAATCCGCTGCATAGCCATTCTGCCATTCCGCCAATTTGGAGCGGGAAACGAGACTCGAACTCGCGACCCCGACCTTGGCAAGGTCGTGCTCTACCAACTGAGCTATTCCCGCATTTAACTGCTTTTAAATCTTTTCAGTTAATTACATTTGGCTCTCGCTAAATGATGGCGTGCATTTTACATTCAAAGAGATAACTGTCAACAACAAAAATGATGATTTTGTACTGTTTGCACGAAAAATGACTTAAACGCATCAATTTCGAGCAAACCGTGTTTATTTTATACTAGATTGCTCATTACTGGTTAAGCTTTTCCAAGCTGCGACTGTATAAGAAACCATCGACCAAGCCGACAACACCGCAGAAATATATAATAATACGTAACCCAGTTTCACCCAATAGATGGGGAATCCCATGAAATAATCCATTTCAGACAATAAACCGATCAACGCAAGCATTTGCGCCATGGTTTTTGCTTTACCAATAAATGAAACCGCAACGATGTCACTTTTACCATGTTGCCCCATCCATTCGCGCAGCGCTGAAATATACACTTCCCTCGACATTAACAAAATCGCAGGAATAGTGATCCACACAGTATTATAACTATGGGTAATCATTAACAATGCGGCAGCTACAATCAGTTTATCTGCCACTGGGTCTAAAAATGCCCCAAATGCAGAAGACTGCTTTAATTTCCGTGCTAAGTAACCATCAAACCAATCAGTTAACGCTGCAAACCAGAATATAAATGCTCCAGCTTGTCTGGCCCACTCCCAATCGAGATAGTACACCACCACAAATACAGGGATGAGTACGACTCTTAACATGGTAATAATATTTGGAATTGTCCACATACTTCTATCTAACCTTTGCTTAATTTTCCAGTATTTGAGTCTTGGTTAAGAATGCAGATGCTCATAAATAATATCAGCAAGCTCTTCACTAATTCCAGGCACTCGGGATATCTCGTCTCGGCTAGCTTGCAAGACGCCGTGGATTCCCCCCATGTACTTTAATAAACTTTGTCGCCGCTTAGCACCCACTCCGGGAACTGACTCTAATACGGAGGTGCGCTTAGCTTTTTGACGCTGTTGTCGGTGACCGGTGATAGCAAAACGATGGGATTCATCTCGAATATGTTGAATCAAATGTAGTGCTGGGGAATCGGCGGACAAAGGTATAGTATCATGATTCCCAGCAAGAATAAGCGTCTCTAACCCAGGTTTTCGACTCGTTCCTTTAGCCACACCAATTAACAATGGTTTTTTAGGGGCTTTCCAATTTTCAAAATGCGCTTCTGCTTGGGCTAATTGGCCTTTACCACCATCAATAAAAACGATATCTGGAATTTTAGATTCGTCAGTAGGTTGTTTATAGCGTCGGCTCAATGCCTGCGCCATAGCAGCGTAGTCATCCCCTGGGGTGATACCTTCAATATTATAGCGACGATAATCTGTTTTAAATGGTCCGTCACGATTAAACACAACACAAGAGGCAACAGTTTGCTGGCCAGATGTATGGCTGATATCGAAACATTCCATTCGTTGAATCGGTTGCTCGAACTCCAATACCTTTTCCAACTCCAAATAACGAGCAAACACAGATTTTTGTTGATTCTGTTTAGCTTCTAATGCGTTCTCAGCGTTAGTGATGGCCAGTTGTAAATAACGTTTTTTCTCGTCTCTGGCACCTTTGTAAAATTTAACCTTGTATCCAGCTTCAGCACTTAACAGTTTTGTAATCGCGTCTTCATCTTCTAACCCCATTGGCATAACAATTTGTTTGGGGATGGTTTTGTTGCCAGCTAAATAGAACTGTAAAACGAAGGATTGTAAGATTTCCATTACTGTCGTTTGGCTAGGTACTTTTGGAAAAAAGCTTTTACTACCTAACAACTTATTGTCACGGATAAATAAGCCTTGAATACTGGCGATTCCGTTACGATAAACAAAACCTAACACATCCATCTCTTGTTCGTTACCACTCACCCACTGTTGCTCTTGAACTTTATTCAAGGCACTAATTTGATCGCGATAGCGGCCGGCAGATTCAAAACGCAACTCTTTACTGGCTTGCTCCATTTTATTCACCAGACTTTCAATAACTTGCTGATTTTTGCCTTTCAAAAACATGGTCGCAAGATTAATTTGTTCAGTGTACTCCTCGTCCGTCACCAAACCTTCCACACAAGGACCTGCACAACGTTTTAATTGATACTGCAAACAAGGACGGCTTCTCGCTCGATAATAGCTGTCTTCACACTGCCTAATCGGAAAAAGCTTTTGCATAGTCCTAAGACTTTCTCGGACTGCCCAAGCACTTGGGTATGGTCCAAAATAAGAGCCTTTTAACTTTTTTGATCCGCGATGCAATGCTAAACGAGGATGTCTATGTTCGGAGAGGAAAATAAAGGGGTAAGACTTATCATCACGTAAAACAACGTTGTATCGAGGTTTATATTTCTTGATGAAGTTATTTTCAAGAATGAATGCTTCCGTTTCACTGTGTACAACAGTCACATCCATGTCTGCAATTTGCCTGACCAACGACTGTGTTTTGATACTGTCGACGTTGGTTCTAAAATAACTCGATACACGCTTTTTTAAATTTTTCGCTTTACCAACATATATAACGTCGTTTTTATCATTATACATCCGGTAGACACCGGGTTTTGAAGTGAGATTTTTTAGAAAGCCTTTGTGATCAAAAGGAACTGCTTTATCCATCATGCCAAATTTTTATAGTTGATTACTATCGATTAAATTATGACGCAGGGCTAAATGGGTCAATTCCACATCTGACCCAACTTTCAATTTTTCAAACATTCGATAGCGGTAAGTATTAACCGTTTTGGCACTAATATTTAATTTGTTTGCAATATCTGGCACTCGGCTCCCTTTGGTAAGCATAATAGTAATCTCCAGTTCCCTACGAGATAACTGATCAAAAGGGTTAGTATCATTAAGGTTTAATTGACCTATGGCAATTTGCTGGGCAATTTCAGGCGCGATATAACGTTGACCAGAAGAAACTTTACGGATAGCAATGACCATTTCCTGCGGTTCAGTACCTTTAGTGATGTAGCCGTATGCGCCTAATTGCATCACTCTTGCAGGAATCGGGTTTTCGGTATGCACAGAAACCACTATTACTTTTGAATCTTGGGCATAATGAATAATTTGCTTCGTTGCTTCTAACCCGCCAATACCTGGCATATTCATGTCCATAAGCACAATATCAGGTGGAGAGTTGCGGCAAAACTTAATCGCTTCCTCACCATTATTGACTTCGCCAACAACTTTAAAATCAGCAACATCTTCAAGAATGCGACGGATACCGGTTCTCACCAATTCGTGGTCATCTACTAAAAGTAGTTTTATCAAAGCTTACCCCAAAATCAATCTACAGCACTATATTCATCAGACTTTGTAATTAATATTTGTCTTCTTAGATACATAGTTCGACAAATATTAATTACAAACTTCTAGCTAAATCCTAAAATCCCTTTGAGGAAACATATAAATAGCAATTATAGCGGGATTAAAAATAACCTGTATAGGGTTAAATTGAAACTTAAAAACGAAAATAAGTAGGAGATATGTTTTTGCTCGCTGTAGGCGGTGGCTTTAATCGCGCGATTAGCAATTTAACACCCATGGCCTAAAGGCCATGCTACGGTTCGTTGTAGGCGCTGGCTTTAGCCCCGCGATTAGCAATTT
>NZ_JAUORY010000050.1:0-4441 GCF_030548145.1 Aliiglaciecola sp. 2_MG-2023
GAGGTTTGGATTGACCTTGAAAAAGTGGTCAAAAGATGACTAATACCTATTGACCAACAAGAGGCTCATATGTGTTATATGCATTTTTTATCAATGACAAGCGGAAAGCTCACTTTAATATTTTGATTATTCGAGTAGACATAATGCATCGCGAGGCCAAACCTTTCTTGAACCGCACCAACAAACTTTTTGCACTTTTTAAAGGGTTCGCCTTCACAAATTTCAACTAGAAACTCTTCAAAATCTTGCCCATAGTCAGGAATTACTCCTTGGCCTATATTCGAATCTGCAATCACCCAGGTGAAACATCTGGGCTTATTATTAAATAGTACATTCAAAGTGTATTGTTCAAGAAGCCTATCTCCCCAAACTTCTTCGGCCAAAGAAGATTTTGCAACCTTTTGAATAGATTCAAGAACAACAACAGCCATTAAAATTCACCCATGCATATAACGCTTTGCCAAGGGGCAAATGCGAACGTTGTTGGGCTTCGCCCAGTGAGTATTTGTCCCAGCCGCGCTTTTTGCGGCGAACTTAGGCAACTTGTTATGCTGATGATTACTGAAGTTGGCTAATAACAAAATTTGAAACCTCTGATTTGAGCGAGCCAACTATGTGAATGCAAATTTCGTCATCACACACCATGTCTGACTTGGTTTTAACCACCCCATACTCCTCAGTTAAGAAGGAGTAATACATAAGGTTACCCAGTTCTTCCACCGCAAAATTCCGAACTGAACTTTCGCTGCGCAACCCTTCTACGTTTTTAGCTTTATATTCCAAAAACCATATCCAAGCGTCTTCTTTTTCGTTCATATCTGACGACTCACAAATAAATCTCACATTAGATTCATCGTTCACCGATGCGTGAACCGCAAAAGTACAGTTACTAGGAAGGAGTATGGTTTTATCAAATAACCATACAGGTACCCCTTCGCCTCTCGAATAACAGGAAAATGAAATAAGTAGCAATATGAATAATTTAGCCAAAAACATCCTTAATCAGCATAACGCTTACAATAACGGGAAAAGTTGAGTGCTTTGGCACGAAGTGCCAGCGAGGCTTTTTCCCAATGAGCGAAGCGAATGTCGTTGATTGTTTTGTTATGTTTTGACGACAATCCGCCAGTTTTCCAAAATAGCATTAAATTCACTTCCGATATTCACAAAAAAACATACCCACTCACTAATGTGTTTAGGATTGCAATAAATTTCCATTCTAAGCTTGAGAGTATATCCACCGCTTTGTGATTTCCCTTTTATCAAAGTTGCGCTGCCATCTTGCACGTTAAGTTGTTTAAACAATTTATCTAAACAGATTTTAGAAGCTACAACAAATTCAAATTCTAAAAGCTTTAGACCCGACAAATCGATGCCCGATTCAGAGAGCATTTTTAATTTTTTTTCGATCATTTAAGAAACATAACAATATTAATAGGTCGCAAAAATCCGTGTTTAAACACGGGCTTTTTCCGTATATAAATTTGACCTATTTTAATCATAGAGTGTAACTCATTACAACATATGGGCTTTTTCAGATATCTACTTTTCCCGCTGTGGAAATACGGCAATTATCCATGATCTTGCATATATACGGCTTTGAAGCTAAAACTGCATATAATTACAGCAATCAATGGGGCAATGACATTGATTTACTAAAAGGTTGAAAGACTATAATTGACACTGAGACGCCGGATGGCTTCGAGCGAATAGCAGCAGTTTGATCTGACTTATACGTGCAGCTGCTTTGCCCAAGGAAGCGGTCGTTTAAAGTATGTAGTGTGAACAGATTGTTTTTGAAAATAGTGGAAGTTAGATTTCTTTCCACCGATGGCTTTGGAAGTATTAGGTTAAGACTTTGCAATTAGTAATTACATTCTAAATTGCCTAAACTCTACAAACAAAAAAGTAACGGGGCTTTGCAAAATAATTATAAAAGGAGAAATAAATGACAATTTATATTTTTCGCTGGTTATCTATCTCAATCATCCTTTCCATTGCAATCTGTCAGTCCGCCCATTCTAAGACTGAAGTGAGCTTTTCTGAAAATATAAACGTGTTAGTTAACCGGACGATAGAAGAGTTCAATATTCCCGGCATAGCGGTAGCGATAGTAAAAGACAACCAATTAATTCATGCAAAGGGTTATGGGGTAAGAAACATAAACCTGACTCACGCTGTCGACGAGAATACATTATTTCAGATCGCTTCGAATTCTAAATCCATGACCGCAGCGGGACTTGCAATTCTGATTGAAGATAAAAAGCTGTCTTGGGATGACAAGGTTATAGATTTTCTTCCTGAATTTAAATTACAAAATAAGTACGCTGAACAAGAATTCACGATTAAAGACCTACTAACTCATCGCAGCGGTTTGCCAATTGGTGCTGGTGATCTTTTATTCTTTCCCAATCCGGAAAAAACCACTGTCAACGATATTTTTAATGCGTTAGCCCATATTCAACCCGTCTCGAGCTTTCGTAATGAGTATGCATACGACAATCAGTTATACATTCTAGCTGGCGAGATAATTCGTCGAGTTTCGGGGTTAAGTTGGTCTGAATTTATCGAGACCAGACTATTTGCCCCGATTGGAATGCAAGGATGCTATGGTTCACACGAACGTGTTCCTGAAAACGCAAATCAAGCGACGCCTCACATTCAGATTGGCGATGAATTAGTTACCTACAAATATGAAAGCAGCGAATTAACCGCTGCTGCCGGTGGTGTCAATTGTAGCGCTGTCCAAATGAGCAAATGGCTGTTATTACAACTGAACAAAGGCAAGGCAGCAAATGGTAATCAGGTCTTTAGTGAGGCACGTCATTTGGAAATGTGGTCGCCCGTTACCCCCATTAATAGTCGAATCGATCCGGTATCAGGAGAAGTTGATTTCGTTTTTTATGCGTTAGGATGGGGAGTTGGAAGGAAGATGAATCATCAAGTTATAGGACACAGTGGTGGCGTCGGTGGCATGCTTTCCAAGATGACGATTATTCCTAAGCAAAACCTTGGGATAGTTATTCTTACTAATGGGATGAATGGTTATGCTGTCGCTGCATTAGAGAACGGCCTGCTGGAAATGATAATAAATGAAAAGCACAGTCGCTCCTTTGAAGACTATTTAACATTAAGTCAAAACGACTCCTCAGATGCCATTAATGAAATGGCCGAACAATGGAGTAACCGTGATTTAACCAAAAAAGCAACCTTGCCGCTCGCTAGCTATGCAAACCAATATGCTGATGTCTGGTATGGCAAAGTTGATATTAAAATGATTGATGGTGAGTTGAGGTTCCTTTCCCATAGGAGTGCTGATTTAACGGGGACGTTAAAGCACTTTGAAGGCGATAGTTTTGTCGTTATATGGGACGATAGGAGTCTATTGGCTGATGCGAAGTTAACATTCATGTTAGAAAAAGAGGCGATTATCGGAATTCAAATGGAAACGTTTGATCCAAGAGCTGATTTTAGCTTTGACTTCCACCACTTGAATTTAAAGCCGTACGCTCAATAATGTCTTTAAACATGTTGCATCTGTGGTGTCAGAGAACATTGAGTACTTTCTTTGGACCTGTAACGCCGGCATAAGGTGCACCGAAATCTAGCGGCGATTGTTTTAAACTTGGGCGAAGCACCAAAAACTAATCGCCGCGTAGTTTTGGTGTCCCAGCGAGCCTGCGAGCGCCTTGACGCGTTTGTTAAGTACCACCCCGAAAAATGCTAACACTTTTAACTTTAAAAACAAATTCAGGTTCCTTTACATATTTCATTGCTTGATCCCAAAGCGGATTAGTCCGATTAGATAAGTTTTGCTCCAAAGCTTTTATTTCCGGCGGAGCATCATCTCGAAAATAGCCTTTTTGTCCTTTATTTTTATCGTAGCTAACCCCAGTAATTTTGAAGCTTAAAGGGCGAACCCTTTTTGATTTTTGTTGCTCTATGTCTCTATGAGCTGTTTCCCATGTTATGGCTCTAACCATTAAAGTATAGGTATACTCATCAAACTTACCGTTGACCATAAAATCAGATTTTGGTGGGTATTTGGGCTTTATTCTTCGTTTAAATAGACCGCCATGAACATAGCGGAAGTGTAGGTTATCGTCTGACATTTCGTACTGTCGAGAATCAGTGATGTTAACCCAATGACCCTGAGCCTTTCGAAGATGCTTTTTAACGAAAAGAACAGCAAAAGCCTCTTCTGTTGAAGCGTATTTGCGATATTTTTTGATTAATTTTTTATCCACTGATGATCCGTCACTCTCCAATGTGGTACTTAACGCCCCTAATAAACGGCAAATGCTTGTTGGCTACAATGGGAGCGAAGCGACCCAAGCCAGCGAGTATTTGTCCGGTTGATTGGTTTGATACTCATTGAGCCTCCCCAATCAGCGTAACTTTTAGGCTACTCTGATAGGTGACAAAACCAAACGGAGAAGCT
>NZ_JAUORY010000051.1:0-3638 GCF_030548145.1 Aliiglaciecola sp. 2_MG-2023
GTGTGGCTGCTGGGCAAACAGACACTTTAAAGCGTTACAAGCGAAAACGTCGGCAAAAAAATTCTGTAGGCTAACGACTCCACTAAAGTCACTTTTCATTTCAATTGTTTCTTTGCACAAGAAATACTCTTCACATCACCCTAAATCAATCTTAATCGCGTTCATTCGGCAAAAAATGAACTTGCCTCATCTGTTTATCTAGATAATGAGCATATTAAAACCTTTTCGTTATCATCCACTCATTATTAAAAGCAAAAAAATATGCTATCTAAAAATGTGGCTGTCCATGTTGTTTGTCATGCTGAAAAATGGATCAAAATTACTTAAATCAATAGAAAGTGTGACTTAAAGAAATAATTGTAAAACCTATAATTAATTTTTAAAAAATACTGATAAACACCTTTTTTAAATATGAAACATTATTTACAATGTAAATAGATTGTAAGTGCGCTCTATTATTTTGTTTAGCCTTTACGAACATTAAATTCATTTAATAGGCGCCCATTCGATCCGCAATCAAAGCATTCGGCATAAATCTCTTTTACTTAAATAAGAAACTATCATGCAAATAAGAAAATCACTTAAATCTTTGTTAATGGGTGTTATTGCGGGTTTAGTCAGTATAAGCATCCATGCTAAGCAACCAAATATTGTGCTTATTCTAGCCGATGATATGGGTTATGAATGTTTATCTGCCAATGGTTGTGCCGGATATAATACACCGGTACTAGATGAACTGGCTGCTCAAGGCGTTAGATTTGAACATGCTTTTGCTAATCCTAAATGCACGCAATCACGTGTTAAGTTAATGACAGGGTTATATAACTTACGCAACTATAAACGATTTGCGAAGCTTGATAGGAGCCAAACCACCTTTGCCCATTATTTAAAAAGTGCCGGTTATAAAACGGCCATTGCGGGTAAATGGCAATTGGGTAAAGAAATAGACTCACCTCAGCATTTTGGTTTTGACAGCTCCTGGCTGTGGCAACATACTCGCCCTCGTTTACGTGAAGATACCAAGCATGATAGCCGGTACCCTAACCCTCAATTAGAATTTAATGGTAAAGCTGTTAATTTTTCAGGAGGTGAATATGGTCCCGATGTTTTAGTTAATCAACTCACTGGCTTTATTGAGCGCAACCAAGATCAGCCTTTTTTACTGTATTACCCTATGTTGCTGCCACATTGGCCATTCGATGCCACGCCTGATTCGGCCGATTGGGATGGAAAATCACTAGGTTCAATTTCAGAAAAAGGACCCGGCGGAGTTAAAGAGCAAACAGCTCATTTCAAAGACATGGTGCAATATGCCGACAAAATGGTGGGGAGTATTATTGATAAATTAGACGCCTTAGGTTTGCGCGAAAACACCCTAATTATTTTTGTTGGTGACAATGGCACCGACAAACCTATTACTACTCAATGTCCTGACAAGTTAGTTAAAGGCGCTAAAGGTACATTAACCGACGCCGGTACTCGTGTACCGTTGATTATTAACTGGCCCGGTGTCATCCAACCAAAAGTAAATCATACACGTTTAGTTGAGCTCTCTGATATTTTGCCCACCTTACTTGATTTTACAGGTATACCATTAGCCGAAGATTACCCACATCATGGCCTTAGCTTGAAACCTTTATTATTAAACGACCAGCAGCAATACGCTCAACAGGCTAATAAAAGCCACATTCAAATTAGCTACAAGAAAGATACTTGGATTAGAAATTTCAATTATGGTGTCAAAATTAGCGATATAGGGAAAGATACTATTTACGAAAAATATAATGGTCACTATCAAACTAAGTCGGTTCAGTTAGATGAATTGTCAGCACAAGAAAAACAAATATTTTCAAACTTACAAGCTTTAATGAAACGCTAAGCCCACGATATTTAAAATATAACTGAAGTAAAAAGTAAACCTTACAAAAAAAGGCTGTAGCAAATTATTTATGCCTATATGACGCTACATTTAGACGATAATACGACGAGTATAAATACAATGAAAAAATCACCACTGTTGTTAACGAGCTGTTTGTTATTCACTATGGCAACTGCACAAAGTAAGATTCAAAATGTTGTGGTTATCTTCTCTGATGACCAAGGGTATGAAGACCTTAGCTCTTTTGGATCAAAAAAAGCGGATACACCCTATATTGATCAGTTAGCAAAAGAGGGAATGAAATTAACCAGCTTCTATGTAGCCTCTTCCGTTTGTTCGCCTTCAAGAGCGTCTTTGTTAACTGGCAGAATGCCGGTGCGTGCAGGTGCTCAGCACGTAGTTTTCTCAAGTCCTGCTGTTTATACTGGAAAGGGCTTACCACCACAAGAAATCACGATTGCGGAATTGTTAAAACAAAAAAATTACGCTACTGGTCTTATTGGTAAATGGCACCTCGGTCATGAAAAAGCCTATTTGCCTACTGCTCAGGGGTTCGATTACTTCTATGGCCTGCCATATAGTAATGACATGTCCATTGCGCCTAATATGGACATAGCCGAAGATATTGTTTTAAATGAAGGTTATACCCTTGAACAATTACATTACGATGCCAATCAAATAGCAACTAACGGCCTGAAAGCTTATAAAAAACTAAAGAGAAAAGTCCCCTTAATGAGAGGCAATCAGGTTATCGAATATCCCGCTAATCAATCAACCTTGACAGAGCGATATACAAAAGAAGCAGTATCATTTATTAAAAGAAATAAACAGAAGCCGTTCTTTTTATATTTCGCACATACTTTTCCACATTTGCCCATTTTTACCGGTGAAAAATTCAAAGGCTCAAGCAAAGGTGGTCCGTTTTATGATGCAGTACAAGAAATTGACTGGAGCGTAGGTGAGGTAATGAAAGCCTTAAAAGAACAAGGTTTAGACAAGAATACCTTGGTTATTTACACTTCTGACAACGGACCGAACAGCAAAGGCTCAGCGAAGCCATTACGAGGTAGTAAATTTACAACCTACGAGGGAGGCTTACGTGTACCAGGTATTATATGGGCACCCACAGAAATAGAGCCAACCGTAAGCGACGAAATTGTTTCAGCACTCGATTTATTTCCAACCATTGCAAACTATGCTGGAATTGAGTTACCCAAAGATAGAATTTACGATGGGGTTGATATTTCTCGCTTTTTAAGCGGTGAACAAAAAGATTCTCCTCGTAAAGAGATATTTTATTACTCTGCTAATACCAGCACCGTAGATGGCATCAGATTGGGCGATTGGAAGTTTATTTATAAAGGCTTCAATCCAAACCAACAACAGAAAATTAACGGCCAAGAACTCAGTGAAAAGTTGTATAACATTAAGCTGGATGCGCCAGAAAAAGAGAACTTAATTAACAAATACCCTGAAAAAGTAAAAGCATTAAAAGAACGTATGGAGTCTTTCGATATTGCTTTAAAACAAGATGTAGAAAGCAAATACGGAAAATAGCCGAATAAATGGTGCTCGTCAGACAGACAACGGGTTGAGCATATTCAACCCATTAACCAAGCTGAGAATCATAAGAACTCTATTGTGTTGTTTTCAAACTTTAATGCAGGGTTGCGGGGAGCTAAAGCCTGAGGGATCCCCACAGCGGCATCAACATTTTGCATCCTCCACTAGGGCTTCGATGGATGCTTTGAGCATGTTC
>NZ_JAUORY010000052.1:0-3424 GCF_030548145.1 Aliiglaciecola sp. 2_MG-2023
AGGCGGTGGCTTTAGCCCCGCGGTTGTTGTTCGGTGCTCATGGCCTAAAGGCCATGCTACAAATTCCCCTCCTGTAGGTGGGGGATTTATCCCCTACAACGCTGGCAACATTATTCATGGCCTAAAAGGCCATGCTAGGGATTAGATTTTTCGCCAAATGGTGCCGTTGGCGCTGTCTTCTAACACCACCCCCATCGCCGTCAGCGCATCACGAGCAGTATCGGCCGCTGCCCAATCTTTTTCGGTTCTGGCATCGTTACGGGCTTTAATTAATCCTTCGATTACCGAAACCTCATCGCCTTGAGCGGCGCCACCTTGCAAATAGGCCACAGGATCCATTTGTAAAAATCCTAAGATGTCTCCTAATTTCAACAAAATACCGGCTAGATCTGATTTTTCTTGGCCCTTGCTTTTGTTGATATCTTTGACCAAGTCAAACATCACAGCGAAGGCTTCTGGTGTATTGAAATCATCATCCATGGCCGCTTCAAAACGCTGTAAATAAGTACCTTTTTGCATATCCACGTCATGGTTAGGCTGACTATCACGCAAAGCAGTATATAGACGTTCCAACGCCGATTTAGCTTGCTTGATGTTGTCCTCAGAATAACTTAGCTGACTGCGATAATGGGCAGACATCAAGAAATAACGCAGGGTTTCAGCATCATAATCTTTTAAAACATCTCGCAAGGTGAAAAAGTTGCCTAGGGATTTAGACATTTTTTCTGAATCCACCTGTACCATTCCTGTATGCATCCAGTAATTCACATAAGGAGTGTCAAATGCACAGCAAGATTGTGCCACTTCATTTTCATGGTGAGGGAAGATCAAATCAGAACCACCACCGTGAATATCAAAGTGCGTGCCTAAATGTTTGCTATTCATGGCCGAACATTCAATGTGCCAACCAGGACGACCTTGCCCCCAAGGAGAATCCCAATAAGGTTCACCGGGTTTAACTGTTTTCCACAATACGAAGTCTAGAGGGTCAGTTTTATCAGCTGACACCTCTACTCGCTCACCGGCATTAAGCTGATCTAAATCTTGTCGACTCAATTTGCCATATTGCTCGTAGGTACTCACATCAAACAACACATCACCACTAGGCGCTTGATATGCATGTCCTTTAGCAATTAATCGTTCAATTACATCGATAATTTCAGGAATATGAGTGGTAACACGCGGCTCGACATCAGGCTCTAGCAAATTAATTGCAGCAAAATCTTCATGCATCAAAGCAATGGTGCGCTGAGTTAACTGCTCAGGGGTTTCGCCGTTTTGATTGGCTCTTTGGATAATTTTGTCATCCACATCTGTAATGTTTCGAACATAATTCACCTCGTAGCCTTTGTGGCGCAGGTAGCGCACCATTAGATCGAAACTCAGATAAGTACGAGCATGTCCCATATGGCAAACGTCATAAACCGTAATCCCACAGACATACAAACCCACTTTGCCAGCCACTAATGGCTTAAAAGTCTCTTTTTGTCGAGTGAGGGTATTGTATATTTGTTGCATTATATTGGTTCCATTGGTTATCTTAATAAATAATTGCGCGATTCTAGCACCGTCTCATGTCGACATAAACCAGCGTGTTAGCAAAAATTAACACAAATTATTATTCCAAAGTGACAGCAACAGCTGAAATATTTTTATGATTGCGATACACTACTTAGCTGAACAAATTTAAATTCACTACTTTATCCACAGGAACCCTTGATGGTAAAACTACATACAAACTATGGCGTAATCGTACTTAACCTTTTTGAAGATAAAGCACCGAAGACGGTTGAGAACTTTTTAAGCTATGTAAAAGATGGATTTTACGACAACACAATATTTCATCGCGTCATAGATGGATTTATGATCCAAGGCGGTGGATTTGAGCCAGGAATGGACCAAAAAGATCCAAACGAGCCTATACAAAATGAAGCGAATAACGGTGTAGCAAATAACACTGGTACTATTGCTATGGCTCGCACCAATGATCCACATTCAGCGACTGCGCAATTCTTCATAAACCTTAAAGACAATAGCTTCCTAAACTTTCGCAGTGAATCAATGGAAGGTTGGGGATACTGTGCATTTGGTGAAGTAGTTGAAGGCATGGATATCGTGAACAAAATTAAAGGGGTTAAAACATCCCGTCACGGAATGCATGATGACGTACCTGTTGAAGACGTCGTTATTCAAAAAGCTGAGATAACCGATTAATAACATTAAAAAGGCTGATTTTAATCAGCCTTTTTTGTTTTCCTTATGAAACCATATACTTACTTTATTTCAGACTTGCATTTAAGTGCTCAGCGTCCTGACATTACCGCGTGTTTGGCGTCTTTTTTGAGTGACCAAGCCTTAGGGGCTGATGCTTTATATGTCCTTGGGGATTTGTTCGAATATTGGATTGGCGACGACGATCGCAATGAATTTAGCGAACATGTAGCAAGCTTATTTAAGCAGTTTTCACAAACCGGCGTACCCATCTATTTTATACACGGAAACCGTGATTTCTTAATTCGAGAGAAGTTTGCGCGCAGAGCAGGCATGACAATTTTAAACCAACAACATGTCATCGATCTGTATGGAACCCCGACTCTGTTGATGCATGGTGACGAACTCTGTACGTTAGATCTCGCCTACCAAAAATTTCGGAAAAAGGCCCGTGGTTGGTGGTGGCCAAGAATGATTTTAAGCTTGCCGTTATGGGTTCGCAGAAAAATTGCCGAAAAAGGACGAAAAACCAGCCAACAAAATCAGCAAAAACTTAGCATGGAAATTATGGATGTGACTTCCGCAGAGGTGGTTAATTATATGCAGGAATATAATGTCCAGCAATTGATCCACGGTCATACCCATCGTCCTGCCATTCATCAATTGGAAGTCAATAGTAAGCCAGCTCTTCGAATTGTGTTAGGTGATTGGTACGATCAAGGTAGTATGCTAAAAATCACTCCTAAATCCATTGATTTGATCAGCGCACATTTAACAACTCCACCGTAGGTGGCGGATTTATCCCCTACAACGCTGGCATCGGCATTCATGGCCTGAAGGCCATGCTACAAATTCCCTTCCTGTAGCTGGGGGATTTATCCCCTACAACACTGGCGGCATCATTTATGGCCTGAAGGCCATGCTACAAATTCCCCTCCTGTAGGTGGGGGATTTATCCCCTACAACGCTGGCATCGGCATTTATGGCCTGAAGGCCATGCTACAAATTCCCCTCCTGTAGGTGGGGGATTTATCCCCTACAACGCTGGCAACACCATTTATGGCCTAAAGGCCATGCTACAAATTCCCCTCCTGTAGGTGGGGGATTTATCCCCTACAACACTCGCAACATCATCCATGGCCTAAAGGCCATGCTACAAATTCCCCTCCTGTAGGTGGGGGATTTATCCCCTACAACACTCGCAACATCATCC
>NZ_JAUORY010000053.1:0-3402 GCF_030548145.1 Aliiglaciecola sp. 2_MG-2023
CGCCATCTCGGGGCTAAAGCCACCGACTACAGGATGTATTTCTCGGGATTGTAGCATGGCCTTTAGGCCATGGATTTTCACCATCTCGGGGCTAAAGCCACCGACTACAGGATGTATTTCTCGGAAGTGTAGCATGGCCTTTAGGCCATGGGTTTGGCTCGGGGCTAAAGCCACCATCTCGGGGCTAAAGCCACCGACTACAGGATGTGTTTCTCGGGGTTGTAGCATGGTCTTTAGGCCATGGAGTGTCCCAAGCCCTATACCTCTTGGGAAAAGCCACCGATATATAAGGCGAGGTCTTTATTTCGCGCAAAAAAATGGGGCTAAAAAGCCCCATTTTTGGTTTTTACTAGCGGTTATGACTTGCCGTGAACACTGATTACAGAGCGTCCTGATGGATCAGCCATATTCTTAAAGCTTTCATCCCACTCTAAGGCTTCTACGGTACTACAAGCGATAGATTTTCCACCGGGTACGCAGTTCGCCGCGCTTTCTTGAGGGAAGTAACCTTCAAAAATGGTGCGATAGAAATAACCTTCTTTGGTATCTGGTGTATTGTGTGGGAAACGAAATTCAGCGGTAGCGAGTTGCTGTTCTGTCACTTCGTTATCAACATAGTCTTTGATGGAATCAATCCAAGAATAACCTACACCGTCACCAAACTGTTCTTTTTGACGCCAAAGTACTTCAGGTGGTAAATATTCGCCATTATCAAAGGCTTTACGAAGAATCCATTTTTCCATTTTTCCGTCAAGACACATTTTGTCTTTTGGATTAAGACGCATAGCCACATCAAGGAACTCTTTATCCAAGAATGGAACGCGGGCTTCTACACCCCAAGATGCTGTTGCTTTGTTTGCTCTTGCACAATCAAACATATGCAGACGGTCTAATTTACGCACTGTCTCTTCATGGAATTCTTTTGCATTTGGTGCTTTATGGAAATACAAGTAACCGCCGAATATCTCATCAGCACCTTCACCAGATAGGACCATTTTGATACCCATAGCCTTAATTTTACGACTCATTAAGTACATTGGTGTGGCAGCACGGATGGTTGTAGTATCGTAAGTTTCAAGATAGTAAATAACGTCACGAATGGCATCAATACCTTCTTGAATAGTAAAGTGAATCTCGTGATGCACAGTGCCTATCATGTCAGCTACTTTCTTAGCCGCCACTAAATCTGGCGCACCTTCAAGACCTACTGCAAATGAGTGTAGGCGAGGCCACCAAGCGTCTGACTTATCTTCGTCTTCTATGCGCTTGGCTACATATTTAGCCGCAATTGCCGAAACCAAAGATGAATCCAATCCGCCTGATAACAATACAGCGTAAGGCACATCTGACATCATGTGAGACTTCACTGATTTTTCAAAAGCCGTTTTTAATTCGTCTAAATCTGTGGTGTTGTCTTTGACTGCGTCATAAGACATCCAATCTCGTTGATAATATTTTTTCAACTCACCGGTTTTGCTCCACAGGTAATGCCCTGGTGGAAATTCTGAAACGGTTTTACATACTGGTACCAATGCTTTCATTTCTGAAGCAACATAGAAGTTTCCATGTTCATCAAAGCCAGTATATAGAGGGATGATGCCAATATGGTCACGAGCGATTAAATACGCATCTTGCTCTTCATCATACAAAATGAAAGCGAACATGCCTTGTAGCTCATCTATAAATTCAATTCCTTTTTGTTGGTACAAAGGAAGAATTACTTCACAGTCTGACTTGGTTTTGAAGTCATAAGGTTGCGCAAGATCTTTTTCTAACGCTTTGTGGTTATAGATTTCACCGTTGACAGCCAGAACGTGATTATTATTTCGGCTAATTAAAGGTTGCGCTCCAGTATCCACGTCTACGATCGCCAAGCGTTCGTGACTCAAGATTGCGCTATTATTATTCCAAATACCTGACCAGTCAGGGCCACGATGGCGTAGCAATTTGGAAAGCTCTAACGCTTGCGTCCTAAGTTCTGATACATCAGTTTTGATGTCCAGAATGCCGAATATTCCACACATAAAGGTTTATCTCTCTTATTTCCAAGTTTAAGGTAAGGGAAAAGTATCGCAAGAATAAGGCTGATAAAGGAAATAACTTTTTCGAACAGCTCAGATTTTTATGACGTATGTCCTTTTCCAACGGGTGAATTTGCCAGTATGAGCAAAAATTGCAAGGATAATATGTAATTTATTTTCAATTAATTAAATTAAGTACGCAAGTTTACAATTAATTCATTGAATTCGATGAAAATAACACCCATATGTAACTTAAGCGTAACAAAACTAATTAACTATCTATCAGTAAACTATTTTGGCAGGCAACTTATATTTTTTCGATTGAAAAGCTGCTCAATAACCCTTTAATCTGTTTTATAGATTACCATGATTTGTTTTAATCATTATTATTAAAAGTGTAAAGGCTGTATTATTTACCCAACTAGCCGGAATTATTAATTAATTGGAGATTTACATGACACAAACTAATCCAAACTTTGAAGACAAAACGGGTCAAAAGGTCCCTTCTGTTACTTTTCGCACTCGCCAAAATGACGAATGGGTTGATGTTACAAGCGACGAGCTTTTTGCTGGCAAAACAGTTGTTGTTTTCTCGCTTCCTGGTGCATTTACACCAACTTGTTCATCTACTCACTTGCCTCGTTACAATGAATTGGCAAAAACATTTAAAGAAAATGGCGTAGATGACATTGTTTGTATGTCTGTAAACGATACTTTTGTAATGAATGCTTGGGCAGCCGACCAAGAAAGCGACAATGTTACTTTAATCCCAGACGGTAATGGCGAATTTACTGACGGCATGGGTTTGTTGGTTGATAAAAACGACCTTGGTTTTGGCAAGCGCAGCTGGCGTTATTCAATGTTGGTAAAAGACGGTGTGGTAGACAAAATGTTTATCGAACCTGATTTACCAGGCGACCCGTTTGAAGTATCTGACGCAGACACTATGTTGGATTACGTCGCACCTGGCGCATTGAAGCCTCAAGCCGTAAGTATTTTCACCAAACCTGGCTGCCCTTTCTGCTCAAAAGCAAAAGCGTTGCTTAAAGACAAAGGTTATTCTTACGAAGAAATCGTTATGGGAGTGGGCGCTACTTTAACTTCGCTTAAAGCCATCACCGGTCGTGATACTGTTCCACAAGTATTTATTGGTGGAAAACACATTGGTGGTAGCGAAGAATTGGAAGCTTATTTCAAATCATAAGTAATGAGCATCGAAGAATAAATTGAAAAACGGGCGTTAGCCCGTTTTTTTTGCATCCGTCCCCGTAGCATTGCCTTTAGGCCATGGGGGGTTCGCTCGCCAATCTCGGTGTTGAAACGATCCATCTCGGGGCTAAAGCCACCGACTACAGATTGTAGCATGGCCTTTAGGCCATGG
>NZ_JAUORY010000054.1:0-2352 GCF_030548145.1 Aliiglaciecola sp. 2_MG-2023
GGACAAAGTACAGTTGGCTTTTGCTCCTTTGTCGCTTATTTTAGCCAACTATATTTTGCCCGTTAACAGGGCGTTAGGTAACTAAATGAGATTTACGTATCTAATAACATTCGTTATTTTATTAATTGTTGCTGGTCAATCACGGGCAACAGAAGGCAGTAATGTTTTCGGTAGCGTCGGATGTTCTCTCTATAACATAAACAAGAATGAACCTAATTGGCAATATGGTTATAAAAATTGGTGGGCTGGCTATCTAACCGGAACTGGTGTTGTTTTCAATGCTGGTAAGTCACCAGATAAAATGCCTGAAGGTCAAAATTTTATTTTAGACATTAGCTCATATTGTAATTTAAACCCCAATAGTAATTTAAAAGGTGCTATTGATACCTATATAGCAAAGCAAGTTAAAGCGGGGTATGCAAAGTTACCTAACAAGTCGTTAAAGCAGGACAAATAACAGTTGGCTTTTGCTCCTGCGTCGCTTATTTTAGCCAACTTATTATTTGCCTCTTAACGAGGCGTTAGGTGCTTTAGTGAAAACTGAAAAGGAACTACTTGCTGAATTTACTGAACTTGTCTTTGGGCAAGGTGATTCAGCAATGAAGTTGACTAAAGATCATATAATGACCTTTCCAATTTCAGATGTACGACAAGTAGCACAAGACGCCTTAGAAGTTTGCTCTCATATGAAAATTACTCAACGAGAAAATTTAGAGTCAGAACTACTGAAACTTGGTTTACCATCGCTAGTAATTTTAAAAAACGAATCATATAAAACTTTTCTCAAAATCACTTCCAGAGGTAGAATTACCAAAGAGGATGATTGGAGGATGGTGCGCTCCTTATTGGATACGGATACACTTAATGAAAATCAAAAAATTTATGCTGCGGAGTTATTAGATAGTTTTGAATATACACGCACCTAACAAAAACATTATGTTCATTCGCTGCGCTCATTGGGACGCAAACTCGCTGGCTCAGCTCATTCTTCGCAAGTATAGCCAACAAGCTTGCGCCCCATATGTTAAGTGTTATGTTTCTTAAATGATCGAAAAAAAACTGAAAATGCTCTCCGAATCAGGTGTCGACTTATCGGGGCTACAACTTTTAGAATTTGAATTTAAAGTACCTTCTAAAATTTGTTTAGATAAATTGTTTAAACATCTTAACGTTCAAGATGGCAGTGCGATTTTAAGAAAAGGAAGATTCAAAGGAGGAGGTTATTATCTCAAACTTAGAATGGAAATTTTTTGTAATCCCAAACACATTGGTGAGTGGATCAGTTCTTTTATTAATATTGGAAGTGAGTTCAATGCAGTTTTGGAAAATTGGCGGGTTGTTGTCAAAACATAACAAAACAATCAACATCATTTGCTTCGCTCATTGGGAAAAATCCTCGCTGGCACTTCGTGCCAAAGCACTCGGCTTTTCCCGTTATTGTAAGCGTTAGCCATACATAAGGATCTGCATGAGTGTTGTAGCGAAGGTTAAAAAATCAGTTTGGAATCTTGGCGCTATTCTATTTTTCATATGGTTTGGATTTAAGGCCATAGGGTACGGAATGGATATTCTAGGAATTGAAGGCCCATCATTATGCTCATATACCGAAGTATCAGAGTTTGCTTCGCCAAATGGTAAAAAAATTGCGAAGCTTGGTTATTCAGATTGCGGAGCAACAACTAACTGGCAAACTGGAGTAAACATCGTAGATGTGGAATCAGGCAAAGAATATAACGGATTTTTTGGGTTGGACGGCAAGCCTGAAAATTTAAAAGTGGTCTGGACGTCAGAAATAGAATTAACTTTTAGTGACTTTCCATTAGATAAGTTACTTTGGTTCAATCAAGATTACATGTCGGGTGTAAAAGTAAAAGTCGAGCCCAGCATGGCTAACAAGCAAATTCATCCGACGCCAAAAAGCGGCGCGGCTGATTAGGGCGTTAGGCGTAAAAGATGATCAGACCTATCAAACTAAAAGCATTTCTATTGGTTATCATAGCTTCTGTAGTGTTTACGATAAGTTTTCACTTTTTGAATTTAACCTATTGGGCTGATTCGATGGCAAAATTTGGTGGTTATGCGTTTTCTACGATCATTTTCCCACTATTTGTATGTGTTTCTTTTAGTGTTCTAGTGTTTAAAATGGTATCAGAAATCGGTGGTAGTCTAAGGCATAGGGTTTTAGTGGTTTCAGTTCCATTTCTGGTGACATTTTTACTACTATTTTCTTTTTATGCAATGGTCCAATGGGGCGGAGCGCACTGATGGTATTTACGCCTAACACATATGAGCCTCTTGTTGGTCAATAGGTATTAGTCATCTTTTGACCACTTTTTCAAGGTCAATCCAAAC
>NZ_JAUORY010000055.1:0-1849 GCF_030548145.1 Aliiglaciecola sp. 2_MG-2023
ATTAACAACAAAACAATCTGTGTGAACACTGCATCACAAAAGTGATACCTATAGTGTAAGGAGGTGATCCAACCCCAGGTTCCCCTAGGGTTACCTTGTTACGACTTCACCCCAGTCATGAAACACAAAGTGGTAATCGTCCTCCCGAAGGTTAGACTAACTACTTCTTTTGCATCCCACTCCCATGGTGTGACGGGCGGTGTGTACAAGGCCCGGGAACGTATTCACCGCAACATTCTGATTTGCGATTACTAGCGATTCCGACTTCATGGAGTCGAGTTGCAGACTCCAATCCGGACTACGACGAGCTTTAAGGGATCCGCTTACTCTCGCAAGTTCGCTTCCCTCTGTACTCGCCATTGTAGCACGTGTGTAGCCCTACTCGTAAGGGCCATGATGACTTGACGTCGTCCCCACCTTCCTCCGGTTTGTCACCGGCAGTCTCCTTAGAGTGCCCAACTAAATGCTGGCAACTAAGGACAAGGGTTGCGCTCGTTGCGGGACTTAACCCAACATCTCACGACACGAGCTGACGACAGCCATGCAGCACCTGTCTCAGAATTCCCGAAGGCACTGAGGCATCTCTGCCAAATTTTCTGGATGTCAAGAGTAGGTAAGGTTCTTCGCGTTGCATCGAATTAAACCACATGCTCCACCGCTTGTGCGGGCCCCCGTCAATTCATTTGAGTTTTAACCTTGCGGCCGTACTCCCCAGGCGGTCTACTTAGCGCGTTAGCTTCGCTACTCACGTATATAATACACAAACAGCTAGTAGACAGCGTTTACGGTGTGGACTACCAGGGTATCTAATCCTGTTCGCTACCCACACTTTCGCACATGAGCGTCAGTCTTTGGCCAGGGAGTCGCCTTCGCCACTGATGTTCCTCCAGATATCTACGCATTTCACCGCTACACCTGGAATTCCACTCCCCTCTCCAAGACTCTAGTCTGCCAGTTCTAAATGCTATTCCCAGGTTGAGCCCGGGGCTTTCACATCTAGCTTAACAAACCGCCTGCGTGCGCTTTACGCCCAGTAATTCCGATTAACGCTCGCACCCTCCGTATTACCGCGGCTGCTGGCACGGAGTTAGCCGGTGCTTCTTCTGTTGCTAACGTCATAGCTAGCAGGTATTAACTACTAACCTTTCCTCACAACTGAAAGTGCTTTACAACCCGAAGGCCTTCTTCACACACGCGGCATGGCTGCATCAGGGTTTCCCCCATTGTGCAATATTCCCCACTGCTGCCTCCCGTAGGAGTCTGGACCGTGTCTCAGTTCCAGTGTGGCTGATCTTCCTCTCAGAACAGCTAGAGATCGTCGCCTTGGTGAGCCTTTACCTCACCAACTAGCTAATCTCACTTAGGCCACTCTTTGCGCGAGAGCCCGAAAGCCCCCTTTGGTCCGTAGACGTTATGCGGTATTAGCTATCGTTTCCAATAGTTATCCCCCACACAAAGGCATGTTCCTAAGTATTACTCACCCGTCCGCCACTCGTCATCTTCTAGCAAGCTAGAAATGTTACCGTTCGACTTGCATGTGTTAGGCCTGCCGCCAGCGTTCAATCTGAGCCATGATCAAACTCTTCAATTAAACTTCTTTCGAAATATGAACTTTTTTTGGTAAGCACTCTTATAATGAGTGCCCACACAGATTGTCTTGTTGCAAATTGTTAAAGAACATTTAGTGCAAACTTATCGAAGCGTAATGCGGAACAAAGTGACGTCCGATTACTGAGATAATGTTTGCGCAAGGTGACTGTCATTACTTGACGTCGCCTAGAAAACTTTTTCTCTGCTTAGTGAGTCCGTTAGGTCTCTCTCAAGCGGGAGGCGTATTCTACACTTCCGG
>NZ_JAUORY010000056.1:0-1712 GCF_030548145.1 Aliiglaciecola sp. 2_MG-2023
GGATTGACCTTGAAAAAGTGGTCAAAAGATGACTAATACCTATTGACCAACAAGAGGCTCATATGTGTTAGGCATTTTTCAGCCATATTAAGGCTGTTTCAGTTTTAGTAAAGAATTGAAGAGTTTTTGATTCCATATATTCTTTCTCTGCTCTAAATTTTGGTTCATTATTCCCAACAAGTGCAACTTTAACTGAGCCTTGTAATAAGCTATTTTCTTTAAAATTTATTGCCCAAACTTTGTGCGCTTCTAAATCCTTAAAAATATACTCTCGTACATCTATCATTAATAATATTTGAGTCTCATTCTTTATAACACCTTTAACTAAATCAATTGCTTCTTCAGAACCAATCAATGCTTCCGACTTTGTTAATGTTCCCGACAACTTGTGATGAATTATAACGGGGTTATCTTCTATTAACTTAGTAACGATCATATTGATGCCTAACGCTTCACATATGGGGCGCAGGCTTGCTGGCTATACATGCGAAGAATGAGCCGAGCCAGCGAGTATGCGTCCCAATGAGCGAAGCGAGTGAACATGATGTGTTTGTTATGTTCCGGCAAACCTGAGAAGCCTCCATATTTTCGATAAACTAAAAGAAAATAAGCTTAAAGTGAGTCCGCAAATTACACTTAGTAAACCTTGCCAAAAATAATACATCTCAGTATCCGATTGTTCTCTAAATACTAAATAATGCTGACCTAAAGCTACACTCCCATTAAAAATGAAATATAAACCTAATAAGAATATTGCTGCTGATAACAATTCAGTAGCGTTGGAGTCAAATTGGGAATTGAAACCAAGAAACTTTCCAATAGACTTTCTCGTAGCAATCAGAAACAAGCCAATTACCAGCTTAGTAATTAAAAAAACCAAAGTGCCAAAATAAAAGGAGCCCTCATCTGCAATCAGATTAGAAGTTTTGATAGTGATAATGGACGTCAAGAAATCAGGCATGGAGGAGGCAATCAACCAGACACCAGATATGGCCAAGCAGGTTTCTCCAAAGTTACTTATCCGCATCCAAAAACTCCATTAGGGACATAACGCCCCTAATAAACGGCAAATACTTGTTGGCTATACTGGGAGCGAAGCGACCCAAGCCAGCGAGTATTTGTCCGTTTGATTGGTTTGTTAGAGTTCATGTGGCTTAATTACCTGAAAGTCAGTCACTTCTCTAAAACACTCGTCATCCCATATTTCTTTACTCCAATTTACTTCTATTTCAGAGGGAAAGCCTGTTTCGTGGTAAGTGACATTATATTCATCTGCATTCTTTTCGGCGCGGTCAGCATATTCAAAAAGATCATCTATAGAATAAACGTCTATGCTCCTTGGGGTAATCTTCACTCCATTTTTTACGACAACTCGATACTCCAAAACCCCCATACATCCAAACCTAAGTGTATAGCGGTAATTTTCAATTCCAGATTCAATCCACTGCCTATGGTAGCTGTTCAAAGGATTTACTTTATCAATGGGAATAATCAAATGATTAAAGGCAAACAAGACAACCAACACGAAACCAATGAAAGCAGAAATAAAAATATTTGCGGAGTTGCTACCAAGTCTGAATATCATACTAATGAACTCCTAACGCTTCAAATAAGCGGCGCAGGCTTGCTGGCTAAACTTGGCGAAGAATGAGCCCCAGCCAGCGAGTTTGCGTCCGGCGACGAAGGAGCGTACTTGATTTGCTTTGTTAGAC
>NZ_JAUORY010000057.1:0-1594 GCF_030548145.1 Aliiglaciecola sp. 2_MG-2023
CATATGAGCCTCTTGTTGGTCAATAGGTATTAGTCATCTTTTGACCACTTTTTCAAGGTCAATCCAAACCTCTGAGCTAAGCCGTATACTTCATCTGTCATAGTGGCTGTTAAGTCATCGCTTACAGCAAACACATATAGAGGCTCTCTTACGTGATCTCATCACAGCCTGTTGTTTCACCTTCCATAGTGATAACAGGGGCACTAGACATTCATCGGTTAACCCAACACTGGCACTATTCAAGAATCGGGTTGGAATATTCCACCAGTTAGTTTCAGGCTCAAGCTAGGTGTAAACGAATTAGCTCAAAGTATTGATGCACGACCATTCGGTGTCTAATCAAGCCGGGTAGTTACCTAGCGGTGGTATATAAACGAGATAAGGGGTGTTAAACCAGTGACGAATTCACTCACGTTTTCACATACTCTGCATAAGGTGCTAGTTAGACGTTCAGCTCACCGAATGACGTGACTAACCTGCTAAAAATCGTTTTTCATCAAAAGCCTTTTGTCGTTTCAACATAAAATAAACACAGCGTCCAAGTTTATGAGCTAGCGCAGAAAGCGCTTTGGCTTTGCTCATACGTTTTTGTAATTTATTTAGATAAGCTCTGGCCTTGTCATTACCTCTTAGATAAAGTACGGCCATTTCAGAGAAAGCCCATTTAAGGTGTGCATTACCTATTTTATTGCCTTGAGTCCCGTAGGTTTTGCCTGCAGATTCAGCTTTGCATTTTACCAATCGTGAATAGGAGGCAAACTTTTGGACACTGTCAAAGCGTTGAATATCGCCTATTTCATACAAGATAGTCAGAGCGAGTATTTGCCCAACACCGGCAATGGATTTAAGTAAGTAATAGTCTTTAGGGTTATGCTGCTTTGCTTGCTTTTCAATGAACCATTCGACTTTACGCAATTCGGTTTCAATATGTCCAACCATAGTTAAATCAATATCGACATTACGTTGTACGGATATATCCTTAAATACATCGGTCATCTTATCTCTAGCGGCTGGGTAGCGTAAGTTAAGGGAATGAGGGCGATAGTTATATTGACTTACCGTGTTAGTGACATGAGCTTTTAAGTCAGCGCCAAAACGAACAAGCTTGGTTCGTCTACGTAACAAGTCACGGGTGGCACGTAATTCAGTTGGATAGTTATAGGCTAACGGAAAGTTTCCACCTTTGAGTAATTTGGCTATCTTGAATGAGTCAATTTTATCATTCTTTGTTTTGCCGCCGTGAATAGCTTTCATGTATAAAGCGTGGCCGAGTACAAAGTCTATATTGTGTGCTTGGCAAAAGTCACTAATCCAATACCAGCAATGCATACATTCAACGCCGACGATGATATTACCCAGGTAAGGTTGCAATAGAGCAAGTAATTGTTCAGGGGAATCAGCTATCTTTTTATGTACTAGCACTTCACCGAATTCATCAATAATACAGACATAAAGTAGTCGAGCATGTAAATCAATTCCACAATAGTATGGATGTGTATTAGTATAAAAGTTCATTGAGCTTCTCCGTTTGGTTTTGTCACCTATCAGAGTAGCCTAAAAGTTACGCTGATTGGGGAGGCTCAATGAGTATCAA
>NZ_JAUORY010000058.1:0-1499 GCF_030548145.1 Aliiglaciecola sp. 2_MG-2023
TGTTGAACCGGATTTACCTAATTCAACGCCCTACGCACTTTCACTTGGATAACCAACACCAAGCTTGCCTAGCCTTCTCCGTCCCCCCTTCACTGATATACCAAGTACGGAAATATTAATCCGTTTCCCATCGACTACGCATCTCTGCCTCGCCTTAGGGGCCGACTTACCCTGCCCTGATTAGCATGGGACAGGAAACCTTGGTCTTCCGGCGTGGGGGTTTTTCACCCCCATTATCGTTACTCATGTCAGCATTCGCACTTGTGATATGTCCAGCAAGCCTCACAGCTTACCTTCAGCCACTTACACAACGCTCCCCTACCATGTTTACAAAGTAAACATCCGCAGCTTCGGTATATTGCTTAGCCCCGTTACATCTTCCGCGCAGGCCGACTCGACTAGTGAGCTATTACGCTTTCTTTAAAGGGTGGCTGCTTCTAAGCCAACCTCCTAGCTGTCTTAGCCTTCCCACATCGTTTCCCACTTAGCAATATTTTGGGACCTTAGCTGGCGGTCTGGGTTGTTTCCCTCTTCACGACGGACGTTAGCACCCGCCGTGTGTCTCCCGGATATCACTCATTGGTATTCGGAGTTTGCAAAGGGTTGGTAAGTCGGGATGACCCCCTAGCCTTAACAGTGCTCTACCCCCAATGGTGTTCGTCCGAGGCGCTACCTAAATAGCTTTCGGGGAGAACCAGCTATCTCCCGGTTTGATTGGCCTTTCACCCCCAGCCACAGGTCATCCCCTGACTTTTCAACGTCAGTGGGTTCGGTCCTCCAGTTGATGTTACTCAACCTTCAACCTGCCCATGGCTAGATCACCGGGTTTCGGGTCTATACCTTGCAACTAAACGGGCAGTTAACCCTCGCTTTCACTACGGCTTCCCTAAACGGTTAACCTTGCTACAAAATATAAGTCGCTGACCCATTATACAAAAGGTACGCAGTCACAGAACAAGTCTGCTCCCACTGCTTGTACGTATACGGTTTCAGGTTCTATTTCACTCCCCTCACAGGGGTTCTTTTCGCCTTTCCCTCACGGTACTGGTTCACTATCGGTCAGTTAGGAGTATTTAGCCTTGGAGGATGGTCCCCCCATCTTCAGTCAGGATAACACGTGTCCCGACCTACTTAATATGGCAAAAATAACGCTTAGTGTACGGGACTATCACCCTGTACCGTTGTGCTTTCCAACACATTCCACTACGTCATAATTACTCGGCTGCTCCCCGTTCGCTCGCCGCTACTAGGGGAATCTCAATTGATTTCTTTTCCTAAGGGTACTTAGATGTTTCAGTTCCCCTCGTTTGCCTCTACAACCTATGTATTCAGTTGCAGATAGTGCATAAATGCACTGGGTTCCCCCATTCGGACATCTGTGGCTCAAATGCGTTTTGTCAACTCACCACAGCTTTTCGCAGACTTACACGTCCTTCATCGCCTCTAACTGCCTAGGCATCCACCGTATACGCTTAGTCACTTAACCATACAACCCCAAA
>NZ_JAUORY010000059.1:0-1423 GCF_030548145.1 Aliiglaciecola sp. 2_MG-2023
TGTTGTCTTGTCACTCTTACAACACCATGCTTCTTACGAAGACATTTGGGCGTTGTATGGTTAAGCCTCACGGGCAATTAGTACAGGTTAGCTTAACGCCTCACAACGCTTCCACATCCTGCCTATCTACGTCGTAGTCTTCAACAACCCTTTAGGACAGTTAAACTGTCAGGGATGACTCATCTTGGGGCTCGCTTCCCGCTTAGATGCTTTCAGCGGTTATCGATTCCGAACGTAGCTACCGGGCAATGCCATTGGCATGACAACCCGAACACCAGCGGTTCGTCCACTCCGGTCCTCTCGTACTAGGAGCAGCTCCCCTCAATCATCCAACGCCCACACCAGATAGGGACCGAACTGTCTCACGACGTTCTAAACCCAGCTCGCGTACCACTTTAAATGGCGAACAGCCATACCCTTGGGACCGACTTCAGCCCCAGGATGTGATGAGCCGACATCGAGGTGCCAAACACCGCCGTCGATATGAACTCTTGGGCGGTATCAGCCTGTTATCCCCGGAGTACCTTTTATCCGTTGAGCGATGGCCCTTCCATACAGAACCACCGGATCACTATGACCTACTTTCGTACCTGCTCGACGTGTCTGTCTCGCAGTTAAGCTAGCTTATGCCATTGCACTAACCTCACGATGTCCGACCGTGATTAGCTAACCTTCGTGCTCCTCCGTTACTCTTTGGGAGGAGACCGCCCCAGTCAAACTACCCACCAGACACTGTCCACAATCCCGATAAGGGACCAATGTTAGAACATCAAATATACAAGGGTGGTATTTCAAAGGCGGCTCCACACAATCTAGCGACTGTGCTTCAAAGCCTCCCACCTATTCTACACATGTAGATTCAATGTTCAGTGCCAAGCTGTAGTAAAGGTTCACGGGGTCTTTCCGTCTAGGTGCGGGTACACAGCATCTTCACTGCGATTTCAATTTCACTGAGTCTCGGGTGGAGACAGCGTGGCCATGATTACGCCATTCGTGCAGGTCGGAACTTACCCGACAAGGAATTTCGCTACCTTAGGACCGTTATAGTTACGGCCGCCGTTTACCGGGGCTTCGATCAAGAGCTTCGCTTGCGCTAACCCCATCAATTAACCTTCCGGCACCGGGCAGGCGTCACACCGTATACGTCATCTTTCGATTTAGCACAGTGCTGTGTTTTTAATAAACAGTTCCAGCCACCTTTTCACTGCGGCCCTCGTTCGCTTAGGAAGCAAGTTCCATCACAAACAAGGGCGTACCTTCTCCCGAAGTTACGGTACGATTTTGCCGAGTTCCTTCACCCGAGTTCTCTCAAGCGCCTTAGTATTCTCTACCTGACCACCTGTGTCGGTTTGGGGTACGGTTCGATATACCATAAGTTTAGAGGATTTTCCTGGAAGCATGGCATCAACAACTTCGTCACCTT